>CAIOHN010000273.1 GCA_903858105.1 uncultured Pseudomonadota bacterium | reverse complement strand
GCGTTAATGGCAAAGATGAAAATAAGGCTGAACAAGATTTTTGCGGCAGGCATGACAAGGTGTAATAGCTGATAGGGTTTGCCGGGATTATACAGTTTTGCTGACCGGTTCCGGGTCAATCCCAGCGAGTGATTGAAAAACTATGGTATCGGCATTCTAATAACAAGTCATATGCCGCATTTTAGGCTTGAAACGAATCCAGTTTGGCGATGAACTGATCTGGTTTTAATCGTCGCCATTAAAAAATCATAGCCCTGCCAATTCCCGGATTCCGCTAAGCCATTGGCTTACATCAAACTTTCGGCCCCAAACGCACCAACAATTTCTCTAAAAACGCCACCTTTTCTTCCATGTCTTTAAAGGTTTGGGTAAACCTTAATTTATCTGCGCCATCAAACTTATACACTTGCGACTGGCTTTGGATCATACCAATCAATTCCCCGGTATCAATCTGCGGGGTGGCGGTAAATACAATGCGACCGCCGGTGGCGTGGGCTTCGATTTTTTTGATGCCCAGATGTGCAGCCTGCTGCTTGAGTTCGGTGATGGCAAACAGCGCTTTGACCTGATCCGGCAGCAAGCCAAAGCGATCGATCATTTCCACTTTCAGTTTGCGCAAATCGTCTTCGGTCTCGGCGCTGGCGATACGTTTGTATAACACCAGGCGGGCGTGAATATCGGGTAAATAATCTTCCGGGATCAAGGCCGCCAGTTGCAAATCCACTTCCGGGCCGGTGTCCAGCGGCGCGTCCAGTTCCGGCTGCTTGCCAGATTGAATGGCTTTAACCGCGCGCTCCAGCAACTCGGTGTACATGGTAAAACCGATCTCCTGAATCTGTCCGCTTTGCTCGTCGCCCAGCAATTCGCCAGCACCACGGATTTCCATGTCATGCGAGGACAGCATGAAGCCGGCACCCAGTTCGCCTGAGGTTTCAAAGGCTTCCAAGCGTTTGATGGCATCTTTGGTCATCAGCGATTTAGGCGGCACGATGCAGTAAGCATAGGCGCGGTGATGCGACCGACCAACCCTGCCACGTAACTGGTGCATCTGCGCCAGTCCCAATTTGTCGGCGCGGTTGATGACAATGGTGTTGGCGCTGGGGATGTCGATGCCGCTTTCGATAATGGTGGTGGCGATCAACAGATTGAAGCGCTGGTGGTAAAAATCCAGCATGATCTGCTCCAGTTCGCGCTCGGCCATTTGGCCGTGGGCAATCTGGATACGTGCTTCCGGTACCAGCGCTTCCAGTTCGCGGGCCATTTTGTCCATGGTTTTAACGTCGTTGTGCAGGAAAAACACCTGGCCGCCGCGCTTGATTTCCCGCTGGCAGGCTTCCTGAACTTGCGAGTCTATCCATTCTGTAACAAAGGTCTTGATGGCATGGCGGTTAGGCGGCGGCGTGGCGATGATGGAAATATCGCGCAGACCGGCCATGGCCATGTTCAGCGTGCGCGGAATCGGCGTGGCGGTTAGCGTCAATAAATCCAGTTCGTGGCGCAGCTTTTTGAAATGTTCTTTTTGAGTGACGCCAAAGCGGTGTTCCTCGTCGATAATCACCAGACCCAGGGCTTTGTAAAGCATGTCTTTTGACAGCAGTTTGTGGGTGCCGATGATAATGTCGACTTTGCCTTCGGCTAATTCGTCGGTTACGGTTTTTTGCTGCTTGGCTGTAACGAAGCGAGACATTACTTCCACGCGCACCGGCCAGTCAGCAAAGCGGTCGCGAAAGTTTTGGTAATGCTGTTGGGCCAATAATGTGGTCGGCACCAGCACCGCCACCTGTTTGCCGCTTTGCACCGCCACAAAGGCAGCGCGCATCGCCACTTCGGTTTTCCCAAAGCCGACATCGCCGCACACTACGCGATCCATCGGCTGAGTGGCGGCCATGTCTTGCAAAATAGCCTCGATGGCGCTGAGCTGATCAGGCGTTTCTTCAAAGGGAAACGCGGCCGCAAAGGCGTTGTAATCGGCGTTATCGATGTTAAACGCAAAACCCTGGCGCGCCGCACGTTTGGCGTGGATGTCCAGCAACTCGGCGGCCACGTCGCGCGCGCGTTCCATGGCTTTTTTCTTGGCCTTGCTCCATTGGTCGGTACCAAGCTTGTGCAAGGGCGCATTTTCGGCACTGACGCCGCTATAGCGACCGATCAGATGCAGCGACGCCACCGGCACGTAAATTTTGTCGTTGTTGGCGTATTCCAGCATCAAAAACTCGGCATCGATGCCACCGATATTCAGCATCTGCAAGCCCAGATAACGGCCAACGCCGTGTTCCTGATGCACCACCGGCGAGCCGATAGTCAACTCGTCGAGGTTATTAAATATATTTTCTAAAGCCCGCGCGGCTGACTTATGCCGACGGCGGCGTTGCTGGACTTTTTCACCGCTGAGCTGGCTTTCGGTAATGATGGCAATATTGGAATCAGCCAGCCATAAGCCATGATCCATCGGTGCCACGACAATGCAGGGCGATTGTTCACTTTGCAAAAACTCCGGCCAACTTTGCAGTTGTTTGACCGTCATTTTGACGCTTTTTAATTTGTCTATCAGGCCTTCGCGGTGGCCGGCAGTTTCGGCGACGAACAGGATTTTGCCGTTAAAGCCTTCGATAAACTGGCGCAAGCGCTGGGCCGGTTCTTTCAGGCGGCTGTCGATGGCAAGGTCAGGCAAGCTTTTGCAGTTAAAAGACTGTGCGGTTTCGGCATTATTATCCAGAACAATACGGCTGAACTGATTGGTGTGTTGCTGGATTTCTTCCGCGGTTAAAAACAAGCGGGTAGGCGGCAATAGCGGTCTGTCAGTGTCGTATTTACGCTGTTGGTAGCGTTCTTCGGCTTCGCTGTAAAAGCGCAGGGCGTTGTCGGCAAAACTGGCCGGTAGTACAAATAGCGCGGTTTTGGGCAGGTAAGCAAACAAGGACTCGGTGCGTTCGACAAACAGCGGTAAGTAATATTCGATACCGGCCGGAGCGATTTGTTTTGATACATCCAGGTACAGATTGTTCTTGGGCGATGATTCCGGAAATTGCTCGCGAAAAGCCTGACGGAAGCGTTTGATAGCCTCGTCGGTAAACGGAAATTCCCGCGCCGGAAACAACTCGACCTTTTGCATTTTATCCTGCGACATTTGCGTGTCGGGATCAAAACTGCGGATGGATTCCACGTCGTCATCGAACAGTTCGATGCGGTAGGGCTGTTTGCTGCCCATCGGGAATAAATCCAAAATCGAGCCGCGCACCGCAAATTCGCCGTGTTGATAAACTTGCGACACGCATTGATAACCCACGGCTTCCAGTTTGGCGCGGGTGACTTCCAGGCTTAAGCTGCCGCCGACTTCAATCGAAAAACTATGCGCCAGGATATGCTTGCGCGGTGCCAGGCGGTGCATCAAGGTGGCAGCCGACAGAATCAGCGCCCCGCGTTTGGTGTCGGGCAGCAGCGCCAGGGTGCGCAAGCGCTCGGAAATAATCTCCGGTAGCGGCGAAAACACGTCGTAAGGCAGTGTTTCCCAGTCAGGAAAATGCAGGATAGGCTGACTTTTATCCAAAAAGAAGGACAGCTCGTGTTCCAGACGCAAGGCGGTTTGGCTGTCTGGAGTAACGATTACCAGCAGGCGTTTTTCCTGACTAATCGCTTGAGCGAGGGCCAGAGAATCGCCGCAGCCGCTTAAGCCGCTCCAGAATACCGTGGTTTGGGGCTGCTGCGGCAGCGCCGTAGCGGGAATGACCGGTAAAGACATGATGATGGAATCGGATTTCAGAAGGGCTGCATTATAACCGCGATGCTTGGGCTTGAAGTAAGCTTCGACATGTTATACAGCCCTTTGGCGGGCTTTGTTTCTTCGGACAGGAGTAGAGGCAAAGCGGCAAAACGATTGATTTAGCTAGTTGTTCATGTTTTTTTGCTGTAATTCAATATCTTGCATATAGCGCTGAACGCTATTCTCAAATATCGGCGGCAACATGGTGAATTTACAGCCAACCCGATGTTGATAGGTTGTCGGGCTGGCTCGGACGTTGGTGACACCTTTAATGACTGCGCTGACGTTGGCGCGGCTGCCGTCGTTTAAAAACAGGGCGCACTCAGCGATTTCGGTATCTGGGAGCAACAGATCGGCTATTGCGGTATCCGGGTTTAAGAATGAAAAGCCGGCAATACTGAGGTCGCACAGGTTAAACACTTTGGTTTGGGTCTCGGTCGTGCCGTCATCGCCTTCTGTATTGAAGCGAATTTCGCAAGTGCTGTTTTTGTGCGACAAAGGTACTTTAACCCGATAAAACTGGCGGCGCTGCATCCAAAAAATCGCATCAGGAATCGGCATGGCAAACACCGGATGGCCATCGTGTTGGGATTTTTTGATGGCCTTGCCTCTGAAGGAGACTTTAATGCCTTCGTATTCAGTACGAAACAGCACTTTCGCGGAGCCCAGCAGCTGACTATTCAGCAGTTCTGTTGGTGCGACATCAAGCAGCAATAGCTTGGCTTTTTGATCAATATCGATAATCGTCGTCAAAAACGATTGATTATGCTCACCAAATTGAGCCGCGATGATGCACTTCTTTTTTATCAGATCAGCGAGATGACCCAAAATCAATTTGGCGCTGGTAACCAGATAGTCGGATTCTTTTTCCATTAAGGTGCTAAATATTCCAGTTTAGTAAAGGCACTATTGTAAAATACCGCTGATTATAGTGTATATCAAAGGAGTTTTGATGGGTTGGTTGCTTTTGTTCATCGCCGGTTGCTCGGAAATCGTGTTTGCTATCAGCTTAAAGTACAACGATGGCTTCACAAAGTTATGGCCAAGCGTGGTGACGGGGGTATCAGGAGCAGGCAGTTTTTATCTGTTGATGCTGGCCATCAGAACCTTGCCATTGGGCACGGCCTATGCGGTCTGGACCGGCATGGGTGCCGTTGGCGTAGCGATTATCGGCATTTTTCTGTTTAAGGAGTCGGCGGATTGGTTCAGGCTGGCGTCGATTTGTTTGATTGTTATCGGCATCGTCGGTTTGAAGCTGACGCACGTGGAATAATGCTGCACCTGTTGTCTTTGTCACCATTGCAAGCGGCGGTGATTGAACGGATTGGTCATGGCGACGATGTAGCCTTGGTCGATAGTGCGGTTTGTGCCGCGCTGGCTGGGCATCAGGATAATCAGTTATTACAGCAATTACTGGCAAACGCCTGTCGGGTTTATGCCTTGCAAGAGATGTTGCTGGCGCACGGAATTGAATCCCAACGCTTGCTGGTCGGCGTGGAGCCGATTGATTACGCTGGTTTGGTCGAACTAACGGTCAAGAATCCGGTTATTCACTCGTGGTGCTGATTGTTGATGAACTTGAGCTGGAAACCTCCGATGATGGTTTCCTGCGCGATGCCGAACAATGGAATCGTCGCGTTGCCGAGGCATTGGCCGCAATTGAGACCATTGAAATCAGCGATGCGCATTGGCAAATTTTGCTGTTCATCCGCGATTATTATCGGCAGTTCAAGCATTTGCCCAATGCCCGGATGTTCGTGGCAGCCATTCGCAAGCAATTTGGCGAAGACATAGGCAATAGCCGCTATCTGCAAAAACTGTTTCCGCAAGGGCCGTTGAAATACGCCTGTAAAATCGCCGGCTTACCCAAGCCGCCCACCTGTTTATAAATAATGTTTCGAGAGATTGTGAATGAGTAATCCCCGTGTTGGATTTATTAGTTTGGGTTGCCCCAAAGCCCTGGTCGATAGTGAGCAGATTCTGACCCGCTTGCGTAGCGAGGGCTATCAGGTCTCGCCTAACTATAAAGACTCGGATTTGGTGATCGTCAATACCTGCGGCTTTATCGATGCAGCGGTTGAGGAGTCTTTGGATAGCATCGGCGAGGCTTTGGCGGAAAACGGCAGAGTAATCGTCACCGGTTGTCTGGGTGCAAGGCAGGACGAGATTTTGGCTCGCCATCCGCAAGTCTTAAAAATCACCGGCGCGCATGCGACTGACGAAGTTGTGGAGGCTGTGCATGAATATCTACCCCCAGCACACAACCCGTTTACCGACCTGGTGCCGCCGCAAGGCATTAAACTCACGCCTAAACACTATGCGTATTTAAAAATATCGGAAGGCTGCAATCACCGCTGCACCTTTTGCATTATTCCTTCCATGCGCGGCGATTTGGTCAGTCGGCCGATTGATGAGGTGTTGCTGGAAGCGCAGCGTCTGGCAGATGCCGGTGTGAAAGAGTTGTTGATTGTTTCGCAGGACACTAGCGCCTATGGTGTGGATCTTAAATATCAAAGTCGGCCTTGGAGCGGACGCGATCTGCAAACCCGCTTTTACGATTTAGCCGAAGCGTTGGGCGAATTGGGTATTTGGGTGCGCATGCACTATGTTTATCCTTATCCGCATGTTGATGATGTGGTACCGCTGATGGCTGCCGGAAAAATTTTGCCTTACCTGGATATACCGTTTCAACACGCTAGCAGCCGGATATTAAAGCTGATGAAGCGTCCGGCGGCGGCGGAAAATAATCTGGAACGCATCCGTGCCTGGCGCAAAATCTGCCCGGATTTGACGATTCGCAGCACCTTTATCGTGGGTTTTCCTGGCGAAACCGAGCAAGAGTTTGAAGAATTGCTGGCGTTCTTGACCGAAGCGCAAATGGATAGAGTGGGATGTTTTGCGTACTCGCCAGTTAAAGGCGCAGTGGCTAACGAATTACCTGATTCAGTGCCGGAAGAGATTAAGCAACAACGCTTGGCGCGCTTTATGGAACATCAATCTGCAATCAGCGCAGCTCGCTTACAGCGCCGCATCGGCCGGATCGAAACCGTATTGATCGACGAAGTGGTAGAGGAAGGCGCTGTGGCGCGCAGCATGAGCGATGCGCCTGAAATAGACGGCCAGGTGTTTATTGACGGCGCAACGCATCTACAAGTCGGTGATTTCGTGCGTGTCGAAATCGAAGACGCCGACGAGTATGACTTGTGGGCTAAATTGGTCTAACAAAAAAGCCGCCTAACAGGCGGCTTTTAGGATCAATTTATAGCGGTGTAACGTTTTCCGCTTGTGGGCCTTTTTGGCCGCTGGTCACTTCCATCATGACTTTTTGACCTTCTTTCAGGGTTTTGCGGCCATTGCCGTTGATTGCGCTAAAGTGTACAAAAACATCTTTGCCGCCTTCTTGTTCAATGAAACCGAAGCCTTTTTCATCATTGAACCATTTTACTTTGCCTTCTACTTG
>CAIOHN010000272.1 GCA_903858105.1 uncultured Pseudomonadota bacterium | reverse complement strand
CCCCTCATCCCAACCTTCTCCCTGAGGGAGAAGGAGTTTTTGAATTATTAGAGCTTCCCTGAAGCCTTACAAACCTCGGTAAAGATGATCTAACAAGCTTTTATTGTCAGCAAAACCCTTTATCGCCTGCTTTTCAAATAGCGAGCGCGACATACGTTTAATAAAACGTAAATACGGTGCTGCGCCCAAGTAATGTTTTAAATTGGTATGGCCTTGCACTATCGAAGTGATATGCGCGGCGTTGTCGGCTATAGCCCAATCGCTGGCTTGATCTGCTTGTGGCGATTTTTTGAAAAACAGCGTCATATTGCCGCCGTCTTCGGAAAACAGTTGGTTATCCAGTAACAAACCGGCTTTTTCGCCCATTTTTTTCAGCGTCGCCAGATTGAAGTTATACAGATGCGCTTCATGGAAAGTGCTGATCGGCGATTGGCAGGTGGCTTCTATGTTGGGTACTTCCACTACCAATATGCCATCTGCTTTCAGCAGGCTGCGTAACTTGTTCAGAACAAAAAATGGATCTTCGGTATGTTCCAAGACATGCCAGATGGTAATCAAGTCAAAGCTATTTTCAGCTAAATCCGCATCCTGAATAAAGCCGATTTGCAGATTTAAGCCGTACGCCGCTGCGGAATATTCGCCATAGCCTTTGTTGGGTTCTATGCCTTGCAGGTCGTGACCCAAGGATTTAATCAGGTAGGCAAACTCGCCGCCGCCTGTACCCACGTCGAGCATGGTTTGTGGTTTTTCCAACAAATGTTTGATTTTTTTATGCCTGTCCAACGCCACCCGACCAGCGCGCAAAATATGCTTGGCTTTGGGAGCGTAGGTGTTTTTATATGCCAGCCGATAGTCTTCCTCGTAAAAATGCCGAGGATCATGCGGAAACGGGTCGCTCCAAACCAAACCGCAGTGCTGACAGATGACGGTACGTAACTCTGCACCGCTTCTGCTGCGCATGGATAATACGGCAACGTGGTTGCTACCGCAGAGATTGCATGGGGTTGAGGACGTTTCTGACATTGCGCTTGTAGGTTGTAGTTGTTGCCATAAACCAGATCTGCACTTGATGAGCAGACCCGGTCGCTTAAACCGATAAACCGGCTTAATTCATATGATAATTTGGAGCTTCTTTGGTAATCGTCACGTCGTGCACGTGGCTTTCACGCATACCGGCGGCTGTCACTCGCACAAATTGTGCGTTTTCGTGCAGGGCATCGATAGTGCTATTGCCAGTGTAACCCATGCTGGAACGGATCCCGCCCAACAACTGATGAACGATGGCTAGTACGCTGCCTTTGTATGGCACCCGGCCTTCGATACCTTCCGGCACCAGTTTTTCAACTTGTTCAGTATCTTCTTGAAAATAGCGGTCGCTGGAACCTTGTTGCTGCGACATCGCACCCAACGAGCCCATGCCGCGATAAGATTTATACGAACGACCTTGAAACAGCTCCACTTCGCCCGGCGCCTCTTCGGTACCGGCAAATAAACCGCCCAACATGACTGCATGCGCGCCAGCCGCCAGAGCTTTGGCGACGTCACCTGAGTAGCGAATACCGCCGTCGGCGATTAAAGGTACACCGGTGCCTTTTAACGCGTCGGCCACATTGCTGACAGCCGTGATCTGCGGCACACCGACACCGGCCACGATACGGGTGGTGCAAATGGAACCAGGACCAATACCGACTTTAACACCGTCAGCGCCAGCCTCGACCAAGGCTTTGGCGGCTGCGGCCGTGGCGATATTCCCGCCGATAACTTGCAGTTGCGGAAAATTCGTTTTTACCCAGCGGACTTTATCCAAAACACCTTGGGAATGACCATGCGCGGTATCGACGATAATCACATCAACCCCGGCTTCCACCAGCGCTGCAACCCGTTCTTCGGTATCCGCACCCGTGCCGACCGCCGCACCGACGATCAGTCTTTCTTGCTCGTCTTTGCAGGCTTGCGGGTTATCTTTGGCTTTTTGAATGTCTTTGACGGTAATCATGCCGCGCAAATGGAACGCATCGTTAACCACCAGCACTTTTTCGATGCGGTGTTTGTGCAGCAAGTCGATCACTTCCTTATGTTTGAAGGATTCGTGAACGGTAACCAGTTTGTCTTTGGGGGTCATAATCGAGCGAATCGACTCATCCAGACGCGTCTCAAAACGCAGATCACGGCTGGTGACGATACCGACCAGCTCTTCGCCGTCTACCACGGGTACGCCGGAGATATTTTTTGCCCGCGTCAGTTCCATCACTTCCCGCACCGTCACATTGGGCGATACGGTGATCGGGTCTTTAATGACGCCGCTTTCGTATTTTTTTACCCGCCGGACTTCAGCCGCTTGCTGTTCTATGGTCATATTTTTATGGATGATGCCGATACCGCCTTCCTGGGCGATGGCAATCGCCAGCCTGGCTTCGGTAACGGTATCCATGGCTGCTGATACCAAGGGGATGTTCAGCTTAATTTTGCGGGTCAACTGGGTTTTTAATTCGACTTCGCGGGGCAGTACGCTTGAGTGGGCGGGCACCAATAACACATCGTCAAAGGTGAGAGCTTCTTGAATGATTTGCATAATCACACCGGGTGGCTAATCGTAAATAAGCCAGGCATTGTACAACCTAACCGGCATTCCTAAAAATCGGAAATAGTCAACGGGATTTACCTGGCCTGCTAACTTTTTATAGAAAGCGCCGATTCTATGGCCAAATATTCATCCATGTTGGGTTTGTGCAGGAAAATACCCAGCGCCGCCATCGCGCTGAAAATATATAAAGTATTGAAGCCGTCGCCCAGAATAAACATGGTTAAACCAAAAAAACCCACCAGTTCGATCAAGACCTGGGTGACGATTATGGTAAGCAGATAACGCTGTTTAGCGGTTTTGGGGCCCGGCATGGTTTGATTCAAACGCAACAAAATATGCCGCAACAACTTAACGACCGGAAACAGAACAATAGCCACGCCGTACAATATGCTTCTGACCAATACGCGCTGTGCTTCGTCCACGCCCATTTGTATATCGGCAGGCCAGACATGGCAGGCCAGGTTATAACCCAGCAGCACAGTCAACATGCCGAAACAAATGAGCCTGTGTGGTTTAAGATCAGCGGCAGATACCGTGGATTGAGAAAACATTAAACATTCCTTTTGAAGCGATCACGATAATCGCGAAGAATCACAACAAACGCCACAAAGTCGTATGCTGCGTGAATAACCATAGGCAACAGCAGATTGCGTTCGCCGCTGTAATCAAGCATATAGCCCATGTACAAACCCATCAGTATGGCTAAAACTGCATATAGCGGCGTGACGGCGTGGACTAATGCAAACACGGCATTGCTCAGCAGCAAACCTGCCAGCGCGCCCCAACCCCTTTCAATCCAGGGCTGCAGAAAACCACGAAACAGGGTTTCTTCGGCAACACCGGCAATACAGGCCAGGATTAACAGATCAGTCCAATGCAGACCGACCAGATGCCCGCCCAAGGTGTCGAGCAACAGTTCGCGAATTTTCTTGATCGGCGGATAGTCCATCTGCTGCATCGCAAAAAACAGTAACAGCAAGGGCAAGGTGGCTAGCAACCCAATAGCCAGGTCAGTTTCCGAAAAGCTAAGATTTGCAAAGGGATCGACATCCGTCAACCAGCCCAGCAATAGCGCTATCAAGGCTAGCGAAGCCTCAAAAATACAGGCTATCTTAAAAAACTTATCAGGACTGGCGGGTTGATTTTCCATTTAAATAGCAGGTGTGCGGCAAACTTGAGCTGAAAATTCTAAACAAAAACCGTTAGAATTGGCGAAATTTCTGTTCGGGAGCATTATCATGCATTGCTTTATCTATAAAAGCCTTAAAAAAAACGAACTGTATCTGTATCTGGATAAAAAAGACGATTTTTCTGCAGTGCCAGAAGCCTTGTTTAAAAGCTTTGGCCGCTTAGAGTTTGTGATGGAGTTGCAACTGACCGCAGAACGCAAACTGGCGCGAGAAAACCCGGAAAAAGTGATTGCCAGCCTGCAAAGCAAAGGCTTTTTCGTACAACTGCCGCCGACCTTGCTGGGCTCTGTCCTGCCATCGATGGGCGAGCAACTGCACTGAAATCACACGACATATTTACAATCCGTGCTAACATGCGCCCAATATTTTCCTTAGCAGGAAACGCAGTTTTTTGCTCAATTTTTTAGTCATTCCGGGATACGCAATACATGTCAGATAATCCATTAGCTTACGAGGACGCAAAGTCAAGAGGCATACTTTGGGGATTTGGTTCGCTGATAGGCGTCGTTCTGATCGTCATGTTGGTCTTGGGCGAATGGTGGAGCCGCGAGCCAGAGCAGTTTAGCGTGCAAGACGAAGCCGTCGAACGGATGAACGTAACGCATACCGACCAAATGCCTATTGGTTATGTTTACGCTAACACCCTGGCGCATATCGCCGACGTTATTTTGTTTAAACACGGCGGCTATCTGTCCAACGACGTAGCACCTCCTGGCCTGTTTTGCGATAACATCCAAAGCTTTGAATACGGCGCCTTGGTCATGCTGCGCGACGGCACCACTGCCTTGCGTAACCACTTTGCCCGCGATCAGTCACAATCGGCGGAAGATCCAGATTTGGCAAGAGCAGAGCCGTATTTTTACTACGAACGTAACTCCTGGGCATTGCCATCCACTGAATCCGAATACATCAAAGCCATTGAGGCTTTGCACGGCTATATGGGCCGCTTGCAAAACCCAACCTCCGACTCCAAACCCGCGCAGTTTCACTCCCGTGCCGACAACTTGTGGCAATACACTGAGGTTGTGATTAAGCGTCTGGGCGGTTTGTCTACGCGTTTGGCGGCCAGTACCGATAAATTCTCTGGTGCGGCTCACGGCGATCCGTCCAACCCGATCGACATCAACATGCCGACTATCGGCCAAACACCGTGGATGGAAATCGATAACGTGTTCTACGAAGCGCGCGGTGCCAGCTGGGCTTTGGTACACATCTTAAAAGCCATCAAGCACGACTTTTCAGACATTCTGCTCGACAAACGGGCGATGAATACCCTGGATATTATGATTCAGTCTTTGGAAAACGCCTTAACCCCAACCTTGAGCCCAGTGGTGCTTAACGGTGATGGTTTTGGTTTGTTTGCCAACTACTCGCTGGCAATGGCTAACTACATTGCCCGTGCCAACGCGGCAGCGCTGGATTTACGGGACGTGATGAACAGAGGTTAATGCCGTCATGCAAGAACAAATCAACGAAAATTTAAAAAAAATCGAGACCTGGAAACGGATTATTTT
>CAIOHN010000271.1 GCA_903858105.1 uncultured Pseudomonadota bacterium | reverse complement strand
GAGTAATAATTTGTCTGGACAGTGGGGTCCACTTTAATCTTCCCAGCCGACGAGGCCAGCCTCAGCAAACAGTTACACAGAATAATAACAAAGCCGCCGGTTGTGATCGGCCGGCGCCGATATATTTCGCCAAAGGTAGTACCATGCAAAATCAAGAAACTCTTACCATAGACGGTAATCAGGCGGCGGCCAACATCGCCTACAAACTCAACGAAGTAATAGCCATTTATCCCATCACGCCCTCTTCAGCCATGGGGGAATGGGCTGACGAATGGGCTTCGCGTAATCAGCCTAATTTATGGGGCACCACGCCAAAGGTTGTTGAATTGCAAAGCGAGGCTGGCGCGGCAGGCACCATTCACGGCGCTTTACAGGCTGGCACCCTGGCAACCACCTTTACCGCATCGCAGGGTTTATTGCTGATGCTGCCCAATATGTACAAAATTGCCGGTGAGCTTAGCCCGACGGTATTTCACATCGCCGCGCGTTCCCTGGCTTGTCAGGGTTTGTCGATTTTTGGCGACCACAGCGACGTCATGTCGGCGCGGATGACCGGCTTTGCCATGCTCTGTTCCAATTCCCCGCAGGAAGTGCAGGATATGGCGCTGGTGTCGCACGCGGTGGCCTTGCAAAGCCGGATTCCGTTCATGCACTTTTTTGATGGCTTTCGCACCTCGCACGAAGTAGCAAAAATCGTCAGCATCGATGACAGCGTGATTAGAGGCATGATCGACGACGCCTGGGTCAGTGGTCATCGCAGTCGCGCCTTGACGCCTGATAATCCGGTGCTGCGCGGTACGGCGCAAAATCCGGATGTGTATTTTCAGGGCCGCGAGTCGGTAAACCCGTTTTATGCGGCTTTACCGGAAATCGCCCAGCAAGCCATGGATAGATTGGCATCCTTAACCGGTCGGCAATATCGCTTGTTTGAATATGTTGGTTCGCCAACTGCAGAGCGGGTGATTATCGTGATGGGTTCAGGCGCGGAAGCGGTGGAAGAAACCCTGGATTATTTAAATCGCCAAGGCGAAGCGGTGGGTTTATTGAAGGTCCGCCTGTTCCGGCCATTTGCGCCGGAGCGCTTGATCGCCGCCTTGCCAACCAGTTGCCGCAAAATTGCGGTATTGGATCGTACCAAAGAGCCGGGCGCTGACGGCGAGCCTTTGTATAAAGACGTGCTGACTGCCTTGGCGCAAGACTTTAGCAATGGCGGCAAATTTGCCAGTTTGCCGAAAGTAGTCGGCGGCCGTTACGGCTTGTCATCCAAAGAATTTACCCCCGGCATGATCAAGGCGGTTTACGACGAGTTAAATCGCGAGCAGCCGAAAAACCAATTTACCATCGGTATCCACGACGACGTCAGCCACACCAGTTTGGATTGGGATGCCGACTATCGTACCGATGCGCACGACCAAACCTTTCAAGCCATGTTTTACGGTTTGGGCAGCGACGGCACGGTGGGCGCTAACAAAAACACCATCAAGATCATTGGCGAAGAAACCGATTTATACGCCCAAGGCTATTTTGTTTACGACTCAAAAAAATCCGGTGCCATTACCGTTTCGCATTTGCGCTTCGGCCCCACGCCGATTCGCTCGACTTATTTGATTGGCGAAAACGACGCCAAATTTATCGGCTGTCATCAAACCGTGTTTCTGGAACGTTACGACATGCTGGTCAATGCCGCCGACAATGCGGTGTTTTTGTTGAATAGCCCGCTGCCGGTCGAAAAAGTCTGGGATACCTTGCCGCGTAAAATGCAGGCACAAATGCTGGCGAAGAACATCCGTTTTTATTTAATCGACGGAAATGCGGTTGCCGAGAAAAGCGGTATGGGCAAGCGCATCAACACCATTATGCAGACCTGTTTCTTCGCGATTTCCGGCGTGTTACCGCAAGCGCAAGCCATCGCCGCCATCAAACATGCCGTGGAAAAAACCTATGGCAAAAAAGGCCAGCGCATCGTCGATTTAAACTTTAAAGCCATCGACGAAACTCTGGCGGGATTGCAGCAAGTGCCGCTGCCCAAACAAGCCGATAGCGGTTTTGACATCGCCGCCTTGATTGCCAATAGCGCCCCTGAGTTTATCAGACGCGTCACTGGCGAAATCATCGCTGGTCGCGGCGATGCGCTGCCGGTTAGCGCCATGCCTGTCGATGGCACATTTCCGACCGGCACTGCGGCTTACGAAAAACGCAATCTGGCCTTGGAAATTCCGGTGTGGGAAACCGATTTATGTACCCAATGCGGTAAATGCCCGATGGTTTGTCCGCATGCGGCCATCCGCAGCAAAATCGTGCCTAACGAAGTATTGAGCGATGCCCCGGAAACCTTTAAACACGCAGCGATGCTGGGTAAAGACTTTCCAGCTGGCTTATCCATTAGCTATCAAGTCGCCCCGGAAGACTGTACCGGTTGCGGTTTATGCGTGGATATTTGTCCGATTCGGGATAAATCCAATGCCAGTCGCAAGGCTTTGAACATGCAGCCGCAAGCGCCATTACGTGAACCCGAAAGCCAAAACTGGGATTACTTTTTAGCCTTGCCGGAATACGACCGTCGGCATCTAAAAACCAATACCATCAAAGGTGCGATGGTGTTGCAGCCGCTGTTTGAATTCTCTGGCGCTTGCGTCGGTTGCGGCGAAACGCCTTATGTAAAACTGGCTTCGCAATTGTTCGGAGACCGAATGATTGTTGCCAATGCCACCGGTTGTTCATCGATTTACGGTGGTAATCTGCCGACCACGCCTTGGAGCAAAAATCCAGAGGGTCGCGGCCCGGCCTGGAGCAATTCCTTGTTCGAGGACAATGCCGAGTTTGGTTTGGGCATGCGGGTAGCGGTGGATAAACACGCCGAACACGCTGCCGAGTTACTGCTGTCGCTAAGAGAAACCTTGGGCGGCGAGCTGGTGGATGCCATCTTGCAAGCCAATCAAGCCGACGAAGCTGGCATCTATGAACAGCGCCAACGCGTGGCAGAGCTTAAACAACACCTGCCATCCTTAACCCAGGCGGCCGCGCAAGCCTTGTTGCCGTTGACCGATTATTTATGCAAAAAAAGCGTCTGGATCATCGGCGGTGATGGCTGGGCTTACGACATTGGTTACGGCGGCTTGGATCATGTGCTGGCTAGCGGGCGTAATGTCAATATCCTGGTGCTGGATACCGAGGTGTATTCCAATACCGGCGGTCAAACCTCCAAATCCACGCCGCTGGGCGCGGTGGCCAAATTCTCCGCTGGTGGCAAGGCTACGGCTAAAAAAGACTTGGCCTTGCTAGCAATGGACTACGGCAATGTCTATGTCGCGCATGTGGCCTACGCTGGCAAGGATACGCAAACCCTGAATGCCTTTTTAGAAGCAGAAGCGCATGACGGCCCGTCGATTATCATTGCCTACGCACCCTGTATTGCGCATGGCGTGGATTTATCCAACAACCATCGCCAGCAAAATCTGGCGGTAAAAAGCGGACATTGGCCGCTGTTCAGGTTTAATCCAAATCGCATCCAGCAGGGCAAAAATCCGATGCAACTCGATTCAGCGGAACCTTCGGTGCCGTTACGCGAGTTTGTGATGAGTGAAACCCGTTTCAGCATGTTGTGGCAAAGTCATCCCAACGAGGCGGAAGCCTTTTTGAAACAGGCGCAGCAGGATGTGAAAAACCGTTATCGCTATTATCAGCAATTGGCCTCGCTGGAGTGGACCGATGCGACTAGCGTGGCGGCAGCGAAAGCCCAGGTGAAAACAGATTTAGCTCAGGAGAGCCAACATGGTTGATTTAACGACAAATTATTTGGGCCTGAAACTGGCTAATCCGCTGGTGCCATCAGCGTCGCCCTTAAGCAAGGATCTGGATAGCGCCCGCCGCCTGGAAGATGCCGGGGCGTCGGCGTTGGTGATGTATTCATTGTTTGAAGAAAAAATCGAAGCCGAGCAGCAGCAGATGGAGCGATTTTTTTACGGGCAGAGCATCGGTTACGGCGAAGCCGATTCATTTCATCCGGTGCCGGATCATATTTTGACCTATCAGGAACAATATCTGGAGAATTTACAGCGCCTGAAAAGCAATCTGCAAATTCCGGTGATCGCCAGCCTGAACGGTATTTCTCAAGGCGGCTGGATCGAATACGGCCAGGCTTTGCAGCAAGCCGGTGCGGATGCGCTGGAACTGAATATTTATCATCTGGCGGCCAATGCCTCAGAGAGCAGCGAGACCGTGGAAAACCGTTATCTGGATATTCTGCGCGAATTAAAAAGCAAAGTCAGTTTGCCAATGACGCTAAAACTGTCGCCGCAATTTAGCTCGCCTATCCATTTTGCCCAGCGCTTGGAAGCCGCGGGTGCTGATGGCGTGGCTTTGTTTAATCGCTTTTATCAGCCGGATATTGATTTGGACACCCTGCAAGTGGTGCCGAAACTGGAATTATCCACAGCTGCCGAAGCCCTGCTGCGTATCCGCTGGACAGCCTTGCTGTATGGTCGGGTCAATCTATCGTTGGCAGTAACAGGTGGTTTTCATCAAACTGCCGATGTGATTAAAGCTTTGCTGGCCGGTGCGGATGTGGTGCATTTGTGCAGTGTGTTGTTGTCGCAAGGTGTAGGCAAACTGAGCCAGATTTTGGCAGAACTGGAGCAATGGCTGACAGAGCACGAATACCAATCCATCAGTCAACTAAAAGGCAGCGTCAGTCAGCAGCATGCGATTGATCCCAGTGCTTATGAAAGGGCTAACTACATTCATGTACTCGACAGCTACACCCCGGCTGCTGGCGTTTTAAGGTAATAACAAGCCGTGCGGGATTTGGACGATCTGTTTACCTTTTTGGCAAAGTCGGCATTTCGCAGCAAGTTTCAGTTACACGGTAAGGATCTGGATTATTTACGCAACAAAGGTCTGGATACGGTGCTAAGCCATGCCGCCGACTTTATCGCCAAGCGGCTGGCGCCAGCCCATCCATTGAACGACGGCAAACAAACGCCGTTTCGCGGCCATCCGGTATTTGTGGGGCAACATGCCACCGCCTGCTGCTGTCGCGGCTGTCTGGAAAAATGGCACAAAATCCCGCAAGGCCGCGAGTTGGACGCGGAAGAGCAAGCGTACCTCGGCAGGGTGTTACAGCGTTGGCTAAATGAGCAAATCCTGGCCGCTGGAGACTTTTAGAAAATACATATTTAATCCCTGCTGGCAGACTACACTTTAGGCAACCGATAAAAATTAAAATTTCTCGCTCAGGCAGAAGGTTGAGGGAATTAAAATCACTCTCCCTAGCGCTCTCCCTGAGGAGGCTGTCGTAAAAGTCGAAACAGTTCCTTCTCCCTCCGGGAGAAGGTTAGGATGAGGGT
>CAIOHN010000270.1 GCA_903858105.1 uncultured Pseudomonadota bacterium | reverse complement strand
GCTGCAGACTGAATGGTAATGCCGCGCTCCTGCTCTTGTTCCATGAAGTCAGTAGTTGCCGCGCCGTCGTGTACTTCCCCGATTTTGTGGATTTTACCGGTGAGTTTTAAAATCCGCTCGGTAGTCGTTGTTTTACCGGCATCGACGTGAGCGAAGATGCCGATGTTTCTGTAAAGCGATAGATCAGTCATGGTTATACTCTAAAATTGAACATAAAAACTTTTAAACCCCAGCACCATTGCCACGGTTGGTTGTGGATCACATAGCTGCTAGCCTAGCGAAGTATGCGGCCGGTCTTCGCTTTGAAGGCTCTGAGGCGAAATTCACACGGCTTCTTCAAAGACACGGTCAATGAAAATCTTCACATTCTAACCGAAAAATCAAAAAAAGCAGAATTTCAATTACTTGACACTAAGCAAGAGGGATATTGGTACGGATTTGTAGCTCGCGAAGCAGCATTAAAGCATAAAGCGACTTGAGATACGGACAATCTACATTCTGCCGCGCCGCCGCACGCACTGTGTTACCCAGAATGGCCTCAGTTTCCATGGCATGTCCTTGTGTAAAATCCAGCAACATGCTGGTTTTATAGGGCGGCATGACACGGGTTTGGGCAATATTGGTATCAATAATGTCTACAGGCAATGGATGGCCGCAGGCTTGCGCAATATTACAAACCTCTTGCATCACCTGACGCACAAAATCTTCCTGATTTTGTAAGATTGCCTGAGTCGCCAGCCCACCCGACAACACCGACAGCGGATTAAACGGTGCATTCCACACACATTTTTGCCAGCGGCTGGCGATGATGTCGTCGCTGACCAGGCATTCTATGCCCGCTTGCAGGAATAAATCGCGCAAGTGTTGGGTTTTGCCGACATGGTCTGCCGATAAACTACCCAGGGTTAACTTGCCGTAAGCCAAATGATTAATCTGGTCGGGTGCCGTGCGGTTACAGCAGATAAACGCCAAGCCGCTGATCAACAGATTGTCAGGAAATGCCTGTTGCAGTTCTTGCTCAATCTCGACACCGTTCTGGATGAATACAATCGCGGTTTGTTTAGTGACTGCGGCGCGAATCAGCCCGACCCGGTCAATGTCGGCAGTCACCTTGCTGCATAAAATGACGTAATCGGCCTGCGCTTGATAGTCGGCTGCGTAGCGTAAAACCTGGCCAGGCATAAATTGCCATTTGCCCAAGGCATAACTCTCAATCTGATAGCCATGCTGTTTGACGGTACTGTAATTAGAACGACAGACCACCGCTACCTCGGCACCGGCTTTGGCCAGCAAACTGCCGTAAAATCCACCGATGGCGCCTCCTCCGACGATCAATACCTTGCTGCTCATACGTCGTCGGCCAAAATTTGCTTCAAAAACGGAATAGTTAGTTTGCGTTGCGCGGCCAGGGTGGCGCGGTCGATTTTCTCCAGCAATAACCATAACGCGGTTAAATCGTGTACATAATGATTTAACAAAAACCGGCCCACCGCCGCTGGAATATCAAATCCCAAAAAATGCGCTTTGTAGGTCAAGGCTTCGATGAGCTGGTCGTCGCGCAAGGGCTGGATTTTTAAGGTCAGCCCCCAGGCCATGCGGGTTTTTAGATCGGGTAAATCAAAGGCCAAAAACTTGGGCGGGCAATCGGCGGCGATCAGTAATTTATGATTATTTTGTCGGTGGGCATTGTAAAAAGCGAACAGCGCATGTTCCCAATCCTGATGGCCGGCGACGTGCTGGATATTATCCAGGCACACCAGTTCCATATCCTCCATACCTTCCAGTAAACTTGGAGTCGGCAGATTAGCCGGGTTATACGCCAGATAAAATGGGTCTTTGCCAGTTTGCTTGGCTTGCTGACAACAGGCTTGCAGCAAATGACTTTTGCCGCTACCCGCATCGCCCCAGACAAAAATCTGTTGTTCGTCGCCGTTAGCAGCTAAAGCTTGTAATTGCTCGAGTATTTGGGCGTTATTGCCCGGAAAAAAACTGGCAAAGGTTTGATTGCTTTGAAACTCGAACTGTAACGGGACTTGCATACCGACAATGCTCAGGCTTTTTCGGCCTTGTAAACATAAAGCCCAGCACCAAAACACAGCAGCAGGCTAAACAGCACTTCCAGTAGCGCAAAAGGTCGTTCGCTTTGGCTGACATAGGCTTCGGCGACACCGTGGGCAAAATACGGCAGGCTCAAGTAAGTCATCCAGGTGCAGCTTTTCAGATTGCGATTTAACAAGCCTTTAAACGGCAGCAGCAATGGCCCCACGGTAAGTAGTAGCAATAAAGCGGTGGGCAATTTGGTGGATGGCGACAGCAGCGTGTGCCAGGCCATCAGCAAGATAAACAGGCCAAAAAAGCCGATCAGGGCCGCGTAATAGTAATGGATTCGTTGCATAAGAGCGGCTAGTGACCAAAGTGATTAAGTTAATTCTTGGCCTATTATCACAAACTCTCTGGAATATTGCAGTGCCGCGCGCTTTTGCAGACGCTTTACTGCGGATTAAACCGCGCTGGCCGAATGGCGCAACCACCGCCAAACCGATTAAACGCCCGCTGGCAGCGTTATAGTTTAAATTGACTGACGGCGCTGCGCATTTCCAAGGCTAGTGCCGCCAATTGCACAGCTGCGCTAGCTGTTTGTCTAACCGCGGCGTTGTTTTCTTCAGCCATTTGTGCGACGTGTTCAATGTTGGATGAAATGTCGTTGCTGGCTTTGTTTTGCTCGCTAAGCAAATTGGAAATGGTATTGACAACCTCCACCACCTGCGCAGAACCCAACTTGATTTGATTGATAGCCTCGCCTGCTTGATGGGCAATCACCGCGCCGTTATCGGCTTTATCCACGGCCGAGGTCATGGCTACAATAGCGTTGCTGGCGCTTGTCTGCATGGTAGCGATCATCTGAGAAATTTCTTCTGTGGCTTTAGTCGTGCGTTTTGCCAGATTTCTGACTTCATCGGCAACGACCGCAAAACCACGCCCTTGTTCGCCGGCGCGCGCAGCTTCGATGGCGGCGTTAAGTGCCAGCAGATTGGTTTGATCCGCCACATCTTTAATGACCTGCACCACAGAAGAAATTTGCTTGGACTGCTGGCCTAACACCTCAATAGTGCTTGATGTTTCTTGCACGGCCTCGGCAATCTGCATCATGGCTGTCGCTGCGTTGTGGATAATGTCGCCGCCGTGATTGGAAAGATTGCCGGACTGGTTAGAAATATCCAAAGCCTGACGGGCGTTTTGCGTCACATGGTTGATGCTGGCATTGACGCGTTCAACGCTGGCGGCAATGTCGTTGGCTGCTGAACTTTGCTGCCCGGAACTGACCGCTACTTGTTGAGACGACGCGGATAACTCATGCGCGGCATAGGATACTTGTTGAGCGCTATCGAGCAAGGTCAGTAAGGTTGCTTGAATGCTCTGGATAAGTTCATTAAAGCTATTGGCTGTTTGAGCAACCTCGTCATCACTTTCAACGGCCAGCCTGACGCTGAAGTCTTTGCTGTTTTTAATGCCTAGTATCATGCGCTGCAAGGCGACCAATGGCGCGGATACCGAGTTTGAAATCATTGCTGCGATGCCTGCCGTCAGCAAGATGGCTATCACAAGCACGACCAGCATCAAAAGTGTGTCGGTGATTATCTGTTGGCTAGCCATGGTTTCGTCTGACTTTACGCGATTGTTGGCAATCGTTACCACTTCGTCTATTGCTGCGCGATGCAGTTCGTAGCTGGTTTTTAATTTTGCCATTGCTGCGGCAGCTTTTTGTTGATCGCCGAGTTGTATGGCTGGTACGAAGTCATCGAACAAGGCGGTGTAAAAAGCTATTGCGGGAACATGCGCTTTTTTTAACAGGGGTAGCGCCAGTGCGTCCGACAAACGCTGGTTCTCCCAGAAGGCATGTCTGGTGTCATATTCAGCTTTCAAGGTTTTCAGGCGTTCTATGCCGCTATTTTTATCGCTCATCTCGTTAGCAAAAAGCTGTAAGGTAACCAGATAAGATTCGATGATGTATTCGGGCGGCGGCAAAATGTCGGCGACGATGTCTTTGCCCTGAACGATACGCTGGTAAGTGGGCCCGTTTACTTTCAGGTCGTTAAGGGTTTTGAACGACCAAGCGCCGTAAATTACAAAACCCAAGACAACACAGCCAATCAGTAATCCAAAGCGATAACCAAGCGTTAATTTGCGTAAGGCATTCATGGGTAAGACACTCCTGCTGTAAAGCTTAAGACAGGGCAGATTGCGAGGTATAAATCCTTGCAGAACTGAGTTTGTAGGAAGATCAGCGGAATAATTCTAGTCAAAATATTTAAAACTAAAAATTTGGTTTTAGGAACCTCTGAAAAACTGCCGCTTTTAGCATTAGCCACTTCAAGAGTTGGTTAAAATTTCAATATTCGACCATTTTTTCGTCAAAACAGCCTGATACTCGCAAAAACAAGCCCGTTTTCGGGCTTATTTTCAAATTTCGG
>CAIOHN010000269.1 GCA_903858105.1 uncultured Pseudomonadota bacterium | reverse complement strand
GCCTAATCCACAGGCAAATAGCCAGATTGCGGCGGGAATTGGCACAGCTGCAACAGGAATCAACGTGTAAATTCCCTGAGATATTCCTACGCTACCATCGCCAATACCACCACCTGTTTGAGCAAATTCAGTGTATTGGTTGTTAAACATTTGCAAATGGGAAAGTATGCTAGGACTGTGATTGAAGAACGCGCCGTCCAAGCGAACTATATGGTTATTTTCGTCTGTAGTTACCATAGGGCCTGGATATATCGCACCCTGACCCCCAGGAACAAACATTGGTAAATTCGGGTCGTAAATATAGGTTGTTGTAGTCTCGTATGAATAAAAACCGTGCCCAGTTACGCTGAAATTAATGAGTTCCCCTTTGCCTAGAAAGTAATAGGAATTTGGAACAAGGTTTGCGGTGTCAATATCGAAACCCCCAGCCAAAGGTCTTATTCCGCCTGTTGGGAAGAAATTTTCTTGCTGCATCAAAATGTCGTAGTGAATTAGTGCGGCTTTCGCAGGAATCGCGACAAACCAAAGAAGAAAACAGACTGCACAAGTTAAAAATTTCCGCATATTTTGGCTCCAAATCGTTTTTATTGAGCGCTAACGCGCACTAGCTAACAACTTTTAAACTGATGCCTTGTTGCCAATTGTTGGCGTTTTTTATTTCGGAGTGCGACAAAATTGCGACATTTTTCTTTAAGGCATAAAAAAGGGCTTGGTTAAAAAACCTAAGCCCTTGATTTTATTGGTGCCTCAGACCGGAATCGAACCGGTACGGTCTTACAACCGCGAGATTTTAAGTCTCGTGCGTCTACCTATTTCGCCACCGAGGCATTCTTGCATGTAACTTGCCAAGCCCACGAATTTTATAGCATCAAGCAGATTTGTCAATTGGAAAATGGCTTGAAAGCGCAACAATCCAAAGCCAAGCCCGCATGCAGGCTACAAACTTATATCGCCTGCTTGATTCTGGCCAAGGCATTTTCCAGGTTTGCCATGCTGGTAGCGATGGAAATTCGGATATGACCAGGGCAGCCGAAGGCCGAGCCTGGCACCAAGGCCACGCCAGCTTTCTCGATTAAAAATTCCGCAAAATCCAGGTCGTCGTTAATGCCATCCAGTTTGCGCAACAATTTTTCAACGTTAGGAAACACGTAAAAAGTGCCGTCGGTAGGCAGACATTCTATGCCGGGTATGGTGTTCAACTCAGCGACCACATAGTCGTGACGTTTTTTAAACTCGACCATCATGGTGTCAATGCAGGCTTGGTCGCCGTTTAATGCTTCTTCTGCCGCTACTTGCGAGATGGAGGTAGGGTTAGAAGTGCTTTGCGACTGGATGATGCACATCGCTTCGATTAAAGGTGCCGGGCCCGCAGCGTAGCCGATTCGCCAACCGGTCATGGAGTAGGCTTTGGATACGCCGTTTAACACGATGGTACGGTCGTAGAAATCAGGATGCGCATTAAGAATGTTGACGAATTGGCCTTTTTCCCAAAGGATTAATTCGTACATATCGTCGGTGGCGATCAATACCTCAGGAAAATCGCGCAATACATCGCCCAAGGCACTCAATTCTGCCAGGCTGTAGGCTGCACCGGTTGGGTTTGATGGGCTGTTAATCACTAACAGGCGGGTTTTTGGGGTGATGGCTTTACGTAGCTGTTCTGGCGTTATTTTAAAGTTTTGCGACTGACCAGCTTCCAGAATAACCGGCACACCGTCTGCCAACAGCACCATATCTGGATACGATACCCAGTACGGAGCCGGGATGATGACTTCGTCGCCCGGATTGAGCAGCGCTTGTGCCAAATTAAAAAAGCTTTGTTTGCCGCCGCAAGACACCAGAATCTGGTTAGGTTGATAGTCCAAACCATTGTCGCGCTTGAATTTTTGGATGATGGCTTTTTTCAAACCCGCTGTACCGTCAACTGCGGTGTATTTGGTAAATCCAGAATTAATAGCTTTGATAGCTGCCGTTTTGATGTGCTCAGGCGTATCGAAATCCGGTTCGCCAGCACCCAGGCCGATAATATCCTTGCCAGCAGCGCGCATGGCCGCGGCTCTAGCTGTAATCGCTAGGGTAGGGGATGGTTTAACCGCTTTAACTCTGTTGGACAGTGTAATGCTCATGATTCCTCAGTCAAAAATTCACTCAAATGGGCTGCATTATACGGCATAAAGCCGCAATGACCTTGTTTTTGGGTCGCTTTTTATGTAAAAAATCAAATTTTTAGTTGGCTTTGCCGATCAGCGGCATAAGTGGCTAATTGATCGAGGATAGTGTGTGGTTCAGCTGCGTCCGAGCGTAAGGTCTCTATTTTGGCGTTGAATTGCGCCAATGTCAGGCTGCCATTGGCCTCAGCGCCGGTTAATTTTGCAACGCAATATTGTCGCCAGGTTTGCGCATCGTCAACTGACAGGGTTTGCGGGAAGTTTCTGGCGCGATAGCGAAACAGCATCTCGGGCAATCGGGCATCGTCAAACTCAGGATCAAAAGCCGCCAATTTGGCAGGGGCAAGCTGTCTGATACGAGCCATTGTGGCTTTGTCGCGATTGCTGAAAAATCCGCCGCTGTAGATCATTAAATCCGGATCTTGCGCGGAATCTTGATAAGCGCGGGAAAACACCTCGGCTAATTTTTGCGTCAAAACGGGGCTGGCTTTAATGCGCTGCAAATTAGCTTGGCATTGCGCCAAGTCAATCTGCAAACGTTCGGCATCGGCTGGCTTTATGACGCCTAACGGCGCCAATACCGGCGCTTTGTTAACATGAATGGTTTTTAACGGTACCCTGGCAACCCCATCGGGTAATGCCTCGGTGGCGACGAATAGCCGTTGTTGAATCTCTGCGGCGCTTAGTTGTAGCAAAGGCTCTGGATCGACTGACAAGTCGTAGACGATAATTTCGTTGCTGTTAGTCGGATGCTGCGCCAGCGGCAGTACGATGGCCAGGCTGTTGTTACGCGCGGCAAAGCGGCCGGAGACATGTACCAAGGGTGTGAAGCTGCCGAGTTTGATCAGTTGCAACACCGCGCTTTTGTGGCGATTGTTTAACAGAAAATCAAATAGTTTGGGTTGGCGCTGCTTGATCAATTTCGCCAGGGCGATGGTGGCGTACACATCGGACATCGCATCGTGCGCGGCCTCATGGGCGATGCCATTAACTTTGGTCAGTTCTTCCAATCTAAAGCTGGGTACACCGTCGGCGTTGAGCGGCCACTCGATACTCTCCGGCCTTAATGCTCGCGCAGCCCGGGCTATATCGATTAAATCCCAACGCGAAT
Source organism: uncultured Pseudomonadota bacterium (assembly GCA_903858105.1). Taxonomy (GTDB): domain Bacteria; phylum Pseudomonadota; class Gammaproteobacteria; order Methylococcales; family Methylomonadaceae; genus Methylomonas. Next base: position 5,256 of record CAIOHN010000269.1, on the reverse strand, counting down.
TGCCGTGTTGCCACTCGCGAGCGTAAGGGTCGAAAAAGTTTCGGTACAGCAGATTGCGGGTCACTTCGTCGTCAAACCGAAGACTGTTGTAGCCAACACCACAGGTGCCCGGTTGGGAAAGCTGTTCATGAATGATTTGCGCAAACTCGGCCTCGCACACGCCTTTTTCGGCAGCCAGTTGCGGGGTAATACCAGTGATAAGACAGGCTTCGGGGTGTGGTAAGTAATCGTCAGACGGTTGGCAATAGACCATGACAGGGTCAGCGACGATATTAAAATCGTAGTCGGTACGGATGCCGGCAAATTGACACGGCCGATCACGCTGCGGATCAATGCCAAATGTCTCGTAATCGTGCCAAAAAAAAGTCGTTGTCGTCATTTTAAGCTCTAGGGCGGAGGGGTGATCGCGGGAAAATTTCCGCAAACATGCTTTTGCAGATACTTGTCGCGAGATTTTATTTTATAATCGCCGCCTCCATTTTATGTGACCACCATAGGAAAGTGTTATGAAAAAAACCTCGCTACTCGTTTTAACCGCTTTATTGTCGTTCGCGGGCTTTGCCAATGCCCATGGTCCAGTCAGAGCAAAAATGACGGCTACCATCACTGTCGATGCACCTGCTGCCAAAGTGTGGGATCTGATTAAAAACTACGACGATATGTCCTGGCTGCCTGCTGTTAAAAGCGTAACCGGCGAAGGCACTAACGCCAAAGGCGCAATCCGCAAGCTGCATCTGACTAGCGGCGGCACGATTACTGAAGAATTAAAAGCTTATGACGCAGCCAAATTTTCTTATAAATACAAAATTACTGAAATGAGCTCGTCGTCTACAATCAAACATGCTGGCCAAGATGAGCACATCCCGGTGTTGCCAGTTGGTAACTATGCCGCTGAACTGTCAGTAACCGACAAAGGCGGTAAATCCGAAATCGAATGGGTTGCGACTTACTATCGCGCTTACGTCAACAACAATCCACCAGCAGAATTGAACGAAGAAGCGGCTGATAAAGCGGTTTCTGGCGTGTTGAAATCTGGTTTGGAATCTATTGCAAAAAAAGAAGGCTCAGGTTCTGCAGCAGTTGAAATCGACATCAAACGTTAATTTGCAGTTATCAGGTTCTCGGCATACGCTGAGAACCTTTCCCGCTCTTATACCTAATCACCCTCACCATGCACATCAGAGATTCGTTTTTGGCTTTTGTACTGCTCACCGCTGTAACAACCAGCGTTAATGCGGCTCCGCGTGCTTTTATTACCAACCAGTTGGATAATTCGGTATCGGTGATCGACACCCAAAACCAGCATGTCATCGAAACTATTAAAGTAGAAGGTAAACCTGCAGGCGTAGCGGTTAATCAAGCTCTCAAGCAAATTTATATCAGTACGCCAGAAGGCGGCGGTTTTGCGGTGTTAGATGCTGAAAAACTGACCAATCTGCAGAAAGTAAAGGTCGGCGGCGCGTCGCTGGGCATTGCGGTTGATCGCCAAGGTGCGCAGGTGTTTGTGGCTGATTGGTATGAAAATTCGGTAACAGTTTTTGACACCAAAAACTTTAGCAAACAAAAAACCATTACCGTCGGCAAATCGCCTTCGGGCATGACGGTAAGTCCAGACAATCACTGGCTGTATGTCGCCAACCGGGTCGACGATTCCATTTCCCAGGTTGACCTAAACAAGCTAACTATCCGCAATACCACTAAAGTGGGTGCGCATCCATTTGGCATTACGGTTGATAGTCAAGGCAAGCGGCTGTACTGCGCTAATGTCGAAAGCGACGATATAAGCGTGTTGGATGCCCGTAACCTGAAGCGTCTGGCGACTATTAAAGTAGGTGCTAGACCTTACGCGGTGGCGCTGGCTTTAAACGATAGTCTGTTGTTTGTGACTAATCAGGATGACAGCACGGTATCGGTAGTTGATACGGCGACACTCAAACAAGTCGATGTGATCACTGTAGGCGACAAACCGGAAGGTATCAGCGCTCATCCAGACGATCAACATATTTATGTGGCAAACTGGTTTGACAATAACGTGTCTGTGATCGACGCCAAAACCCGCAAGGTGGTTAATACCATCAAAACAGGGGAGGGCAGTCGCGCCTTTGGCGAGTTCATCACCCGTTAACCCAATTCAGATTTTGACGGCTGTGCTTGTGTGATAGACTGCGCGCCGTTGCTAACATCACTGAGATAGATATGGCTGAGACCGTTGAAGAATTAACCATCAGTTACGAAGATGGCGGAATAGAAACCGTCAAGGAACTGGACAAAAAAGTGCTGAGTAAAGGCGCTTGGGCGACTGTGATTTATCGTTATCAGGATTGGGAACCGGCTAAAGAACAATATAGCCAGGATAGATTTACCATTCGTCGCTACCAAAAACGTAACGGCGAATATCAGCAAAAATCCAAATTCAATATTTCCAGCGAAAAACAGGCGCAGGAAATAATCGACGCCTTACAAGGCTGGTTGGCAGAAAGTAAATAAGGTTTTGGCGAGGCGGTTAGGGCGCCTGTCTCGCTAGTTCTAATCAACCCATTCGTATATTTCGGTTAATAATGGGTCACATTTACAGCAACTGGTACCACAGCTAGTGGTTACCGGGCTTTGCCTGACTTTGCCTTTGCTGATCCATTTGCCCAGCATTCCGCGCAAGGCATCGGCGTCCATATTGAAATGCAGTACCAAATCACTCAGGGCTACTCGGTGCTTTTCCTGTAAATAACTGCGCAGATCTGACAATATCATTGCGTTATGCCTCTGGTTTGCAGGCGCTCACCGTAAAAGCGCAAGCCTAACAATACCCCAGCAAACATCGTGGTTAAAGCCAGTATCCAGGCGATTGTCGCATTGGGGTGCTGGGCGTAAGTCATACCTTGATAGAAGAGGGTGGCTGTCAAGTAGGCGACAAAGGTGGTCCAACACACCACGAATAAAGCCCATGCGCCGTTGGTTTCTTTGTAAATCGCAGCAGTCGCCGCTACGCAGGGCGCATACAACAATATGAATAATAAGTAGGCAAAAGCGCCGACCTGACCATCAAAGTGGGCTTGCATAACGCCAAACGTATCCAGTTTGACTTGTTGCTGTTCGGCAGCGGCTGCCTGATCAGAGACGTTGGCGATGCCTATGCCCAAGGGATCAAGTAGTTTGTCGGCAATGGCTAACAGATTATCCGGCACCGATTGGCAGGCTTCGAGCAAAGCCTGTTGTAAATCAAAACTGGCTGGTTCGGCGGTTTGGTCACTAGCAGCCATTTGGCTGTATAAAGCATCCAAAGTACCCACAACCGCTTCCTTTGCCAACACACCAGTAAAAATACCCACCGTGGCTGGCCAGTTATCGTGGGCAATACCCATGGGTTGAAATGCCGGGGTTAGGGTGCGGCCTATTTCGCTCAATATGGATTTATCGCTATTTTCCTGACCAAAACTGCCGTCAGTACCCAGGGAATTTAATACATTAAGTACCAGCACCATCGGTACAATGACTTTACCGGCATTGACGATAAAGGTTTTTAAGCGCTCCCAGGTCTTGGTGAAAACGCCTCGCAAGGTGGGTAGGTGATAAGCCGGCAATTCCATTAAAAACGGGGTAGGGTTGCCGCGTAACAGGGTATGGCGCATGATTAATCCAGTAAACACCGCCACAGCAATACCAAATAAATACAGGCCAAACACCAGATTTTGCCCGCCAACCGGAAAAAACGCTGCGGCAAATAAGGCGTAAACCGGCAGTCTGGCACCGCAAGACATAAAAGGATTCATCAAGTTGGTCAGAACGCGGTCGCGCTGATTATCAAGGGTGCGGGTGGCGATAATAGCCGGCACGTTGCAACCAAAACCCACAATCATCGGTACAAAAGATTTGCCTGGTAGGCCGATGATGCACATGAAGCGGTCCATCACAAAAGCCGCTCTGGACATATAGCCGGAGTCTTCCAGCATCGATAAGAAGATAAACAAAAAACCAACGATAGGAATAAAGGTGGAAACCACTTGAATACCGCCGCCGATGCCGTTACCAATCAGCACGATCATCCAATCCGGCAAACTGATGGATTTTAGTAATTCGCTTAAGCCATCGACCAATAACGCGCCGACCGCTTTATCGAAAAAATCGACAAACGCGCTACCGATGTTGATAGTAAACATAAACATGGCGTACATCACCAACAGAAAGATTGGGATGCCCAAAAAGCGATTTAGCACCACACTATCGATTTTATCGGTGGTGTTTCTGGAGACTTCGTTAAGCTTACAAACGCTGGCTTGCACCAGACTATTCACCAAACCATAACGTGCATCCGCCGCCAGAATATCGATTTCGTCTTGAGTTTGCGCCTCTATATCGGCGCGCAAAGGTTCGGCAATGGCCAGCATGTCTGCGCCAGCCCAGCGCTTGGCCAGGCTATCGTGCTCAAGCAAACGCAGCGCCAGCCAGCGACTATCGCAGGCCAGGTTGGCGGATACTTGGCCTAACTTGGATTGCAGAATACTCACGGCTGATTCAATAGCCGGATGATAATGCACTTGCAGCGCAGGAATGGGCATGCTGACGCAAGCTTTATTGATCTCATCGCGCAGTTCTTTGATGCCTGCGCCGGTGGCGGCGGTGACCGGCACCACCGGGCAGGCCACTTGCTTGAAAAGCAGATCAATATCGATTTTAACGCCGCGTTTTTTTACCGCGTCCATCATGTTTAAAACCAATATCATCGGCACACGCATTTCAATCAATTGCGAAGTCAGATACAGGTTACGTTCAATATTTGAGGCATCAATAATATTGATGATGAGATTGGCTTGTCGAGAGGCTACATAATCGCGCGCGACTTTTTCGTCTAAAGAAATGCTATCGTCGTCGGCTTCCAGTGAATAAGTACCGGGCAAATCGACGAGACTGATATGTTTGCCTTGATGAGTGTATTCGCCGGTTTTTTGCTCGACAGTCACACCGGGCCAATTGCCGACGTGTTGTTTGGCGCCAGTCAAGGCATTAAAAAGCGTGGTTTTACCGCAATTAGGATTGCCGACGACGCCAACGGTAAAATCGGTACTCATACTTTTTCTATAAGTAGGACTGACGCCTCGTTTTTACGCAGCGACAAAGAAAACCCCCGGATCTTGATTTCAACCGGATCGCCCATAGGTGCAAAACGCGTGATGGTAAATTCGGTGCCGGGTGTTAAACCCATGGCCAGCAACTTTTTACGGTAAACACCACCGGATTGATCAAAGCCCACAATGCGACCCG
>CAIOHN010000268.1 GCA_903858105.1 uncultured Pseudomonadota bacterium | reverse complement strand
TCCCAATCGCCAGTTGTTGCTCGATTTAATCGAACAAAAACGTGGAGCCATGCTGCTGACTGGTCATATCGGAAATTTTGAAATCTGCAAAGCCATCGCCAATCAACGCGGCCACATTCATCTGAATATCCTGGTGCATACCAAACATGCGGAGAAATTTAACCGATTGCTCGGTGGCAACAAAGGCAGCGCTACTATTCAATTAATTCAAGTCACTGAACTGAGTCCGGCGATAGCCATATCCTTGCAGGAAAAAATCGAGCGCGGTGAATTTTTGGTGATGGTAGGCGACAGAATTCCGGTACAAGGCGGGCGTACGGTGGCGGCCAGTTTTCTGGGCGAGGACGCCAGCTTTCCGCAAGGCCCGTATTTGCTGGCCTCGCTGCTGCGTTGTCCGGTATACACTTTGTTTTGCTTTCCGGAAGACGGGCGATTCAAAATCCATCTTGAGCCATTTGTAGAATCTATCCGCATCCCGCGCACCGAACCGCAACGCAGCCAAATGCTGGAAACCCTGACCAGAGGCTACGCACAGCAACTTGAAACCTATTGCCGGGTTGTGCCGCTGCAATGGTTTAATTTTTACCCGTATTGGAGCAAGTCGAGGGCAGGCGACGCTGATCCGATTGCTGCCGAGGACAAGTGACGATGATACGCGCCGAAGTTGAACTAACAGTGCCATTTCATGACATCGATTTGTTGAACATCGCCTGGCATGGACACTATTGCAAATATATCGAAATTGCCCGTTGTGCGATGCTGGACAAAATCGGCTACGGCTATATGGCTATGAAGGAAACCGGCTATGTCTGGCCGATTGTGGATTTGCAGTTAAGGTTTGTTCGTCCGGCAAAATTTGAGCAATGTATCCGGGTATCGGCGGATTTGGTGGAATGGGAATACCGGATGAAGATCAAATACCAAATCGCTGACGCCGCGAGCGGCGAAGTGTTGGCTAAAGGCCATACCATACAAGCAGCAGTCGATGCGATCAGTGGCGAAATGAGCTATGCTTCGCCAGCGGTGTTTCTTGAAAAGCTGGTGATCAAGACAGTGGCCGAGTAGCCAGTTCTGGTTTTCCCAATCCAGTTATAGAGGTACTTTAGCGATGTTCAGAAAAAACCTTATATTGATTTTGTTGTGCCTGGTGGCTGTATCTACCGGCTGTAAAAAAGAGCTTAAATCTGGCGCAGCCACGGTTGTGCCGTCAGCTCAGGTTTACTACACCCAGTTCAGTCTGTTTCAAGAACAGAACAGGTTTCGCACCACCAATTATCGCAAAGGGCAATTGATACCCATCAATACGGCAGTGGCCTTGCTGTCTTTGGATGCGGATCAGGCGGTTCTGAGGCTGGAGGCCAGCGGGCAAACCTTGACCATCGAAAACGTGCAGAAATATACCAAAGACGATATGCCGATTGCCTTCAGTAAAATCGCCGGCACCAGCAAAGTCGATCTAAACCAGTTTACCGCCGCCGAGCGTGAAAACATTTTGGCCGGTCAGGTCAAAAAAGACATGGGCAAGAAGGCCGTGCTGGCGGCGATCGGCTATCCGCCGCAACATGTCACGCCTTCCGTGGACGGCAACGACTGGACGTATTGGTCCAATCTGTTTAATCGCTTCGTGGTTAAATTTAAAAACGGCAAGGTAGACAGTATCGTCGAATAGCGCGGCACCAAGCTCCGCCGAATCAGACCTCATGACATGTAAGATTTGCGCTTGTCGCAGACTACTCAAACCCAAAACCGGCCCGCTTCCAGGCTTTGGCACCGCCAGCCAGATTGCTTAAATTATTGTAACCCAAGTCGTGCAGCGTTTTAGCGGCGGTATTTCCCATCGGCCCGCCCGCGCAATACACATAAATTGGCGTTGTTTTATCCTTGGGCAGTTTGTCTTGATATTTATCGACGGCATCGTAAGGAATAAAAGCATCTGTGCCTTTAATGTGCTGCTGTTCCGGTGTATGCACATCCACCAGAAATATATCCTGGTTTTGCATGATTTGGTTTAAGTCAGCCGGGGCGATCATTTGCAAATAGTCGGAGTTTTGTGTCGTGCAAGCGCTGAGCATGACGCTTAACGCGGCGATGGCATAGTAAGTTTTCATGTGTTAAATCTCCAAGGTTGGCTTGTGTTTATTGTTGGCAGCGTTCCAAGCTTTGGCTTAGCGTTACCGTGTGTAATTTCGCGGCGGCGATGGCATCCAGCAAGGGCGGCAGCACTTCCAGAATCACCGGTACGCCGCTAGCGGTTCTGGCGGCCTTGCCATCGTGTAGCAACAATATGTCGCCCGCTGTTAAATTGTCCAATAACTTGGCCAATACCACTGGCGGCGACTTTTCTATGGTGTCAAAACCGCGTCGGGTCCAGCTAGCCAATTGCAAATCAAGTCGATTCAGCACCGGATCCAGCCAGGGGTTGCGCAAACCCACCGGTGGTCGAAAAAAGCGTGGGCGGACGCCGGTGATGTCAGTCAGAGCATTTTGAGCTGCGTTTAGTTCAGCAAACCAGCCAGCTAACAACAGAAACGGCAGGTGGTATTTGTGCTGCATACTGTGATTTTCCACCGCATGTCCGCGCTTGACAATGTCTCTGCATAAGTCTGGATAGCGCTCAGCTTTTTCAGCGATACAAAAAAACGTGGCCTTACCGCCGTGGCGATCCAGTAAATCGAGCACTGCGGGTGTCACGTCAGGATCAGGGCCATCGTCGATGGTGATGGCGATTTCGCCGCGTTTGGCGGCGGCAAGCGGCAAAGACGTCCAGTTTGATCCAGTCCAGGAACAGCGCGGCCAGAGTCCGGCAAAGGTTAACACTAGATTGTCAACGACGACGACAGCCAAGGCCCAGGGCCAGATAGACGGCTGGATGGCAATTGCCAGGGGTGCGGCTAGCGTCAGCATGAATGACGCTTTCATCAACGGCGTCGGCTGCCAGTTTTGGTAATCGGTGAAAAACATGATTAGTTGGATTGAGGATTAACTCTATAGGCATCGCCAGTGCCGAGCAGGGCGGCGATCAGGTTTTTTTGGACTTCAGAACTGCCGGAAAATAGCCGACCAGCCAGCGCGTCTTGCACCAAGTCGGCCATGACACTCCCGGATTCCAGGCCCGCTGCACCCAATATTTGTACCGTATCCAGGCTGGACTGTAAAAACGCTTCCGCCGCATAGAGTTTGGTTTGCGCCGACGCCAGGGTCAGTCTTTGCTTACTATTACATAGTCTGGCGCATTCGGCCAGCCACAAATCCATGGTGTCCAAACGCAGCTTCATCTCGGCAATACGGTGGCTAATGGCCTGGTGGCGACCCAGATGTACCCCGCCGGAGCGTCTTTCCCGGCTGTGACGCACCACTTCCGCCAACTGCCATTCCATGATGCCGGCGATCCCGGCAAACACGAAGGCTCGCTCGTATTCCAGCGCCTTTTGGATCATCTGGGTGCCGGTGCCGATTTTTCCCAACTGGCGTTGGGCATCGACTCTGCAGTCCTTCAACATAACGCTACCGGTGGCGCTGCCTTTACAGGCATCCAAACGGCCTTCATCACTAAAGTTGCAGCCTGTATCCTCGCGGGAAACCAGAAAAGCGCTAATCTTGCCGTCCAGCTTGGCATAAACCACCAGCCAATCGGCCAAGGGTACGTTGGTGATATAGCGTTTTTCGCCGTTCAAAAGATAATCGTCGCCGTTTTGCTCAGCGTGACTGGTCATCGCCTGCACATCGGACCCGCAGCTTGGCTCGGTGATGGCATGACCCGCCAGCCATTGCCCGCTTAGCAAATGCGGTAGAAACTTTGTCTTTTGCGTCTCGCTGCCATACAACAAAATGGGGAAAAC
>CAIOHN010000267.1 GCA_903858105.1 uncultured Pseudomonadota bacterium | reverse complement strand
GCCTTGGCCAATGATCTAACCCTAGTCACCCACAATACGCGAGAATTTTCCCGCATTGATGGCTTACGCCTTGCGGATTGGGAGGTGTAAATGCAAAGCTATCAAATCACCTTAAGTCTTGAGTCGGCATTCGCGACTGCTTTAAAAGGCGACACCCTGTTTGGCCAGCTGTGTTGGGCGATTCGCAATCGCTATGGCGAACAGCGCTTAAATGCGTGTTTGAATGGCTACAACCAAAATCAGCCATTTGCCGTGGTATCTGATGCCCTTCCAAAGGGCTATCTGCCTTTACCCAAGTTACCCAGTAGCTTTTATCAAGCCCAAGTAAGTTCAGACCGTAAAGCCCTAAAAAAACGTCATTGGCTGCCTTTGACTGCATTGACAGAACCCGTTGCCGATTGGCAATTGTTAGCTAAAGATCCAAAAGCTATTCTGGCCGGCAGTGCGACTCATTTCAGCGAAAAACACCCTCAACCGCACAACACCATCAACCGCCAAACCAACACCACCGGCGAAAACGGCTTTGCACCTTACAGTGTTGAGCAGGAATGGTTTGCGCCACACATCAAATGGACAATTTATTTATTGCTGGATACCGCCAAACTCAGCTTCGCGGATTGTCGGCAATGCCTGCAAGATATTGGCGAATTTGGTTACGGCAAAGATGCCAGTATCGGCATGGGCAAATTTAGCATTGATAATGCTGTAGAGCAGGCGTTACCCACGCAAACATTGGCCAATGCCTGCTTGACTCTCGCCCCCTGCGCACCGCAAGGCCTGGGTTTTGATGCAGCCAACAGTTATTACCAGCTGTTTACCCGTTTTGGCCGACATGGCGACATGGCGGTGCATCAACAAGGCAAGCCATTCAAAAACCCGATATTGCTGGCACAAACGGCGGCGGTGTTTACAACAGCGCCGTCAACATCCGGCTTTATCGGCCAAGGCTTAGGCGGCCATGGCGAGTTGTCCAAAACCATCAGCACAACGGTACACCAGGGCTATGCCCCAGTTATTGGGATTCGGTTCGGTGGGAGCGACACTTTGTCGCGATTTGAAAGCTTTTAGTCGCGACGACGCGTCGCTCCCACGCGGGAATTACAACACTTCAGTTTTTAGCCGGACACGTTCATGAGCCAATTTTTACAGCACTACACCCTCAAATACACGCCATTGTCACCGATCAATATTGGCGCTGATGAAAGCTACGAGCCGGGCAACTATGTCATCGATACCGATGCCGGCGCTTTGTATAGCTTCGATAGCGGTGCAGCGATTGCCGGATTGTCCGCCGGGGAGAAAAAACGCTTACTGACCATCGTCAATGGCAAACCCGATGACGACATGCTAACCAAAGTCCAAGGCTTCTTTCACGACAACCGCGAAAGCTTGATGGCCTTTGCCAATCCGCCTATCCCTACCGCAAAGGGCGTGAAAACCCTGTATGAAAAGCGAATTGGTAAAACTGCTCAACATGAAGGGCAGGGCAAACGAGTGATCAATAAGTTGGAAATCGACCGCACTTTTTACAATCCGATCGATGGCAATCCGTTATTACCTGGCAGCAGTATCAAAGGCGCGATCCGCACCGCCTTGCTCGATCAAATTAATGATGGTAATTCTCGCCGTGGTCAAAATCTGCGCAATCAGTCCCTCCAAGAACAACTGTTCGAAGGTAGATTTGATACCGATCCCATGCGCCTGGTATCTGTCGGTGATGCCGCATGGCATGGCAAAGCCGACAAGCCCGCCTACCAAATCCAATTTGCCGTGAATCGTAAGCGCAAGCCCGTCGTCGACGAACGGGGGAAGTTGCGGCCGAGCATGGGCGAGAATCTTTATCAACTTTTAGAGTGCGTTGCGCCGCAACACTATCAAAGTTTTCAGGGCAGTTTAACGCTGCACACCCCGCATGCCGTGGTCAAAAACACGGCCAAATTGCCCAAAATCCAATGGACCATTCATGACATCGCCAAGGCTTGTAATGCGTTTTACGTCGGTTTGTTCTGGCGTGAAATAGCCGAAATCAAGCAGCGCAACTACCTGAACCCCGACTGGATTCGTCAGCTCGAAAACGTGCTGGAAAATGGTTTGTTACAACGCTTGAACTCGGGACAAGCCTTTCTACTTAGAATTGGCCGGCACAGCGGCGCGGAAGCTTTAACGCTGGATGGCGTTCGTAACATCATGATC
>CAIOHN010000266.1 GCA_903858105.1 uncultured Pseudomonadota bacterium | reverse complement strand
GGCGCTTCGCCTTGTTGAGCCGACATATTCTACAGACCTTTCAGATTCAGTCAAGCTGTTTTTTCAAGCACCACTCCAATCTTCCGAAGCAACCAACACCCAAAAACCAACCTAAACACCTCAAAAACCCGCAGAACCTGCGATCCTCACCGCCTGCAACCGCAGTTGCGTCAGCCGTGATGAGCCGCTCATTATGACGACACATCACCCAGGTGTCAAACTTTTTTACAGCTATGCGATTCAAGCCTTGCGTGAGCGCGGGTGCGCTTTGTCATATATTGCCGCCAAGTGTTGAAAATCTAGATGAGTATATATTTGTGTAGTAGCAATATCACTGTGCCCTAACAATTCTTGAACAGCCCTGATGTCTTGGCTCGCTTCCAGGAGATGACTTGCAAACGAATGCCTTAACATATGCGGATGCAGATGTTCGGCAATGCCGTTCTTTTTGCCCCAACGATCCATTCTTAGCTGTACACTTCTTTGAGTTAAGCGCCGACCTTGGGCCGATATAAACAACGCCAATTCATTAACCTCGGTACGAACTGCCAACCACGCCTTTATTGCCTCCAGCGCCTTTTTACCGATGGGCAGTTGCCGCTGCTTGCCGCCTTTACCGAAACGCACTCGCAAATAGCCTTCTGCAAAATCTATGTCGGTTGTATCAAGCTTGACCAATTCGCTTAAGCGGAGACCTGATGAATAAAACAATTCAAACATAGCCAAATCCCGAATTTCCAAAATCGAATCCGGCACGACATTCAACATCCCGGTCATCTGATCGACGTCCAATACCTTAGGCAGCTTTTTTGCCGCCTTTGGCGCCCGCACATGTTGAACAGGATTGCTTGCTAGTTGATGGGTTTTAAGCAGATAGCGATAAAAACTACGCAAAGCTGCAAGTTCACGCTGTATAGTTTTGCTGCCGATTCCGTCTTTATGCCGTGCCGCTATGTATCTGCGCACGTCATTGACTTGCACGTCAGTCCAATTATCTAGCTTTTGCTCGCTACAAAAACCGGTGAAGCGCAGCAAATCTCTTTGGTAGCTTGTTGAAGTGTTTTCCGCAACGCGCTTTTCTGTCTCCAAATACTGCAGATACAGTTGCAACTGACGACTCGCTTCAGCATGCACTTAGATCAATCCACTTGTTGCAGCAAAGAAATTAGGCGAGTGCCGATAATCTCACTCATCTGCGTCAGAAATATACTGCCCATACTGTAATGAAAGCGCGATTCATCGCGACTGCCTATCGCTAGCAAACCATCTAGCTGCGTAAATACCATAGGAATTATCGCGCAGGAACGCACCTCGGCAGCCACATCGCCAAACAAGAATCTCGCCTGCGCTAGGGTAGGCCGACCGCATTTAGGTTGATTTGTGGCTAATTCGTTTGCGAAATGTTTAAGATTGGCATCATCCGACTCGACAAATAAATTGCTGATAGGCGACATGGGCCGCTCTTTTATGATTTTAATCGCCACAAAATCCGTTAAAAAACACTCAGCTAAAACTTCGCTCAAATTTGCCACGGCATCTTCTATGGAACTCGCTTCCATCATGGCTAAAGTTAGTTCATGCATCCTATTGAAAGACGCATCGTTTTCTCTGGCGATGTCGATTAACGCGGTTAACTGGCTTTCCTGCTCTTGGTGCTTGGCCCTGAATAGCTCAAGCTGCTTTGAAATTAACGATACGGCATTGCCACTCGGATGCGGGATATGCATCTTTTCCAGAAGATCGAGATGATGTTGGAAAAACTCTGGGTGCTGCTGCAAATACTCGTTAACTTGCTCGTCGGTTAACGTACTGGTTTGTTGGTCATTCATAACTCTATTTGTCCTTCAAATACCGTGGTTGCAGGACCAGTCATCATCACTGGGTAACCGCGTCCCAACCAGTTTATTTTCAATTCGCCTCCTGGCAAGCTCACTTGAACATCGCTGTCCAATAAGCCCAACTCCACACCCGCCACAACCGCCGCACATGCGCCGCTGCCGCAGGCCATGGTTTCGGCTGCCCCTCGCTCATAAACACGTAATTTGATTTTCTGCCTGCTGACAACTTGCATGAAGCCGATATTTGCCCGCTCAGGAAACATTTCATGTGATTCCAGCCGCGCACCGATAACAGCCACCGGCGCAGTTACTACATCAGAAACATTAATTACCGCATGCGGATTACCCATAGAAACTGCCGCAAATTCGACGTCGGTTTCTGCCAATTTCACGCTATAACGACTTGCGTAAGCGGTGACCGCTATCGGTATCTGTGACGGCTCATGCCGAGGAATCCCCATATTGACGGTGATCAAACCTTCTGCATCAAAATTCAATACCAATTGCCCAGCATCGGTATCCACCACAATTTGGTCCTTAGTGCTTAAGCCTTTCTCTCGCACAAAGCGGGCAAAACACCGCGCGCCATTTCCACATTGCGCAACTTCGCTGCCATCTGCGTTAAAAATCCGATATTTAAAATCAGCAT
>CAIOHN010000265.1 GCA_903858105.1 uncultured Pseudomonadota bacterium | reverse complement strand
CGAATCGGGCACCGGCCAAAGAGCAGCCAGAGCAGCAGCGTTAGCGGTGGGCGGCAAATACATGCCGCCAGCAACACTTGGTCATGATTGGAATGACGCATTGACTAGGGAGGTCGTGTAATGGACGAATCCACGCAAAACCTTTATGCGATGCTAGATGAACAAGGCGAAAACTTCGGCACCGTTGGTGAATTAATACCCCCAAAAACAGGAAGTGAGGAAGTTAGCTTAATGCAAAAAAAGACTAAATCCAGAGCAAGCAAAACGCCTGCAGCCGCACCCGATACACCGGTTTTACTGTTGGGCGATGAAAAAGCAGAGAGAACCGAGCGAACCGGGAGAACCCTAAGTAATGGCGCGGCTTGTAGCGGTTCCCCCGTTGAAAATCTTGAGAGAACCCAGGGAACCAAGTTTGAGATTGATTCGGCCATTGATCCGCTACGCGATGCCGACGACAGCCAGGTCGAGCGGCTAAGTTTCGATAAACTGGACATGCCTTGCTTTATAGTCAGAGATGACTGGTTCGACCTTGGCGGCAAGCGTAAGCCGGGCGTCTGGTACTGCTACGAAACCGAAGGCAAAGGCGACAATCCACCAACGCAAACCGTCACGCGTATCTGTTCTCCGCTATATGTTGATGGCGTGACCAATACCGAGAACGGCCAATTTTTCGGACGTTTGCTTAGATTCCGCGACACCTTGGGCCGTTGGCGAAAGTGGGCGATGCCTATGGAATTGTTGCGCGGCTCTTGTGAGGAATTACGCGGCGAATTGCTGGCCGCTGGCGTGGAGATCGAGCAACGCAACCGCAATCATCTTGCAACTTATCTGCAATGGCAAACGCCGAAACAGGTAATCACCGCCGCAACACGTACCGACTGGACAGCTAAAGGCGGCGCATTCGTGCTGCATGATCGGATTATTGGTTCCGAGGATGTTCACTTCCAAAGCGAATCTATTGCCGCTGATGGATCGGCAAGAGCCGGAGGCGATTTTCAGGGATGGCAACGCATGGCGGCATTGTGTGAAGATAATCCGGTTTTAATGTTATCGGTATGCGTGGCGCTGGCCGGGCCGTTACTGGTTAAAGTGCATCGTGATTCTGGCGGTGTGCACTGGGTTGGCGATAGCAGTATTGGCAAAACAACGGCTTTGATTGTGGGCGGTTCGGTCTGGGGTGGTGATGACTTCAAACGCACTTGGCGCGCCACCTCAAACGGGCTTGAAGGCGTGGCGGCGCTGTTGTCTGATACTTGTTTATGCCTGGATGAAATCAGCGAAGCAGACCCACGGGAAGTAGGAGCGATTGTCTATAGCTTGGGCAACGGCACCGGCAAAACCCGTGCAAATCGTATAGGTTCAGCGCGTCATGTTCACCGCTGGCGGTTATCGCTGTTATCCACCGGAGAACGGTCAATATCCGCTGCTATGCAGGAGGGCGGCAAGGTTGCCAAAGCCGGGCAGTTGGTGCGATTGCTTAATATACCGGCGGCGCGCGCACACGGGGTTTTTGACGAGTTGCACACCTTTGCCAATGGCCGAGAAATGGCCGACCACTTTAAAACCGAGTGTGCCAAACATTACGGCTATGCCGGGGTTAAATTTGTTGAGTACATCATCCGCCAAGGTAATGCTGACTTTGGCGCTACGCTGGCACAAATCGAGGAGCAATTTACCCACAGTGACAGCCAAGCGGCGCGGGCAGCTTCTCGTTTCGCACTGTATGCGCTGGGCGGCGAGCTGGCTATCGAAGCAGGCGTTTTGCCTTGGCAGCAAGGCGCGGCGCTGGAAGCCTGCAAGATGATGTTTGACCAATGGCAGGCTATGCGCGGCACGGGGGCAACCGAGCATAAGCAAATTTTGCAAAGTGTCAGTGACTACATCTTGAAACATGGCGATACACGTTTTACTGACAAATCCGAAAATCAATCCCCCAAACTGGAGCGCGCCGGATGGTATACAGACCGAGGCGGCGAACGCGTTTACCTGTTCACCAGTGCGGCATTGAAAGAGGCTGGCGGCAATTATGACTTTAAACGGGTACTGGATGCTTTAGACAGTGCTGGGTGGCTTGTCGAACGAGATCAGGGCAAGCGGAGTAAAAAGACAGCTATCACTGGCGGAGGTAAACCGGGCCTGTACTGGATTCAGTCGGCGGAGGAATCAGACCATGCTTGAAGGTTTGTTTAATCAATTGGCAAAGCCAGCACCACCTTGTGTAATCAAAGTTCCCCCGGTTCCCTCAGGCAAAAAACAGAGGGAACCGCTACAGGCCACGGATTACAAGGCGGTTCCCTGGGTTCCCCCGGTTCCCTCTGAAAAAACAGAAACCAAAGCAAAAATCACATTATCGACAAAGGAGCGTCAAAAGCTGCTGGCCTATCTGGATGCCATAGGCGAAACAGATCGGGAAAGCATCGACGAATATCTGACCGGGTGCGGAAAGGATGCCGAATCCCTGGCAAGGCAATTACAACAGGCTGACGATTGCTTACAGCTCAAAACCGGCGACTTTACCGGGCTGGTGCAATGCTCAGGCTGTCGGCATTTATCCGGCGATACTTGCCAGTTTCACGGCTGGCGCGTGGTCGTTGACAAGTGGCGGCGGTGTACTGACTTTGAACCACTACAGAAAACTACAGATACGGAACTCATCACTTGCAAGTCATGCATTCACTTTGAGAGCCACTACAAGCACGGTGGCGGTGCTGGTGCGTGTCATGCTGGCGTTATGCCCTTCGGCGCGTGTCATTGGGCTGATACACAGCACCAGTGCGATAAATATCAAGAGGTGAAGCGATGAATAGAAAAGAGATAGCCACTATCCGCAAATCAGATAATGCACAAATCAGAGTTGGAACCGATTATTACAAGGGCCGTCGTGTAATTGATGTTCGCGTCTGGTATCAACCGGACGGCGGCGACTGGACACCCAGCAAAAAGGGAATAACTTTTGATGCTGACAAATTGCCTGCGGTCGTGGCGGGAATGATTCAGGCAATGGACGCGACGAACTGAATCAAATTTGCGCTATCCCTACGCGCGCGCGCATTTTCTATATAAAGGGCTAGCACCGGCCTTTTTTGCGTTTAAGTGGGCTAGCGTTGAAAAATGTTGTACCGATAGTTGTACCGAAACGCAATAATTCAACTACCACAAAAAACCTAAACCGCTAACCCATTGATAAACTTGGTCGGGACGGCGGGATTCGAACCCACGACCCCTTGTCCCCCAGACAAGTGCGCTACCAGGCTGCGCTACGCCCCGAAGTTTATTAGTCGGTAAAACCTAAAAGCGAAATGATACCATAATTTGATAAATCGCTATTTCAGCAATTCCAAAATGTCTTCTAGCTCGCCTATCATTTGATGAATTAGCTGCTTGGTGCGAAGACTGTCTTCTTTGGCACTGCCACTGGACAAATGCGCCCTGGCCCCGCCTATGGTATAGCCTTGCTCGTACAGTAAAGCCCGGATTTGCCTAATCAACAACACATCGTGTCGTTGATAGTAACGGCGATTACCTCGACGCTTTACCGGACTAAGTTCGGTAAACTCCTGCTCCCAATAGCGCAACACATGCGGTTTGACACCGCACAGTTCGCTGACCTCGCCTATTGTGAAATAGCGTTTGGCCGGTATGACAGGCAGTTCGTTATTATCACTAGGTTCCAGCATAGGCTTCTACTCGAGCTTTTAATTTTTGCCCGGTTCTAAAAGTCACCACCCGACGCGGCGTAATAGGAATTTCTTCGCCGGTTTTAGGGTTTCTGCCAGGGCGCCCACTTTTATCGCGCAATTCAAATTTACCAAAGCCGGAGATTTTGACCTGCTCTCCGCTTTCAAGACTTTTTTTAATTTCGTCGAAAAACAACTCTACAATTTCTTTGGCTTCTCGCTTGTTCAAGCCGAGATCTTCAAACAATCTTTCCGCAATATCTGCCTTGGTTAATGCCACAATCCCACCCTTAATCCCTCAGTTTTGCATTTAGTTTAGCCGCTAAAGTGTCGAGCACTTTGCGAAATATAGCATCAATTTCAGTGTCGGTAAGGGTTTGTGCAAAATCTTGCAAAACCAGGCTTAAAGCAACGCTTTTATAACCTTCCACAACACCTTGTCCTCGATAAATATCGAAAATTGATACTTCGCGTATCGCCGCCTCCTGGCAATCGTTAATAGCGCGGGTAATGGCATCTGCCGACACAGCCTCGTCTACCAGTAAAGCCATGTCGCGCCGCACCGATGGAAATTTTGACAGCGGGCTAAATTTTGGCACTTTACGTTGCAAAACAGCATCTTGGTCCAATTCAAACAAAAATACCGGGCAATCAAAGCCCAATTGTTTCTCAAGCGTAGGATGTAACATACCCAGCAAGCCTATTATTTCGCCGCTGTTGCTTTTAATTTGCGCAGTCTGACCTGGATGTAAGGCTGGATGTTGAAATGATTGAAAATCACACGCAACGCCCGCCAAACCAAATAAAGCTTCTACATCCGCTTTTACGTCGTAAAAATCCAGATGTCTGGCTTTTTCACCCCACTGTTCAGCAATAACATTGCCCAAGGCTAAACCGGACAGCATTTTTTGCTGTTGGATATGGCCGTCTACATAGCAAAAACGTAATCCCGCTTCAAACAAGCGCACGCGGCTCTGTTGCCGATTAATATTGTACAAAGCGACGTTCAACAAACCACACCAAAGCGTGGTGCGCATCACAGCCAACTCTGATGAGATCGGGTTTTTGATGCGAATAAACTCTTGTCCCGGTGCCACGGCATTTTGCATGGCTTCGTCCACAAAGCTGTAGGTAATGGCTTCCTGATAACCGCGATCAACCAAGCAATCTTGCAATCTGGCCAAAGGCAATAATGCTTCCGGGGCTTTACCCAGTTCGGAACGCATCAACAGACTGCTGCTGGGCAGATTGTTATAGCCGTAGACCCTACCAATCTCTTCGAGCAAATCTTCTTCGATAGCAATATCAAACCGAAAGCCCGGCGGGGTAATATCCCAGCTATCGCTATGTTGACTAACTTGCATCCCAAGACCTTTAAATAAAGCCTGCACCTGTTCGTCGCTAAACTGAATACCCAATACTTTTTCTATACGCTGGCTGCGCAATTTGACCGGCAATCTACTTGGCAGCGCTGCCGCAGAGATAACTTCGTTGACCGGGCCTGGGCTACCGTCGGCAATGTCCAGGATCAACTGGGTAGCGCGCTCAATGGCACGGCGTTGCAAATTAAAATCTACCCCGCGCTCAAAACGGTGTGACGAATCAGTGTGTAAGCCAAATTGACGCGCCTTACCGGCGACTTGGATAGGCGTAAAAAACGCGCATTCCAGGAAAATATCGCGTGTTTCGCCAAACACGGCGCTGGCTTTGCCACCCATCACCCCAGCCAGGGCCAAGGCTTGTTGCTGATCGGCGATCACCAGGGCCGAACCGTCCAGTTCTATGGTTTGGTCATTCAACAAAGCCAGTGTTTCGCCAGCTTTACTGGCTCTAACGACAATCGGTGCGACCAATTTATCCACATCGAAAGCGTGCATGGGTTGACCCAACTCGATCAGCACGTAATTGGTAATATCAACCACCGGACTCAAACTGCGGATGCCGCAGCGACGCAAACGTTCTTGCATCCATAAGGGGGTCACTGCTGCGGGATTGATATTTTTGATCAAGCGGCCTAAATAAACCGGACAGGCGTCAGGCGCATCGACTTTAACGTCTAAGGTTTGCTGGTGCGCTGCTGCGATACGGGTAAAATCGCCCGTTTGGAACGATAAGTCATTTAATACCGCGACTTCTCTGGCAACACCTTCGACACTCAAGCAATCGGCACGATTAGGCGTCAGGCCCAATTCGATAATATTATCATTAAGCGCCAAATAGTCGCGAATATCGATGCCCACCGGCGCGTCTGCCGGCAATTCCATCAGACCTTCAGAACTAACAGCCAAACCCAGTTCTTTTTCCGAACAGAGCATGCCGAATGACAGTTCGCCGCGTAATTTTGATTCTTTGATTTTAAAATCGCCGGGCAATACCGCACCGATCAACGCAGCCGGAATTTTCAGCCCAGGCCTGACATTGCTGGCTCCGCAGACGATTTGCAAAGGCTGGCCTTGACCAACATTAACTTGGCAAACCCTGAGTTTATCGGCATTAGGATGTTGAACAGTCGATAACACCTCGCCCACTACCACGCCTTTAAACTCGGCGGCGACCGGCGTTACCGCATCGACTTCCAATCCGGCCATGGTGAGCTGCGCCACCAATTCTGCGGTGTCTACAGGCGGATTGACCAGTTCCCTTAACCAGGCTTCACTTACTTGCATGATTCCAATCCACCGTTACTTAAACTGTTGTAAAAATTTGAGATCGTTTTCAAAGAACATCCGTAAGTCATTAATGCCATAACGCAACATGGCCAGACGTTCTACGCCCATCCCAAAGGCAAAGCCGGAATAAACCTGATTATCGATACCGACTGATTTGAACACTTCCGGATGGATCATGCCGCAGCCCATCACTTCCAACCAACCGGTT
>CAIOHN010000264.1 GCA_903858105.1 uncultured Pseudomonadota bacterium | reverse complement strand
GCCAGGCTGGTGCTGAGCAGTAATAGTGTTATGGACAGCGTGATAGATAACCTTGACATAAAAACCTCATCGATAAGTGTCATGATAGGCGTGGAGAATACGTTTGCACGAGTTGCAAACGCATCGCCGCTAGCCGAAAACGGATTTTAGTTGATAGTAACAGGGTGACAGGCAGACTCAACCAGAAAATGCGCTGTAGGCTGTGTGTTGATTTGCTGAAATAGCGCTAGGCCATTTTTGAAACGCGTAGTTAAACATAAGCTAGAAAATAGCCGTTACATTACAATGCCTTCAAAAACACTGAATCCATTGCAGTATAAATTTTATGAGTCACTATCAAAAAAGCGCGTTTAAATCGGCGTTGGATTTTAATTACAATCAGCTAAACGTCTGTCTGGCGCGCATTTCAGAACAGCAGGCCTTACTCGGCATCGTAAAAAGCGCGTTACCTGCAGAATTGGCGGCACATGCGGCGCATTGCGTGGTATCTGGCTCCTTGTTGCTGCTATATAGCGATTCAGCCATTTGGACGTCACAGATTCGGTTTTTCAATCGGGCGATATTGACCAAACTGCATGCCCAAGGCCAACAGCATATTATTCGATTGCAAGTGCGGGTTATGGCCACGATTACCGAGCAACACGCTCCGAAACGCGAAGTAAATCTGCCGTCTGCCGAGAATGTGGGCTTAATTTGCCAATGTGCCCAACAAGGGGATGAGTCAGATGTTTTGAGCGCGGCGTTGATGCGCTTGGGAGCTACTTTGACAAAGCGCTTACGGCAGGATTAGTGCTGTTTAATGCCAGCATCTCTGAACAGAGATGCGGCACAAACAGTATGGCGGGAGTTGATTAACCGGTCGCTCTAGTCGAACTCTGAGCAGAATTTAAAAACGAAATCGGTGCATCATCTGCGTTATCAAAAGTGACCATTTCCCAGGCGTCTTTATCGTTAAGCAAGCTGAGTAATAACTTGTTGTTTAGCGCATGGCCCGACTTGAAGCCGCGATATTCGCCGATCAAGCTATGGCCCAGCAAATACAAGTCACCGATGGCGTCCAGGATTTTGTGTTTAACAAATTCGTCGGCGTAGCGCAGACCGTCTTCGTTCAACACTTTGTCGTCGTCCACCACAATGGCGTTATCCAGACTGCCGCCCAGCGCCAAATTATTTTCGCGCAGGAATTCAATATCTTTCATAAAACCAAAGGTTCTGGCGCGACTGACTTCCTTAACAAAAGTGGTCGAAGAAAAATCCATCACTGCTGTTTTCAAATGCTCTGAAAAAGCCGGATGTTCAAAATCGATAGTAAAGGTTACTTTAAAGCCATCAAATGGTTCAAAAGCCGCCCATTTGTCGCCATCTTCGACGCGTATGGCGCGTTTGATGCGAATGTACTGCTTGGGAACGTCTTGTTCCTGCACACCAGCCGATTGCAGTAAAAACACAAACGGGCCAGCGCTACCATCCATGATAGGCACTTCGGCGGCGCTAACATCGACGATAGCATTGTCGATGCCCAGGCCAGCTAAAGCCGACAGCAAATGTTCGACTGTGGAAACCTTGACGCCATCCTTAACCAATGTGGTGGATAGCATAGTTTCGCCGACATTTTCAGGACGCGCGGAGATCATCACTGGCGTTTCCAAATCCACGCGGCGAAAACGAATACCGGTATCTGGTTCGGAAGGATGCAGGGTCAGATAAACCTTGTCGCCAGTGTGTAAACCGACGCCGGTGGCTCTGATGGTGTTTTTTAATGTACGCTGTTTAATCATGAAATGCCGAGTAATAGGTAAAACAAGGCCTGGGAGTCTATCACAGATTATGCGATAGCTCCCCTCCAACTTGGCCCAACAGACTCATAGAAGCGCGTAGCAGAGGTTAATCTGCTTGACGTCTCAGGAAAGCCGGTACGTCCAGGTAGTCCAGATCCACGTCGTTACGCGGTTGCGCGCCAAAACGTGATTCACGGGTAGATTCCTGTTTTTGGTTACGAATAACGGTTGGTTTTTCCAGTTGATCGTAATTGATTTCGCCAGCAGCGACTTTTTTCACCAAACTGATAGGCGAGGATTGCTTCGCTTTGTCGCCCATACCAGTGGCAACCACAGTCACTTTAATTTCTGTGCCCATGGATGGATTAACCGCCATACCGATTTTCATGTCAGCGTCTTCGGAAGCGAAGGCGTGCATGATGCTGCCGATTTCGTCGAACTCGTTCAGGCCCAAATCGCCGTTTGAAGTGACGTTAACCAAAATACCGCGAGCGCCTTGTAGATTGTTGTCATCCAGCAATGGGCAGGCAATGGCTTTTTCGGCCGCCAAACGGGCGCGATTTTCGCCGCTGGCTACACCGGTACCCATAATCGCGCTGCCCATATTGGACATTACGGTTCTGACGTCGGCAAAGTCAACGTTCATCAAGCCTGGGTGAGTAATTAACTCGGTAATGCCTTGTACCGCATCGCGCAATACGTCGTTGGCAGCACGGAAAGCTTCTACCAATGATTTGTTGTTGCCTAAAGTCGGCAGCAATTTTTGGTTTGGAATGATGATCAAAGAATCGACCAATTTTTCCAGTTCGCGCAAACCGGCGTCAGCCACGCCTTTTTTCTTGGTGCCTTCAAAATCAAAAGGCTTGGATACTACGGCTACGGTCAATACGCCCAGTTCTTTAGCAACTTCAGCAAATACTGCGATAGCACCGGTACCTGTACCGCCACCCATGCCGGCAGTCAAAAATACCATGTCGGCACCAGAAATCACTTCGCGGATGCGATCGCGATTTTCTTCAGCGGCAGCTCTACCCACTTCAGGACGGGTGCCAGCACCCAGGCCTTTAGTCAGTTCCACGCCCAATTGCACGATGGATTCCACGCTCATTTCGCGCAGAGCCTGAGCATCTGTATTGGCGCAGATAAACTGTACGCCGTCGATACCGTCTGCAACCATGTGGTTGACCGCGTTGCCGCCGCCGCCACCTACACCGATGACTTTAATGACAGCTGTTCCGCTACTATCCAATAATTCATATTTCATGTTCACACCCTCCAGACAGATAATTTAAAAATTTCCTTGAAACCAGCTTTTGATTTTTGACAACAGATCCGAGCCATCATCGTTCATGCCTAATGCTCGGCCGTGGTGATCCTTGCCATACAGCAACAAACCCACCGCGGTCGAATAAATCGGGTTTTCCGCAACATCCGTTAATCCCGATACGTGCAACGGCACACCCATGCGAACCGGCATATGGAAAATTTCCTCTGCCAACTCCACCAATCCTCTTACTTGCGAACTGCCGCCGGTGATTACCATGCCGGCCGCAATCAAATCTTCATACCCACTTCTTCTTAATTCCGCTTGTACCAACAACATTAATTCTTCGTAACGCGGTTCGACGATTTCCGCCAGATTTTGCGCGGAGATTTTGCGTGGCTCGCGGTCACCAATGCTAGGTACATTGATGGTTAGCTGCGGATCGGCCAATTGCGTCAAGGCGCAAGCGTATTGACGCTTGATGTCCTCGGCGTTTTTAGTCGGTGTGCGCAAAGCCACGGCAATATCATTAGTCACTTGATCACCGGCGATAGGTATCACCGCCGTATGCTTGATGGCGCCTTCCGAGAAAATCGCCAGATCGGTGGTGCCGCCGCCGATGTCGATCAAGCACACGCCCAGATCCTTCTCGTCGTCGGTTAATACTGCCGAGCAAGAGGCCAACTGTTCCAGCACGATGTCGTCTACGTCCAGGCCGCATTTGCGGATGCACTTGACGATGTTCTGTTCGGCACTGACGCTGCTGGTCACCATGTGCACCTTGGCTTCCAGGCGGATGCCGGACATGCCAATCGGTTCTTTGATGCCTTCCTGTTGGTCGATCACAAACTCCTGCGGCAAGATATGCAGGATTTTCTGATCGGCCGGAATCGCCACAGCACGAGCGGAATCGATCACGCGGTCGATGTCGTGTTGGGTGACTTCCTTATCCTTGATCGCGACGATACCGTGCGAATTAAGGCTTTTGATATGGCTGCCGGCAATCCCTGCAAACACCGATTTGATCTGGCAGCCAGCCATCAGCTCGGCTTCTTCGATCGCACGTTGGATGGAATGTACGGTCGATTCCAGATTGACCACGATGCCCTTTTTCAGGCCCTTGGACGGTGCGGTGCCGATACCGATCACTTCGATTTCGTCGCCACCCCGGTATTCACCGACGATAGCCGCGACTTTCGACGTGCCTATATCCAGCCCCACTAATAAATTTCGATCTGTCTTTTTGGCCATTGTTTATGCTCGGTAAGCGTTTAAATCAGGTTTTGTTTTTTTCTACGATTGCTTTCCAATCGATGTTAGTGACTTCCGGTTTCCAGGTCACCGCAAAGCCGTTCGGGTAACGGGTATCCACGCTCGCTATCATGGCTAGCTGTTCCTCACCCAATAAATCCATGGTTTTTAAAAAGCGCTGCATATTCTCCAGCGGCGCTTTCCTGCCCAATTGCATTTCCAATCCGCTGGCTAACTTAAGCCGCCAGGCCCGTCGTTCGTTGACGTGAAACTCGGCCAACTGCAGCGATTTATCCTTTAAGACGATGTATACGCCTTTCATAATTTCCAGCAATTTCTTTTCTTGTCCGTCCGGGCCGGTAATCAAGGGCAAATTTTTAAATTCCTCGATTTTGTCCGGCACCAATAGATCGCCCTGTTTGTTTAGCAATCCCGTTTTACCCCAGCGCACCACCGGCTTTTGCTCGGTAATTTTTATATGTACCGCATCCGGCCAAACCCGCTTTACGTCCACCTTGTCCACCAAGGGCAAGGCTTTGATGGCTTGATGAATGGCATCCATGTTGGCGTGGTAGTAACCCTGCTTCATCTGCGGCGCCAGTACTTCTTTCAATCTGTCCTTGCTGGTGTACTGAAACGCGCCTTCAATCTTTACATAGCGAATAGGCTTGCTGTTTGACGCGTTAACGCCCAGCAACTGCCATGTCCACCAGCCGCCGCCAATTATCAGCGTGGCTATTAAAATGACTTTAAACCGGCTCACCCGTACCTGCCATGCTGGTTTCCAGAATGCGCCAAACCAGTTCTGCAAAACTGATGCCTACTGCTTTTGCCGCCATCGGCACCAGGCTGTGATCGGTCATGCCTGGCACGGTGTTTACTTCAATTAACTGCGCTTGGTCCTTATCATCGATAAACACATCAACCCGCGCCCAGCCTTTTACATCCAGACCTTGGCAGGCTTGTACCGCCAGGGCTTGCAATTGCTGTTCGCGTTCCGGGCTTAAGCCGCACGGGCAATGGTATTGCGTAGTATTGGCCCGATACTTGGCATCGAAGTCGTAAAAGGTATTGGGGGTTTGCAAACGAATCGCTGGCAAGGCTTCGCCGTCTAAAACACCAACCGTGTATTCCTGGCCTTGCACCCATTGCTCAGCGTACACGTCGCATTGATATTGCTGGGCCAGTTGCAAAGCGGCGACCAGTTCAGCGCGGTTGGTCGCTTTACTCATGCCAATGCTGGAGCCTTCTTGCGCCGGTTTGACGATCACCGGCAAGCCAAGCTTGGCTATGCAGCTATCAACGTCGTCTGCGCTTTTCAAAACAAACCATTTGGGCGTGCTCAGGCCCAGACCTTGCCAGCACAATTTGGTGCGCAACTTGTCCATGCTTAATGCCGAAGCCATTACGCCAGAACCGGTGTAAGGCAAACCCAAAACTTGCAACACCGCTTGCATTACGCCGTCTTCACCGCCGCGGCCGTGAATAATGTTGAACACTCTGTCGGCTTTAACTTCAGCCAATGCGCTGATCGGGCTGCCGGTAACGTCAATCGCAACCGCATCCACGCCTTGAGCTTTCAAGGCTTGATAGACGGCGTTGCCGCTATTTAAAGAGACTTCGCGTTCGGCCGCCGTACCGCCCATCAATACGGCGACTTTGCCGAAATCGGCGGCTTGTTTAATACGTAATGGTTTCATGCTTTATCACCTACCCGGCAAACTTCGGTTTGCAGGCTAATGCCAAATTGGGTTTGCACCTGCGTCTGGATATGTTCGATCAAGTTCTCTATGTCGTCTGAACTGGCGTTGCCGCGATTTTCGATAAAATTGGCGTGTTTTTCTGAAATTACCGCGCCGCCAATGGCAAAGCCTTTTAGGCCACAGGCTTCAATCAAGCGCGCTGCGTAATCGCCGGGCGGATTTTTAAAAACCGAGCCGCATGTCGGTTTATTGGTCGGCTGGCTGGCGTTTCGCTTTTCCAGCAAAGACTTGATATGTTGCTGGCTGGCTTCGCTATTGCCTTTGGTCAATTTAAGTTGCGTCGATAAAAACCACTCGTTTTCCAGCCCCTTTACAGAGCGGTAAGCCACTTCAAATTCCTGATGGTCGCGCTCGGTTACTTCGCCTTGCGGGTTGATCATTTCTACCCGTTCCACGATGCTCCAGGTTTCGCCGCCGAATGCCCCGGCATTCATTTTCAGTGCGCCGCCCATGGTGCCGGGAATGCCGGCCAAAAATTCGGCACCCGTCAAACCCAGGTCGCTGCAAAAACGTGCGACATGCGCACAAGGCACGCCAGCTTCTACATAAACCCGATTCGAATCGCGTAAATACATTTCCTTTAAGCGACCACGCGTGTTAATCACCGTGCCGCGGATGCCGCCGTCGCGTACTAACAAGTTGCTGCCCAAGCCCATCCAATACAGTGGTTCGTTATGCGGCAAGCTGGCGATAAACTCAATCAGATCGGCTTTGTTTTCCGGGATATATAATTGTTGCGCCGGCCCGCCGACGCGCCAACTGGTATATTTGGCCAGCGGCTCGTTGCTTAACAAAGTGCCTTTGCTGGCCATCACTTTAGGGCCTCAGCCAGTTGTTGCGGCAAGTCGGCGGCGATTTGGCCGACGTTACCGGCGCCCATGGTCAGGACTACATCGTCTTTTTGCACGATGCCGGCCAGAATGGTCGCCAAATCTTCGCGATTTTGCACAAATACAGGATCGACCTGGCCGCGCACTCTGATCGAACGGCTTAAAGCCTTACCGTCGGCACCGTTGATTGGCGCTTCGCCAGCCGAATACACATCCAGCAAAATCAGCACATCAACGCTGGACAATACTTCGACAAAATCTTCAAACAAGTCGCGGGTACGGGTGTAGCGATGCGGTTGAAACACCACCACTTTACGGCGGCTTGGCCAGGCTTGGCGCAAGGCTTCCAGCGTTGCCGCCAATTCGCGTGGATGATGGCCGTAATCGTCTACCAACGTCAGTTGGCCGCCTTGGAAATCGATGTCGCCATTGATTTGAAAACGTCTGCCCACGCCTTTAAACTCGGCCAAACTTTTGACGATAGCCGCATCCTCCACACCCAAAGCAGTAGCAATAGTGGTGGCTGCCAAGGCGTTTAACATGTTGTGCCAGCCGGGCAGATTCAAGGTGACTTTTAATGGCGGTTGGCCGCCCCAGCGCAATACTGTGAAATGGGTGCGCAAGCCATCCTGATGAATGTCGATAGCCCGCACATCGGCTTCTTCATTCACACCGTAGGTTTTTACCGGTTTGGAGATATTTGGCAAAATGGCGCAAACGCCAGGGTCGTCGCTGCACAGCACTGCCAGTCCATAGAATGGCAGTTGGTGTAAAAATTTGATAAATGTGTCTTTCAAACGGCTGTAGCTACCGCCGTAGGTTTCCATATGATCCTGGTCGATGTTGGTCACAATCGCCATCATCGGTTGCAGATACAAAAACGACGCATCGCTTTCGTCGGCTTCGGCGACCAGATATTTACCCAAACCCAATTTGGCGTTGGCACCCGCGCTGTTCAAGCGACCGCCGATCACAAAAGTCGGATCCAGACCGCCTTCGGCCAGCATCATGGTGGTTAAGCTGGTGGTGGTAGTCTTTCCATGTGTGCCAGCAACGGCGATACCAAAGCGAAAGCGCATTAACTCGGCCAGCATTTCCGCGCGCGGAATGACCGGAATACGGTTTTCGTAGGCAGTGACGATTTCTGGATTGCTTCTATCGACGGCAGTGGAAGTCACCACCACATCAACGCCAGCGACATTCTCGGCGTGGTGGCCAAAAAACACCTGTACGCCCATGGCTTGCAAGCGATCCGTTACTGCAGAACCGCGAATATCAGAGCCGGATACGCTGTAACCCAGGTTGGATAATACTTCGGCGATGCCGCTCATGCCGGTGCCGCCTATCCCGACAAAGTGGATTTTGTCGATGTCGCCCAGCGCTTGGGTTTCGGTATTGGGTCGGTTCATAGAGCAGCCTCCGCTACGCAAATATCGGCAACGCTCTGGGTGGCGGCGAGTCTGGCCTTGGCTTTGGCAGCCTGGCTCATTGATGTTAAAGATGTCATGGCTTGTTCTATGGTTTTGCGCAGTGTGTCTGCGTTCAGTTCGGGTTGTGGCAGCAATATTGCTGCACCGGCTTCGCTTAAATAACGGGCGTTAGCCGTCTGATGATCGTCTATAGCGTTTTGCAGCGGCACAAAAATCGCCGGTAAACCGCAAGCCGCTACTTCACTGACTGTCATGGCGCCGGCCCGGCAGACAATCAGATCGGCCCACTGATAGGCCGCAGCCATATCATCGATAAAGGCCAAGGCTTCTGCAGCTACCCCCAAAGCTTGATAACGCGCCGCGACTTCAGCTTGCATCGCATGGCCGGTTTGGTGCTTGATGTCCAGATTAGTTAATCCGGCCAGCGCCTCTGGTACGTTGTCGTTTAATACTTTGGCCCCCAAGCTTCCGCCCAGAATTAAAATTCTGGCTTTGCGACCAGCTTGCGGTTGCCATTCCTGTTTTTCCGGCAAGCCAATAAAGGCGCTGCGCAAAGGGTTGCCGGTGCAGATGGCATGTACTTTTTCAGCAAAACTATTCTCAAAGGCTTCCAGCACTTTACTCGCCGCCAGTTTTACCAACAGGCGATTGGTGGTGCCTGGTACCCGGTTTTGTTCGTGGATTACCAGCGGAATACCCAAGTATTTGGCCATCAAACCGCCGGGGCCAGCGACAAACCCGCCCATGCCCAGCACTACGTCGGGTTTGCGCGCTTTTAAAATGCGTCTGGCCTGCAGGCAAGCCTGCAACAATTTAAAGCCAGCGCTGAATTTGGATAGCAAGCCTTTGCCGCGCATGCCGGCCACGGCCAGCCAGTCGATGTCTATGTTGGCGGCAGGCACCACTTTGCTTTCCAGGCCTTTTTCTGTGCCCAACCAACTGATTTGCCAGCCGCGTTGGCGCATTTCCTCGGCAACAGCCAGGGCCGGGAACACATGTCCGCCGGTACCGCCTGCCATAATCACGATGCGGCCGCTCATGCGTGTTTACCTTTGACGTTGCTTTTGTTGTGCTCGGTCACTTCGTAATGAATCCGGAACAACACCGCTACCGCCCCACACATCACAATCATACTGCCGCCGCCATAGCTCATCAGCGGCAAGGTCAAACCTTTGGTGGGCAGCATGCCCATGTTGACGCCCATGTTGACGAAAGATTGAAAACCAAACCAGATTGCCAAGCCGTAAGCCGCCAGCGCCGAGAATTTAAGGCCGGCCGCTTCGGCTTGTTCGCCGATCACGAATGCCCTAAACACAAAGATACTGAACAGCGCAATAATTGTTAGTACGCCCAGCAAGCCAAGTTCTTCGCCTAACACGGAGAATAAAAAGTCGGTGTGCGCTTCCGGTAGATAAAACAGTTTTTGCAGGCCGTTACCCAAACCAACGCCGAAAAATTCGCCGCGACCAAATGAGATCAACGCTTGGGTCAACTGAAAGCCGCTGTCTTTGGCATCAGCCCACGGGTCCATAAAACTGGTTACCCGCGCTAATCGATACGGTGACACGATGACCAACATCACCGCTAACCCCGCCACCAGACCTAATAAAATGATGAACTGGGAAATGCGCGCGCCGCCCAGAAACATCATGCCCATGGCAATGATCAGAATCACTACTGCAGAACCAAAATCTGGTTCCAATAGCAGCAAAACACAAGCGACCGAGAACAGCATCAACGGTTTTACCAAACCAAAAGCCGAGCGTCTGACATGTTCCGAGTGACGGGTGACATAGCCAGCCATATAGATCACAGAAATAAACTTAACCACTTCCGATACCTGAATCCGCAGACCCAGTATCGATAACCAACGAATACTGCCGTTAACTTTGACGCCAACACCGGGAATCAATACCACCAGCAACAAGGCCAGGCCGGCGATGAATAGGGTTTGGCCCATTTTTTCCCAGCTTTTCATCGGGATATTCAAGATCAGCGCCGCAAATCCCAAACCAAAAGCAATATGTATCAATTGCTTGAATGGATAATGCGAAATGTCATCGGCCATCTTTACCCCCAAATGCAAGGAGGAGGACGTGACCATCATGAAGCCAATGCAAAGCAGACTAAAACAGGACAGCATCAGCAGCGGATCGATATGCAGCCGACTCTGTGTACGCTGTTTTGGCGTAGGCTTCAGCATGACGGCAACTCCGCCACGGCTTCGGCAAATTTGTTGCCGCGATCGACATAGCTACGGTATTGATCCAGGCTGGCGCAGGCCGGTGACAGTAATACGCTGTCGCCTGGGCTAGCCAGACTAGCGGCGGCTTTCACCGCTTCTTTCATATTGTCGGCAAATTTGATGGGTACGCAGTTTTGCAAGGCATCGGCGATTAATTGGGCGTCTTTGCCCATCACTACTACCGCTTTGGTTTTTTCGATTGCAACAGGCACTAATTCCGCCATGTCCGCGCCTTTAGCATCACCGCCAGCGATTAAAATCACTTTGCGATCATAGCCTTGCAACGCGGCAATACACGCGCCGATATTGGTGGCTTTGGAATCGTTAACCCAATTAACTCCGGCTTTTTCCGCGACTTTTTGCATGCGGTGCGGCAGGCCTTTAAATTTTCTGAGAGCGTCGCACATGGCTGTGGTTTTAAGGCCAACCGCAGTGCCCAGCGCCAATGCCGCCAAAGCATTGGCAATGTTATGTGTGCCTTCCAAACGCAGTTTGGAGGCCGCCATTAACACTTGTTCGCCTTGCATCAAATAATTGACTTCGCCACGCTGCAGATAAAAATCGGCTTGAGTTTGGGTGGAAAAGCTCAAGGTTTGGCGGCTGGCATCTTGCATCGCCATCACCATGGCATCATCGGCATTCAAGACCATTACGCCGTCGCCACGGAACACGCGTTGTTTTTCTGCGGCATAGCCGGCCATACCATCGTGACGATCCAGGTGGTCAGGGCTGACATTTAACACGGTGGCTGCGGCGGCATTTAACACCGTGGTGCGCTCTAGCTGGAAGCTGGATAGCTCCAATACGTATAGCTCAGCATCTTGTTGCAGTAAATCCAGGGCGGGTGTGCCGAGGTTGCCACCGATGGCAGTTTTAATGTCGGCGGCGTTACCCATCTCGCCCAGCATGGTGGTGACGGTGCTTTTGCCGTTGGAACCGGTGATCGCAATAACCGGTTTGTCGGTGGCGCAGGCGAATACATCGATGTCGCTCATCACTGTGACACCGGCTTGCATGGCTTTATGGATGGCAGATTCGCTCAAGGATACGCCGGGGCTGACCAGTAAATGGGTGGCGACTTCAAAAGCGGATTGATCAAAACCGCCGCAAAATACTGGCACATCCGGCATTTGCTCGCGCAAATTGTCGATCAGCGGTGGATTTTTACGGCTATCGATTACTGCGAATTTAATCGGGGTTTTTTGCAAAAACTGCGCAGCCGAATAGCCGGTAGCGCCCAGGCCGACAATTAACAGGCGGGCGCTGGCGGGATTCAGCTCGAAATGGCGTTCCAGATTACTGAGTAGGGCTGCGGTGTCCATGTTTATCTCAGTTTTAAGGTGGCCAGACCGACCAACACCAGGATGACGGAGATAATCCAGAAACGCACGATGATGCGCGGTTCCGGCCAGCCTTTAAGTTCGTAGTGATGGTGAATCGGCGCCATCAAAAACACCCGCTTTTTACGGGTTTTGTAGGATGCGACCTGGATAATCACCGAAATGGTTTCCATCACAAATATGCCGCCCATGATCACCAGCACAATTTCCTGCCTGACCAATACTGCGACGATGCCCAGCGCTGCGCCCAAAGCCAATGCGCCCACGTCGCCCATGAATACCATGGCGGGATAGGTGTTAAACCACAAAAAGCCCAGGCCGGAACCGACCAGGGCGGCGCAAAACACCATCAGCTCGCCAGCTTTGGGAATATGCGGGATGGCCAGATATTGCGAGAAATTAACGTGGCCTGATAAATACGCAAAAATCGCCAACGCGGCGGCGATCATCACGGTGGGCATAATCGCCAGACCATCCAAACCGTCGGTAAGATTAACGGCGTTACTGGAGCCGACGATGACAAAATAGGTCAGCACCACATAGCCCCAACCGATGTCCAGTGTCACGTTTTTGAAGAAGGGTACGATGAATTGGGTTTCTGCGGCGACTTGCGCGGTGTTATACAAATAAAGCCCGGCTCCCAACGCCACCACCGATTGCCAAAAATATTTGGCTCTGGCAGACAGGCCATCGCTGTTGCCGAGCATGACTTTTTTATAGTCGTCGATAAAACCGATTACGCCGTGGGCCAGCGTTACCAGCAGCACCACCCAGATATAGCGATTGGTTAAGTCCGCGCACAGCAGGGTGCTGATCGCTACCGCGAATAGAATCATGGTACCGCCCATAGTGGGGGTGCCGGATTTTGATAAATGGCTTTGCGGGCCGTCATCGCGCACACTTTGGCCGATCTTGCGATGGGTCAGTTTCTCGATCATCATCGGGCCAACCATTAAACAAATGATTAGTGCGGTCAATACGCCCAGAATGGCGCGGAAAGTCAGGTAATGTAATACCCGAAAGCCGCTATCGATATTGGTTAAAAAGTCTGCGAGTAAAAGTAACATTATTTTGCTCTGAAATTGTTGACCATCGCCGCCACCACGTTTTCCATTTTCTGGGCGCGCGAGCCTTTAACCAATACGGTTTCCTTACCGGTGACGGCAGCCGTCAAGGCGTCTATTAATTGTTCTTGGCTGTCGAAAAACTCGCCGCCGTCGCCATAGCCTTCGACAGTGTTTTTGGCTAAGTCTCCTGTTGCGAACAAGCGCTTAACGGCTTTGGCTTTGATCATCTCGCCCATCTGTTTATGGATGGCTGGGCTATCTGGCCCTAGTTCGCCAAAAGCGCCTAAGGCTAGCCAGACTTCGCCGTCACAATCGGCAACGGCATCCAGCGCTGCGGACAGCGAGCTGGGGTTGGCGTTATAGGTATCGTCGATGACAATATTGCCCTTACGACCGACTAAGGCTTGCATCCGGCCGGTGACAGGTTGTAGTTGTTCCAGGCCTTGTTTGATGTCTTGCAGCGAAATACCAAATTGCATCGCTACCGCCGCTGCAGCCAGCGCATTTTTGACGTTATGCGCGCCGGCCAGGTGCAACTCTATCGAGACATTGTCAGCACCGGTTTGTAAATCAAACCGGGTTGTAAAGCCTTGGTTCGTCAGGCGGGTTTGGATATTGTCCGCATGAAAGTCAGCGTCAGCGGCAAAGCCAAAGCTGACTGTTTTACGGTCGCCGGCCAGTCTGCGCCAGAAATGGTAAAAAGCATCGTCGCTGTTTAATACGGCAACGCCAGATTGAGCCAAGCTTTGGATGATTTCGCCTTTGGTTTTGGCTACGCCGTTAATATCGCCAAAGCCTTCGATATGCGCCGCGCCGACGTTATTAATCACGCTGACATCAGCTTGCGCATATTGACTGGTATAGGCAATTTCACCGGGATGATTGGCGCCCATTTCAATGACGGCATAACGGTGGCTTTCGTCCAGTTTTAATAAGGTCAACGGTACGCCAATGTCGTTGTTCAAGTTGCCTTGGGTCGATAGCGTAGTGCCTTGGGTGGCAAATATCGCCGCAATCATTTCTTTGACGGTGGTTTTGCCGTTGCTGCCGGTGACGCCAGCCACTTTAACGGCTATTTGCTTGCGCCAGAACCCGGCTAACTCTGCCAATGCCAGATGGCTGTCGGCCACGATCACTTGCGGCAAGGCGGAATTGGCGGCTTGTTCAAGCAGTAATGCGCCTGCACCGGCTTGTTCAGCATTATCAATAAAGCTGTGGCCGTCGAAATTTTTACCTTTGATGGCGATGTACAAATCGCCAGTCTGCAAACTACGCGTGTCGATGCTGACCGCGTTGATGTCGCAGTCATTACCGATCAGCTTGCCGTTGACGGCTTGGGCTATGGTGCTTAGTGACAGTTTCATGCTTTGCTCCACGCCTCAAGTGCGCGCACAACCAGGTCTTGATCACTAAACGGCCATTTCACGCCGTTGATCTCCTGGTAGTTTTCGTGGCCTTTTCCGGCTATCACGATGCAATCATCTGGGTTTGCTTGGCGTATCACTGTGTTTATGGCTGTGGCTCTGTCGTTAATTACGGTTACTTTCTGGGGCGATTCATTCTTTGCATCCATGCCTGCAGGGCTTTGGCAGCCGCGCAAAATATCTTCAATAATCGCCGCTGGCGCTTCGCTGCGCGGATTGTCATCGGTGACGATGACTTGATCCGCCAAACTCTCCGCGATACGGCCCATTTCCGGGCGTTTACCTTGGTCGCGGTCACCGCCGCAGCCAAACACCACACGCAGCAGGTTTTGGCTTTTTACGGCTTTTAATACTTTTTCCAGAGCATCCGGGCTGTGCGCATAATCCACGAACACCGTCGGTTTTCCCTGGCCGCCGAATTTTTCCATGCGCCCGGCGATGGCGACTAATTTAGTCAGGCTAGTCACGGCTGCTGCAAATTGATTGCCTGTTGCTAGCAATACGCAAAGCACTGCCAGCAAGTTTTCCAAATTAAAACTACCGGCGATGGCGGATTTTGCCCGGCATCGCTGCTGTCCCCACACGGCATCGAATTCAATGCCGGCGGCGCTGTGTATCACGTTTTCAGCGATGACGCATTCCGCGTTATCGCAGGTTTTACCTGTGGCGCTAAACGTCCAACGTTTTACCGCGGAGGACAGCGCTTGCAGTACATCCTGACTATTTGCGTCATCCAGATTGACGACGGCAAATTGCAATCCCGGCGTTTTAAACAAGGCCAATTTGGCTTGCAGGTAGTTCGCCATGCTGCCGTGATAATCCAGATGATCGCGGCTTAAATTGGTAAATACCGCGCCTTTAAAAGCGACAGCATTAACCCGGCCTTGCTGCAATCCGTGCGAGGACACTTCCATCGCCACGGTACGTTTGCCTTGTTTTACAAATTCATACAGCATTTGCTGCACAGCCAGCGCATCCGGCGTGGTGTTGGCGGTGGCTTGTAAATGCCCCACGTCTCCCCAACCCAGCGTACCAATCACACCGCAAACCGGCAGCGCCTGAGCAATCAGTTGGCTGCAGGTGGTTTTGCCGTTGGTGCCGGTAACGCCAATAACTGCCAATGCCTGCGAAGGCTGGCCGTAAAATCTTGCTGCTATCGGGCCCAGCTTTTGTGCCAAATCAGGTATCGCTACCCTTATGCTGTTCAGCGCCTCCAAAGCGTTTGGATCTGCGCCCTGTGGGTCGTAGATCACCACTACTGCACCATGGGCGATAGCTTGTGCTGCATGGCTGATGCCGTGCTGTACCGCGCCGTTTAATGCAATAAAAGCGTCACCGGCTTGGACTTTTCTGCTGTCCAGATTCAGGCCGCTTATCTCCAGGTCTGCGGCGTTTTCTGCCGATTGGCCTAGTAATTCCGTGAGCTTCATTGTTTGCTCAACAGTAAATGCATGTTGTCCATGCCGTCGGGTTCTACGCCGTAAACCCGCAAGGCCCCTGCCATAACCCGCGAAAACGCCGGTGCCGCGACCAAGCCGCCGTAATATTGGCCGGTGGTGGGCTCGTCGACCACAATCGCGATAATAAAACGCGGATTGCTGGCCGGTGCCATGCCGACAAACACCGATAAATATTTGTCTTCGCTATAACCGCCGGCCGTGGCCTTTTTTACAGTGCCGGTTTTGCCGGCGACCCGGTAACCTTCGACTCTGGCTTGATACGCGGTGCCGTCTTTACTGATGACATGCTCCAGCATTTCCCTGACTTTACGCGCCGTTTCCGGTTTAAAAATACGTTGCGAGTCAGGATCTTCGTCGCGTTTTAATAATGTGACGGAATGGATGATGCCGTCGTCTGCCAGGGCGGTATAGGCTCTGGCTAATTGTAAGATCGAGGTGGAAACCCCGTAACCAAACGATAAAATCGCCTGATCGAATTCGTGCCAGCCCTGGTAGTCCAGTAATGAACCGCTGGCCTCGCCGGGAAAACCGACGCCGGCAGAGGTGCCAAATCCCAGTCTGCTATATACGCCCCAGAAATATTCCGGCGGCATGGTCATGGCAATTTGCGTTACCGCAATGTTGCTGGATTTTTGCAACACATGAGTCAAGTCCATGGTGCCGTAGTTATGCACGTCTTTTACGACGTTACGCCCCAGATGATAAACACCGTGGGTTTGTATCATCAGGTTGGGCGAGATATAACCACCATCCAGCGCCGCGGCTACTACGAATGGTTTGACGGTCGAGCCGGGCTCAAAACTGTCTACCATCGCCCGGTTGCGGTAGCGACTGCTGTTTAACTCTTTACGGTTGTTGGGGTTGAAAGCCGGTTGACTGACCGTGGCCAGTACATCGCCGTTTTTGGCATCCAACACCACCAAGGATGCCGAGTGTGCTTTGTACTGCATCACGGCATTCTGTAATTCTCGGTACGCCAGGTATTGCAGGCGTTCATCGATCGTCAATACCAGATCGCGTCCTGGTATGGCTTCCTCGATATTTTCAACATCCTTTATTATCTGGCCCTTACCATCTTTGATGACCCGTTTTTTGCCTGGCTGGCCTCTAAGGATGTTCTCGTAACCGTGCTCTATGCCTTCCTGGCCGATGTCGTCAATATTGGTAAAGCCCAATAAATGTCCGGATACCGCCCCGGCTGGGTAGTAACGCTTAAACTCGCGCTCTAAATACACCCCGGTAATTTCCAACGCTTTGACCTTCTCGCCAATATCAGGGTTGATTTGCCGACGTAAATACACAAAACGCTTGTTGGCGGCTTTGTCCTTTTTTAACAGTGCACGGAGTTCCTTTTCCGGATAGCCGATGATTTTTGCCATCGGCGTTAGTTTGTCTTGTTCTGCGTCCTTTAATTGGCGTGGGTTTACCCAAATCGATTGCACCGGGGTACTAATCGCCAGCGGGTCGCCATTGCGGTCTTTAATCTGTCCGCGATACGCCGATACCGACACGACGCCTACATGCTGCATGTCGCCTTTATCTTGCAAAAATTCTTTATCAAGAATTTGCAGAAACACCGCGCGACCCACCAAGGTCACCATAGCCAGCAACATCACCGAAAGCAGCAACCTGCGCCGGATCACAAAATCTGTATTTTGGCGCGGCATGGTTCCCGCTCCGGAGGCAATTCGCATTTAGGGCTTTATATAAATAATTTTGTCTTGTGCTGGCAAGGTCAGCAGCAGTCGTGTTCTTGCCTCGATTTCCACCCGGTTTTCTTCGGTTAGTGTGGTTAATTCGAGTTGTAAACGGCCCCATTCCACTTCGTAATCGTCTAATTCTTTTTCTTTTTTCTGAATATCGATAAACAGCAGGCGCGATTGATATTTGCTGTAGATGACGGCTATACCGGAAATCATCAGCATGGCAACTAACAGCGTAAGCAGTACATTTCTCGCAAAGATCATCAGCGTTTCTCAGCAACTCGCATTACCGCGCTACGTGCGCGTGGGTTTTGTCGCAACTCCTGCTCTTGTGCGCGTATCGATTTACCCAGCTTCCTTAGCTGGCCTTGTTCAATATCTTGTTCTTTAACGGGCAGCTTGCCGGGGTTAGTTTTTGGGCCGGCTTGCGCTCTGATAAAGCGTTTTACTATTCTGTCTTCCAGGGAATGAAAGGCTATAACCACTAAACGCCCGCCAGGTGCCAATACATCGGCCGCTTGCATCAATCCCGTTTTTATTTGTTCCAATTCCTGATTGATCTCTATCCTGATCGCTTGAAAGCTGCGGGTGGCAGGATGTTTGTGCTTGTCGCGAAACGGCACACTGTTTTCTATCAATTTTGCTAACTGCAAGGTGGTCTGCACCGGTTGTTGTTGCCGTTGAGTGACCACTGCCTTGGCAATTCGCCTGGCGAAGCGTTCTTCGCCGTACTCAAACAGGATGCGAACCAGTTCTTGCTCATCAACTTGTGCCAAATAATCCGCTGCCGATAAACCCTTTTCGGTATCCATGCGCATATCCAGTGGGCCGTCACGCAAAAAACTGAAGCCGCGATCAGCGGTATCCAGTTGTGGCGAGGACACGCCCAAATCCATCAGGATGCCGTCAATTTTGCCAAGGCAGTCGTGTTGTTCCACTACTGCAGTCAAATCCGCGAAGCTTGCGTAATGCAGGCTAAAGCGCGG
The DNA here is from genome assembly GCA_903858105.1 of uncultured Pseudomonadota bacterium. GTDB lineage: Bacteria > Pseudomonadota > Gammaproteobacteria > Methylococcales > Methylomonadaceae > Methylomonas. The sequence continues at coordinate 2,597 of CAIOHN010000264.1, read as the reverse complement.
GTCTGCAAGCATTTGTCTGGCCTCCGGGCTGTCGATGGCTGCTGTATCTCTATCCAGCGCCAGCAATCTGCCAGCGCTATTGAGCAATTTCAGAATGCCGCCGCTATGCCCGCCTCGTCCGAACGTGCAATCCAGATAAATACCGTCTGGTTTTATGTTGAGTTGCTCTAAAGCTTCGTCATATAAAACCGATTGATGGGCAGTCATCTCCGTCAAAATGACAGCAAGCCAAGTTCTTCAAGGCCCTCTGTATCGCTACCGTCCATCCATTCCTGTTCTTTAGCTTTCCAGGCAGCTTCATTCCAAATTTCAAATTTGTTGAGCTGGCCCACCAACATGATGTGTTTTTCCATGCCGGCAAAGTCTCTAAGTGTTTCTGGAAGTAATAGTCGGCCTTGATTGTCCATTTCGCATTCGGAAGCGTTACCAATCACAAAACGCCGTAGCTTGCCGGCCATTTTGTTTAGGGTGGGCAATTTGCTGATCGTCTGTTCGAGTTTTTCCCACTCTGGGAGTGGATAGAGCCAAAGGCAGCCGGGTTCGCCGACGCATTTGTCATCAACCGCAACAGTGACAACCATTTGACGGTCACAGCACTCCTGTAACTCCTCCCTATAGCGGGTAGGAATCGCAACGCGCCCTTTCGCATCCAAACTGATTGAACTTATGCCTCGAAACAAGATAAACCTCAAAGAATCCAAAAAAATCCATTTTCAACCACTTTACATCACTTTTGCACCACTATAGTTTTCAAAAGGTGCTTAGTCAAGAGGCATTTAAATTAAATTCTTTCTTTTTCTACAATGACTTAGCTTATGTTTCGCTGGTGGGCGGCTGGGGATGCTCTGTTTTGGTTAAAAGTGATTTGTATCAAAAAGTTAATGGTCTTTTTTGATGTAGAATCCATTTATTGAGCGCTAACGCACACTTTTTACAGGTGATTTTTTGAAAACAAGGTACTAGCGGGATGATGACAGTATGCAGGTTTTACTGATTGCAACGGGTAGAGCCAAGGCTTGGCGGCAATCAGTTTTTGTGACCAGGCTGCTTGGTATTGGGGAGGGTTTGGTTTATCAATGTTCCGATTTTTGGTCGCGTGCCAGTAGATTGTGCACGGCTTGTTTAGGGTGGAGCTTGTTAAACAGCACGTTGTAGACTTGTTGGGTGATCGGCATTTCAACGTCATGTTTAAGTGACAAACGGTATGCTTCTCTGGCGGCCGAGATGCCTTCTACTTCTTGATTAATTTCCAGCAACGCTTGTTTTTGGTCCTTGCCTTGGCCTAAACCCAGGCCGAATCGGCGATTTCTGGATTGGTTGTCGGTGCAGGTCAAAATCAGGTCGCCAAGTCCGGCCAGGCCCATAAAGGTGTCTGATTGGCCTCCAAGTTTGGTGCCTAATCGGATAATTTCAGTGAGGCCGCGAGTAATCAGCGCTGCCCGGGTGTTAGCGCCAAAACCCAGGCCGTCCGCAATGCCAGCGGCAATTGCCAGGACATTTTTAGTGGCGCCGCCAATTTGCACACCAATAATGTCGTTACTGGTATAAATTCTGAAGCGTTGATTGTGAAGTCTTTCGCTGAGTTGGGCGGCAAAGTCGGGGGATGCTGAGGCAATGGTCAATGCGGTTGGCAGGTCATTGGCAACTTCCAGTGCAAAAGTGGGGCCCGAAAGTGCTGCGCTTTCGATGTCGTCGCCCAATATCTGCGCAGCTACCACGCTAAGCAGTGCGCCGTCTTGAGCGTCGAAACCTTTTGTGGCCCAGGCAATTTTCGGCTTACCCGTTAGCAGCGGCTTGATTCGCACCAGGGTGTCGCGGAATGCGTGGCTAGGCACGGAAATTAGCACGATTGAGCTGAAAGCCACGGCTTCTTCAAGGCTGTCAGTCAGTTTCAGATTGTCTGGAAAGCGGATGCCCGGCAAATAGCGGCTATTTTCGCTGGACTGCCTCAGTTCCGCTAAATGTGCCGGATTGTGGCTCCAAAGCATGGTTGAGCAGCCATTTCTGGCTGCTTGCAGTGCCAAAGCGGTTCCCCATGAGCCGGCGCCAAGGATAGTGATCGATAACGGCATTCAGCTTAGTTTAAGGTCTTTGCTTCGGGTTCTTGCTGCGCTTGAGCTTGTTGCAAATGCTGCATGTACAGGGCGTCAAAATTTACCGGTGCCAAAATCAGTTGCGGAAAGCCGCCTTTGTTGACCAGGTCGGAAATCACTTCTCTGGCATAGGGGAACAAAATGTTAGGACAAAAACTGCCTAGCATCGGCCCCATTTCTTGTTCGCTGAAGCCGGCGATGGAAAAAATACCTGATTGATTCACTTCAACCAGATAAGCAGTGCTGTCGGCAATTTTCACTGTAACGGTTAAAGTCAGCGAAACCTCATACATTTCATTTTCGAGATTTTGGACATTTGTACCCAAGTTCAGGTCAAGTGCTGGCTCCCATTTTTGGGTGAATATTTTGGGGGCGTTTGGGGTTTCAAAAGAGATGTCTTTGGTGTAGATCTTTTGAATTGCAAATTGTTTTTCGCTGGATGCGTTGGTTTCGGCCATGGTCTTTTTAGTGGTTAGGTTTATAAGTCTTTATTTTTGCTAATTT
>CAIOHN010000263.1 GCA_903858105.1 uncultured Pseudomonadota bacterium | reverse complement strand
TTTCTGGGGGACAAGGGGTAGCAGGTTCAAATCCTGTCGTCCCGACCAATTGAATCAAAGAGTTATAAAATACTGAATTTGGCAAAACGATAAAAGTAAGCGTGTAACCGCACCACATCGTAAACCAGCTTCCCTTATGATTTAATCATGTCACTGAGCGGTAATAGTTCGTCGATACGGCGGTTGGGCCAAGTGGGGAGTTTTTCCAGGGTGTCTTTTAGCCAGGCCGAGGGATCGAGGCCATTGAGTTTAGCGGTGCTAAGCAAGGTCTGAATAACCGCCGCTCGTTGTCCGGCGCGTTCCGAGCCGGCGAATAACCAGTTCTTTTTTCCCAGCGCGATAGGGCGAATGCAGTTTTCCGCCGGATTGTTGTCAATGGGTAAATCGCCGGTTTCGGCGTAACGGGTCAGCGCAGCCCAGCGTTTCAAACTGTAATCGATGGCTTTGCTGGTGGCGGTATTGGGTGCGGTGCACTGGCGGGTTTGTTGCAACCAGTCGTGTAAGGCCGCCAGCGTGGGTAGGCTTTTTTCAGTGCGCAGCTGTTTTCGCTCGGCCGTGCTTAGATCACGGGCTTCGGCTTCAACTGCATACAAGATAGCGATACGGTTTAGGGCTTCTTGCGCGATAGGACTTTGGCCGGCTTGAAACAGGTCGAAGAATTTGCGCCGCGCATGGGCCAGGCAGGCCAGTTCGATACACGGCTCAAGCAGGCGTTGCGATTCAGGATGTGCGCGGGTAGCGGCAAACAGGGCTTTGTAGCCGCCGTAGTCATCAACCAACAGAGGGCCGTGCCAGTCACCCAGAAATTGCTGCGCATACCGGCCACTGCGACCGGCTTGATAGTCGAAGACGATAATCTTGGGGCCCGGTTGCAAATCATTACTGCGATAGGCCCACAAATAGGCTTTCTTGGTTTTACCCTTGCCGGGATCGAGTTGCGGCACGGGCGTCTCATCGGCGTGCAAGCTATCCCTCTGCAATAAATGCCAAGCCAATCGGTCGGCTAAGGGCGCTAAAGCGACGCCGAGCCGGCCTACCCAGTCAGCCAAAGTGGAGCGTGACAAGATCACCCCATCGCGAGCGGCGATTTGTTCCAGCCGGTACAGCGGCAGATGATCCAGGTATTTGTTGATGATCACCCAGGTCAATAAACCGACGGCAGCCAAACCGCCATCAATCACGGCGGGAGGAATCGGCGCAGCGGTGACGGTTTCGCAGGCACGGCAGGCGTATTGCGGACGAATATGACGATGGACGAAAAACTTGGCGGGTTCGACATCCAATTGCTCGGTCACGTCTTCGCCGATTTTGACCAGCTCTTTGCCGCAGTGTCCGCAGGTACAGGATTCCGGTTCGTGGCGGTGCTCGATACGCGGCAGATGATCGGGCAAGGGTTGCCGACCGGCGCGAGGACGTTTGGGCTTAGCAACGGTTTCACAAGGTCCGTCTTGTAGTTGCTCGACTTCGGCTTCGATGGCCGAGATGTCGGTGTTCCAGGTTTCCTCGAACACATCGCGTTGCAGCGGCGCCAGGGCTTCACTCTTGGCGCTGAAACGGATGCGCTTGTAGTAAGCCAGTTCATAGGTCAGCGCCTCGATTTTGAGGTCTTTGGCCTGGATGGCTTTCGCATCCCGTTCCGCCTGTTCGAGCAGCGCTCGAATCAGCGCCGCCATCTCGGTTTTGGCGGTCGATTCCAGATTGAGTTGATCAAGTTCGGCGAGTGAATTCATAGCTATTATTATACCGCAATTACCCGCTGAAAGCCTTGTATTTACTGGTTTTTATCGGTTTTTTTTCGCCTGTTTTGCGCGTGTTTTAGACCTGCCAATCGGGTCGAACGGATGCCGAAAGTCGCTGCCAATCGACGCCCGCAATTAACCACTGCCATTGTGACGGACTGATCGCAAACACAGCATCGTTGACTTTGGGCCAAACAAAACCGCCCTGGTGTAACCGTCGCTGACACATCCAAACACCTGTACCATCCCACAGCAGCAGGCGCAAGCGGTTGCCGGCACGGTTGCGAAAGATAAACGCCGATCCGGCGCACGGCGCATGATCCAGACTCTGCTGAACAATAGCTGACAGTCCGTCAATCCCTTTACGCATATCCACCGGTGCCACCGCCAACCACATTTGCGGGGGTGTTTCGATCAAGCCAGGCATCGCAGCAACTCCGCTACCCACCTAGCCGACACCGAAGACGAAAGCTCCAACCGATGACCGTGACTATGGATAAAGATGATGGCCGCTGTCGCAGGCGTTGCCTCCGAGGCGGACCCGGTTGGCTCAACCTGCACCGGTATAAAAGCAACCGAATCAGCCTCAGGCAGTCTGCGATAGTCGCTCAGTCTCGCTGTGAAAGTACGCACATTGATTTGCTGTTGCTTGCAATAGTCCGCTTGCGACAAACCGCTACGTTGCCACGCTTCAATATGTTGACGCCATTTCGATGTGATGGACATGCCTTCTCCTGCTCAAAAAATCACAGGATGCCGTAGGCAGAATATTTTTCACAGGCGGAACGGCTGAACGCTTACTATAGGCTGAGTCCAGACTTTTTTTTAAGCCAGTCCAGTTCCATATTTAGCTGCCCGATTTTGGCATACAGCCGATCCGGATCGCTCTGTGCATGGGGCGGCTTGGG
>CAIOHN010000262.1 GCA_903858105.1 uncultured Pseudomonadota bacterium | reverse complement strand
GGGAAAACCGAGCCCCATAAATGCGCGTTGATCGCCAGCATCAGACCAGTATCGTGGCAGGCCGCACCCAGGCGGCGGTGGGTTTTGACTAAGGCGGCAAAGTCGTCGCCGTAGCCGCCGACAGATTCGGGTATGGCGTGACGGAACAAACCAAGCTCGGCGACGGTGCGTAATCGAGTTTGGATTTGTGTTGCGTCCGGTCGACCAGCATAAGGAGCTACGTCGGAAAAATCAGGGCATCTAGGCATGGCTGTGCGTGGTGGGCGTAAAGTTTGTATTGTATCGTTCCCACGCGGAGTGTGGGAAAGCAGGTGCAGAAGCTCCAGTGTCGACCAAGCAGGCGCCGATCTCATGTGACGCTGCTATTAGCGCATGAAGCTAAACCTCAAGCCTCGCACAACTCGCGTAACCGCTGATAATCCATCTTCCCATTTGCCAACAACGGCAAATCCTCCAAAATCAGATAACGACTAGGCTGCATATAGGTCGGCAACTGCCGACTGAGCAACTTGCGAATTTCTGCGATGGTCATTTCAGCATCCAAAACCACAGCTAACGCCGGACGCTGACCTGCAGTGGGGTCGTCGATACCGATCACAGCGCAAACTTTGACGCCCGGCATGGCATTAACGGCGGATTCTATTTCAGCCGGTTCCACCCGATAACCGGAGCATTTCAGCATGCGGCCCATTCGGCCATGGAAACGATATTCGTGTTGATCCAGGCTGGCGTGGTCGCCAGTTGCATACCAGCCATCAGCATTCAGAAACGACTGGACACAACCATCGCGCCAGTAGCCGCTGGCTAATGTCGGGCCGCGTACTAATAGTTCCCCTGTGTTAGCGTCGACGTTTAATTCGCAGCCCGCCGCAGGCAGGCCGATAGGTATGCTTTGATCGGCAATCAGTCGATGCCGCTCAACCGGCCAATAACAACAGACATTGGTTTCGGTGGGGCCGAAGAAATTGTATAGCGCTGTCTGCGGCAAACTGGCGGCCAGAGCTATCAGAGCCGGAGTGGGAAACACTTCGCCAGCGAATACTAAAAACCGTAGCGCATCCAGCGGCGTTTGCGCCAGGTTGCCTTTGTATCCCAGGAAAGCCAGTTGCGATGGCACGGTGTACCAGCCGCTTATATTTTGTGCCATCAACCAGGCGCTTAAGCGGGCAGGGGCCATGCTCAAGCCAGCTGGCACGAAATGCAGACTGCCGCCGGAGCCTAAAACGGCGTAGAGATCAAAAGTAGATAGATCAAAGAAAAACGGTGCGCTACTAGCGATGCGGTCGGCAGGTGATAAGGCCAGCAAGTCGGCTGCCCAGGCTGCAAAAGCAGTTATGGCACGCTGGCTGATGGCCACGCCACGCGGCTGGCCGGTGGAGCCGGAGGTATATAGAATTGCAGCCAGCGATTCGGCGGCGATTTCGACTGGTTCAGGGATGGCAGCAGCGTAATTAGCGATGTCCAGCCAAAGGCTTTCATCCAACCAAGCGGGTGCGACACCTAAACCCAGTACCACCTGAACGTGGGCGTCTGCAATGATAAAACTTAGGCGTGGCGGCGGATTTTTCAGGTCGAGAGGTACATAACAAGCCCCGGCCAGTAGAACGCCAAACAAAGCACTGGCAGCGGCTATGCCCCGATCCAGATGAATGGCGACTGGCTGGCCGGGTATAACGCCGCAGGATTGAAGGGCTGCGGCGATGGAGTGCGCATGTTTTAGCAATTGCCGATAGTTGATCCAACGATCTTGCTCTTGCAAGGCCAGGGCGTCGGGTTGCAGATCGCATTGGTGTAGAAAGGGGCCTAGCAGCATGGATTGATCGCTTGGTTAAAAATACAGAGATGCTGCGGCATCTCGAACCGCAGAGCGGTTCTGGCAGCGTTCCCACGCAGGAGCGTGGGAACGCTGTATGGCCCGTCATTATCCATGTAGGCCGGAATAAGCGCTAGCGTTTCCGGCAAGCATAATTTGCCAGAAACGCCTGTGGGCTTATTCTGGCCTACCAAGGCTATAACGCTATGTCCAGCGATTGGCCCTCCAACAATTCCAAATCCATCTGTGCAATTACTGCATCCAGCCAGGTTTCATCTACCGCGGGTGATAAGTAGCTGTAGGATAAAATCAGCTTACCGTCCAGTTGGCTTGCCAGTAGCGCCAACCCGGGTGGCAAAGTCATCCAGCACATCAGCGACAGGTCTGTTACGGCTACTCCGAGAAAGCCTTTTTTGCCCCAAGACAGCTCGCCGATGTCGGAAAACCACAACGAACTTAATTCGCCGCCGCTATGTTGTTTACGCAAGATTTTGGCGTAGGCAGCCGGTGCCAGCCATTGACCCAGCCACATCAGGGGCAAATACGCCAGATCCAGTTCATCGCGTACTACTTGCGTATGCTGGCTCAATAAATGTGCAAACAAGCCTTTTCTATCGCGGACTTGGTCACGGGTAGCGCGCGCGAACAGGCAGCCTATATGGTTACCAAACACCGGCGTCGGTGCATTCTGGCGGCGCAAGTTGAAGGCGTAGGGTATGCAATAACCGTCTTTTGCCGCGGGTGGCCCCACTAACTCCATAGCCCGCATGAAGCAGCCCAGATAATATAGGGTGCGGCCAGTTAGACCTGTGTGTTGGCGCGCCAGTGTGGCGATGCGCTGCGATTCATCGGTATCATAGCGACGCACTTTCAGCTTTAGCAGTTGCGGGCCTTGTTCAACGGCGGTCGGCAGACAGCTATCCAGGCTATTGGCTTCGGTGTTGTGGCGCTTGGCCTTAAAGAACAACTGCAGCTTTTTCCAGAAGCCCCATTGCGCCAGTTTGGCTGCAATCAACGACGCAGATTCCTTGAAGCTTTCCGGACGCTCGGAGGATAAAAAATCCAGCAATATCTTGCCGCCGCGAGCATCCAGTAGCGGGTGTAGCCAAATCAGTAACAAGGTGCCGCCGTTTGCGCCACCTATCCAGTGTACAGTCAGCGGGCGGGATTCGGGACGATTAAAAATATCCAGTAGCAGAGCCTGCGATGCTTCGCTTTCATTCTGGTCAGGTTGGCATTGATGGCGTTCTAGCGGGATAGCGCGGCCGGTTGCAACCCACGCATAGCGTTTGCCGCGGCGCTGGATCTCGGCAGAGGCTTGTGGAAAGCGTTCGACCAGCAGATCAAGTCGCGTTTGCAGATTTTGCAGATCGGGTTCAGCGGCCAATTGCAGCGCAAACCCGCAATAGCCGCCGGGCATGCCGACATCGCGGATTTCCTGGTCGAGTACAAAAGTAAAATAATCGGCAGGATTGAAGAGTTTGTCCGCAGAGTCTGTCATCAGGCTTGGCCGCTACGTTTTATCCAGTTTTCCAGCTTGTTAAGGCTGCCGACATTGTCCGGCTCGATTTCCGTATCCGGCAGTGTTACGCCAAATTCTTTTTCGGCGAACATGATCAGGCGCATGATGCCCATGCTGTCCAGACCAGCGTCCAGCAGGTTGTCTTCATCACCAAACGAAGCAGGATCTTCGTGATAAATCAGTTCGGCAAAGATGAACGTTTTGAGTTTTTCCTTCATGGCATCGAATTAGGTTGAGTGTGATCAAAATTATACTAAGTTAAGAAACAGATCAGGCCGCGTCCGAGGAAAAAGCCCGCAAGGCAAAGCCCCAGCGCGGCACTTTACGGCAATACTCACTGTATGACACGCCAAATCGGCTGCTAAGCCCCGGTTCTTCGTGAAACACCACGGCAATATGGAACAGCAACGCAATCGAGAGCGCATAAACCAGCAACGCCGGATTTGCAAACAGCAAACATTCGGCTAACAACAGTAACAGTACGCCCTGAAACATCGGGTTGCGGGTTCTGCGATACAGCCCGGTGATGACCAACTTTTTCGGAGGATCGATCGGTGCCGGAGTGCCCAGACCCTCAATGGCAAAATCCCAGACGCAACGCAGATAAATAGCCGTGCCCAGGATGAAACAGACGCCAGCCGGCAGCGCCAAGAGCAGCTTTGGCGATTGCAAGCTGGCGCTTGGCGCGACAAGCCAGTAATAAGGGATGTAAAACAACACTGCGCCGGGCACGAGTGCAGTAAATAACAGAATCTTGAAAGCGAGGAAAGGCTGCACGAATTGCTAGATATAAATCGGAGTAGTGAATGGATTTGATTGCCAGTGATTTTGGCATTCCCCGCGCTGCAATCCAAGTGTTTTTGAACCGCTCCGGGATTTTGTGTAGAATCCGGCGTTTGTTAAATGGGATTTAAACAGCCATGTCTGATGACTTGATTAGTCAATTGAAAACCATGCTTATCGAGGGCTTGCTGCTGGAAGACATCGTTCCCGATGATCTTTCTGCAGATGACGCATTGTTTGGTGGCGGACTGGGGCTGGATTCTATCGACGCGCTGGAAATCGGTATCATGTTGGAGCGCCAATACGGTATCAAAATCACCTCCGGCGACGAACGCAACAATCAAATTTTTCTCTCTCTTCGCTCGCTCGCAGACTTCGTCGCCGCTAATCGCCTCCGCTAAGCATGACCAATGTCATTAAGCCGATAGCCATTACCTGTCTGGTTATCGGTTATCCATTTCTCAGTGCCTATCTGGCCGGGCTTGGCTTTGCCAGCTTTGAGTTATTGATATTTGCTGCATTGACGCTATGGCGTGGATTTACCGCGACAAAACGGCTAACCCGGCTACTTGGTTTTTTATTGGCTGCGGTACTGTTGGCAGGCGCCTATTTTGCCAACACCTATTTCGTTTGGCTGCTGCCGTCGTTTGCTTATTTATGGCTGACTGCCTTGTTTGGGCACACCTTATGGTCACCGCCGTCCTTTTGCGAACGACTGGTGCGCTTGCAGTTTCCCGAGTTGGTGCCAGGCATTGCCGAATATTGTCGCGAGTTGACCTGGGTGTGGACTTTATTTTTTGCGCTTAATGTTGTGATCTGCGCCGCGCTCCCCGCTATCGCCGGACAAAACGCCTGGGCGCTTTATACCGGGGTGTTGGTGTATGGATTGATGGGCTTACTGGGCACCGGCGAATGGTTTTATCGGCACAGACGCTTTCCCGATCTTGAAATACCGCCGGCCTTGGAAACTTTTAAATGTATGGCATTAAACGGGCACAAGGTATTTAAGGGATGAGCCGCAAATTCTGCCTGTATCTGTGCTTGGCATTATTGCCGATGCTGGGTTTAGCTGACGACATTAGTCTGCCGCAGCTGTTGGCGCGTATTCGTCAAACCGGTCAGTCGCAATTTCGCTACGAGGAAACCCGAGTGCTGGAGTTGGCTTCGTCGCCTTGGCATGGCCAGGGTTTTATGTTGTCGGATGCGGACGGCAGACTGGTCAAACTGCAACTGCAACCTGCGCGAGTCATCATGGCTATCGCCGATCAGAGCATGTACTACTGGGATCCTCAACAAAATCAGCGCCACAGCGCAGCCTTGGGCTCTGCCGGAGCGGCCGCGCAACAGATCACGGTATTTCGCTCCCTATTGCAAGGACGCACAGAAGACCTGCAGCCTACTTACAACTTTGCCGCCGAAAAGCAAGGCAAACAATGGCTGTTGCGGATGACGCCTAAAGCGGAATTCAGCAGCGATGAAACCCCCACTATCGAAATATCCGGTGACGAAGACGACCAACAACGGCGGATTATGATTCGGCAGGCGGACGGCGAATCCACCGAATATCGGCTGCTAAAGTCTGCCGAAACCCAGGATTCCATGCAGCGCTTGCTACAAGAAGCCAAGGGAGAATAGCCAGTGTCTTTCGTCTGGAGGAAGCGCTGGTTTATGCTGTTGTTCCCGCTGTTGTTGGCGCTGACTGTTTGGCAAATCCGGGTTGAGACTGATCTGAATGCCTTTTTTACCGCCACCGACGACGAAGATTCCCGCCTGTTGTCCGGCTTATTAAAATCTGGCGAGCTCTCGCGGCGCTACCTGATCGTTGTCGAACAAGCGCTGCCGACCAACGCAGATCACGCCGCCAGCGTTTCAGATAGTCCTGTTTCCCTGGTCGCGTTCAGTACCAAACTGGTTAGTCAGCTCGCTAAACTCGATGACGTCGAACAAGTCTGGCCCGCCGACCAGCCGCCTCGCGACTGGATCGACGCCGTGGCCTCGTATGCGCCGTATCACGCCCGACTTTTCAGTTTAAATCCCCAAGCCGATGCGAGCGAGCTGTTCGACTCCGCCAAGCTGGAGGTCAGGGCCGATGGCCTTAAGCAGGCACTGCTTTCGCCGCAGGGCGGCTTTGTCAAAGCCATCGCCAAGCAGGATCCTTTGTTGCTGTCGCTGAATGGCTTCAAGGATTTGCAAAGCCAATTTCAGCAACAATCCAAGCAAAGCCAGGGCGGAGCCTTGATTTTGCAAAGCCGGCCAGCTGCACTGGATTCGGAGGCGCAAACCCGGCTGCAAGCCGCGATTCATGCCAGCTTCGCTAGTCAGAACGCGGAAGCGGGAAATGCCTATCGGCTATCCATGGCCGGAGTGCCGGTGTTTAGTGTGGCGGCGCAAAGCGAGATCAGTCAGGACGTGACGCTGGTTTCGGTGGTGTCCAGTGTGTTAGTGGTCTTGGTATTTTTATTCCTGTTCCATTCTTTTTCTGCGCTGCACTGGGTGATGATGGTGCAGGGCGCTTCTTTTGTAGTCGGCACCTTGGCGACAACCTTGGTGTTTGCGCATGTGCATAGTTTGACTTTGGCGCTGGGTGCCAGTTTGATCGGCATCTGCACCGATTATCCCATTCATGTGATGGTGCATTGCGCCAAACACCGCAATTCGCCTTTATCCGCTGTCCGGCTGTTGTGGCCCAGTTTGGCCTTGGGCGGTTTGACGACTGTGATCGGCTACGGCGCTTTGGGTTTTACCGGCTTTCCGGGCTTTGAACAAATTGCGGTGTTTGCCTTGGCCAGCATTGCCGCGTCTCTGGGGTTGACTCGCTGGGTGTTGCCCGCCTTGCTGACAAAATCCGAGTTACATGCTGCGCATTTGCCCGGCATCGGCGCTTGGGTAGATTTCTGCGGCCGTCATCGGCAGGTTTTGCTAAGTCTGTTTGCGGTTGGCGTGATCCTGGCTGGCTTCTCGCTGCCGCAGATCCGCTGGATGGACTATATGCAAAAACTGGCGATGGATATGGATACTTTAAAGCAGCAGGACGCCACGGTGCGCTCGCATTTTTCCAGCATAGAGCCGGGTAGATTTGTATTGATTCAGGCCGGTGACTGGGAAACCGCGCTACAGCGTTCCGAAGCCGCCGAGCGCCGCCTGAAAGAGCTTAAGCAAGCAGGAATAGTGAGCGAATACCACGGCTTGTTTCCGTGGCTGGTGTCCAATGCGTTGCAAGCCGAAAACGCCAGCGTTTATGGGCAGGCACTAACGCCAGCTTTTCAGGATGCCTGGCGGGCGGGATTAGTTAAGGCAGGATTGTCGGTGGACAAACTCGGCACGCTGTTGCCTGCAGTCTCAGAACCATTAAGCGCCGCCAAAGTGCTGGATTCGCCGGTACGGCATATTCTGTCCGGGCAGCTGATGGCAGGGGATAAGAGCGTGATTTTGTCGCTATGGCTGGGTGAACACGATCCGGTCAAACTAAGCGAGGGCTTGGCAGGTTTGGAAGGCACCCGCTACTTTAGTCAAAAAGATCAACTGGATCACTTGGCTGGCAAGTATCGGGATAGATCTTTGGTTATGCTGGGTATCGGTATCGGCGTTATGGGGCTATTCATCTGGCTGCAACAGCGTGACTTGCGCAAAGTGCTACTGACCTTGTTGCCATCGGCTGCTTCGCTATTATTCATTTTTGCAACCTGGGCGGTGATGGGCGAAGAAGTCAGTTTCTTGCATGTCATCGGCTTGTTGCTGTCGGTGTCGCTATGCGTGGATTACGGTATATTTTTTATCGATAATCGCGGTAAGGATTCCGATGTTACCTATCATGCCCTGGCAGCCTCTACCCTGACCACGCTGGCCTCGTTTGGCGCTTTGGGTTTGGGCAAGACGCCAACCTTGCCAATCCTGGCGCTCTCGGTAAGCTTGGGAGTTACCTTGGGTTTTTTACTTTGTCCTTTACTGATCCAGAAGCCAAGCAATCAATGAGTTCGTCGCCGCTGCTACCTCCTGTCGCCGTCACAGCCTACCAGTGCGTAAGCGCGGGAGGCGATGATGTTGAAGCCTTGTATGCCAGCCTGATTGCCAACCAAAGTTGCCTCAAACCGCTGACGCTGTTTGATATGCCTTTTGCAACCGTGGTGGGTGAAGTAACGTCGGTTTTACCGGAGATTCGTGCCAGTTTGAAGGCCTACGATTGCCGCAACGCCAGACTAGCCTTAAAAGTCTTGGCGCAAGCTGGTTTTCGCGATCAACTGCTGCAAGCTATGGCAAAGCACGGCGCGAATCGCATTGGCCTGGTATTGGGCACCAGTACTTCCGGTATTTATGACTCAGAAAACGCGTATGCCCGTTTGTTGCAAGACGGCGTGATGCCCGCAGAGTTTCATTTCCAAAAAGTCCAGACAGCGCAGGCTACAGCCGAATTTTTGCAGCTTGAATTAGGTTTGCAAGGGCCTTGCTATGCCATTTCTACAGCGTGCTCGTCCAGCGCCAAGGCTTTGGGCGTGGCGCAACGCCTGATCGCCACGGCTATGTGCGATGCGGTGTTGGTCGCCGGGGTGGATAGTTTGTGTCGCTTGACCTTGCGTGGCTTTAATAGTTTGCAATTAATTTCACCGTCCGCCTGCCGACCGATGGACGCAAATCGCCAAGGCATCAATATAGGCGAGGGCGCGGCCTTACTGTTATTGGAAAAGCCCAGCCCGGAAAATGCCGGTCGGCCGCGACTATTGGCAGTCGGCGAATCCTCGGACGCACATCACATGAGCGCGCCGCATCCTGATGGTGTCGGTGCAGCCACCGCGATGGCGCATGCCATGCGGCTGGCGGGACGGAATGTGGATGAGGTCGATTACATCAACCTGCACGCCACCGCCAGCAGCCTAAATGATCTGTCCGAAGCCAGAGCCGTCGTCAGTTTGTTTCCAAATCCACCGCCCTGCAGCGGCGTCAAGGGTTTGCTTGGTCATACCCTGGGGGCAGCCGGCGCTGTTGAGACCATAGTCAGTTTACTGGCTTTGGAGAGAGGCTTCTTGCCCGGCACCTGCGGCTTGCAACAGCCGGATCCGCAATGCCAGTTTCCGGTTGTTGCTGCGCCCAACCTGGGGCTTAGCCCGCGACTGATATTGAGCAACGCCTTTGGCTTTGGCGGTAACAACGCCAGTGTTTTGTTGGAGGCTGCGTGATGGAATCCATGAGTTTGCTGGGTTTCGCTGCTTGCGCACCCGATGCCGAGTTTCGCGCCAGTTTGCCGTTTGCTGTTTTTGATATAAATCGTGAGACTATTCCGCCGCTGTTGCGCCGCCGCAGTAGTCGGGCCATGCAACTGGCGTTCAGCGCAGCGACTGCCGCTTGTGATTCTGCCCAACGTTCGCCATCGATGTTGCCGTGCATATTTGCCAGCGTGGCCGGGGAAATTCAAACCACTGACCTGCTGTGTACAGAGTTGGTCAAGCCGGACGGCGCGATCTCTCCCAGCGCTTTTCATAATTCTGTGCAAAATACCGCGGCTGGTTATTGGAGTATCGCCCAGCAATGCACCCAACCCGCCAGTGCCTTGGCGGCTGGTGCCGACACCTTTGCCATGGCCTTGCTGGAAGCGTGGTGTCAGTTGGCGTGTCAGGGTGGGGAACTATTGCTGGTTTGTTATGACGAAAACTGGCCGGCGATATTAGATCCGAACCGCGGTGAACCGGCGTTTAGCTGCGCTTTTGTGTTTGCGGCTGGGGCGGTTGCGGGCAGTATTATCCAAATCGGCAGACCGCAATCAGGCGCGGCGACTTTACCTGCTGATTGGGCTGCGCTGGTCGACAAAATGCCGATCCTGGCAGCCATGCCTTTGCTTGAACTGGCTAATTCAGCAGACAGTCGCGCGCAGCTTGTGTTTATCTCATCCACCTGGCAGGTCGAAGTAAGGCGTCGTTGATGGTGAAACATATTAAAACCTTGGTATTCGTCCATACTATTTAAAATTCGGTTAAACCCATAGTTCCAAGCCACTAATCATTAAAGACTGCAAATGAAACCCAACAGCACCCAAAACGGTTTTGACTACGACGTAGTAGTCGTTGGTGGCGGCCCGGCCGGATCGACGGCGGCGACTTTGCTTGCCCAATACGGCCACACAGTTTTGCTATTGGAGAGTGATAGGCATCCACGCTTCCACATCGGTGAATCCATGCTGCCGTTTAGCGAGCCGATCATTCAACGTTTGGGGATAGATTGGAGCGCCGGTAACCAATCCAAAAGCGGCGCGGTGTTCATAGACGAAGCCACCGCGCAACGCATGTATTTCCCGCTGAGTATTCATCGCAAAACCTACCAGATTGAACGTGGGCCTTTCGACCAGTTGTTGTTTGAAAATGCCACCAAACACGGTGTGCAAACGCATCAGCAAGAGAAAGTGCTGGATGTTTCCTGTCAGCCCGATGGCGTGGACATCGTTTCCGATAAAGGCCAATACCGCTGCCGCTATTTGGTCGATGCCACAGGCCGCAGCGCCTTGACCGGCAGAAAAGGTAAAGCCATCAAGCGTATCGAAAATTTGGGCAAGTTTGCGGTGTATAGCCATTTTGAAAATATTCAGCCGGGCGATGAAGCCGATGAGTTGTTCCGTACCGGCAATATATATGTGCCGGTGGTAGACATAGGCTGGATATGGATCATTCCGCTAGCCGGGCGGCGCTTGAGCGTGGGCTTGGTGGTGCAAAAAGAGCGGCCCAAGGACTGCGATGCAGAAGAATTGTTACGCCGTTATTTGCTGGCTTCGCCGCTGTTGCATCGATTGCTGGACGGGGCTGAGCAATATGCGCCGGTCAGGATTGAGGCGGATTTTAGCTACACTAATCAAAGCCGCTACGGTTCACGCTACGCCTGTTGCGGCGATGCCGCGGGTTTTCTTGATCCGGTGTTTTCCTCCGGGGTATTTTTAGCGTTTACCAGTGCTGCCCGCGTTGCTGATCGCGTTCATCAAGGGCTTGTGCAGGGGCGGGAAGCCGATCCTGAACTGCACACAGAAGATGATGAAGCTTACTTGTTGGGTTTTAACACCATGCGCTTGTTCGTCGAACGCTTTTACCAATCCAATATCGTCCACAACCTGTTTTTTGAGGCCGACCGAGATCCTGATTTAAAAGCCCAAATCGCGCAACTTCTGGCTGGTGATTTGTGGGTGGATAACAATACCCTGCAACAACGCTTGTTGGCTGGTCGTCGAACTGTAAATTAAATTTTTGCTGGTTTTTTGAGAAGCGACGCTAAAAGACAGCACCAAAATACTTAAGGAAAAACTATGAAATCAAATGTAATTCATGCCATTTTTTTCATCGTCATCAGTCTTTTTCTGCATGGCTGCGCGACGAGTCGCTCGGTAATCGATGTGCCACTACCTAAATCCGAGAATCTGGCTGCCTCTAAAGGCGCAGAAATATATATCAACTCTGTTACCGATAACCGCGTATTTGAAGCCAACCCGGCTGATCCCAATATCCCGTCGCTAGATCCGTCGGAAGACCAAGGGGCAACGATTCAGTCGCGGGCGCTGGGCCGCAAAAGAAATTCGTTTGGCAAGGGTTTGGGCGATATTCTGCTTCCAGAAACCCATACCATCGAAAGCATAATTCAGAGTGTCATGCGGCAAACATTTATCGAAAACGGTTACAAAGTGCTTGATAACAAACAGCAGATTACGCCTGACACTGTGATTGTTGATGCGCAAGTCAATAAATTCTGGTCCTGGATGAATCCCGGCTTTTGGGCGATTACCTTAAGTACGGAAATTTCGACAAATATTGATATAAAAAAGCCCGGCCTGACAGAGCAAAAAACGGTATCGGTGAAACAGTCTGATACTTTCCAGACAGGCGTGGAAGGCAATTGGTTAGACGTAATTCAGAGTGCATTAAAAGCCTATGCTGTTGAATTAAACGCTAAGCTTAAAATGTAGCAGTCAACATGCCTCCGATTATAGTGTCGCTAATCGGAGCTACGAGGGCTGATCTTGACCAACGCCATCATGTTTCCGGCGGCGCTGTATTTAAAAGCCAGTCTTGAGTTGTGATTGTTTTAAGTTGTTTGTAAAACCACGGGGACTTAGCATAAATACATTTTTTAACATCTATTCGACAGAGCGAAACCTTTGTAGTCACATCGCCCCGTAGGGGCAGGCCTTGTGCCTGCCCTTGCGTGTGCCTGCCCACGATTCATTGCAACGTCATCAATAGGGCAAGCACAAGGGTTGCCCCCACAGGCATCCGCCGGGTGTCAGATCAACTTGCCGTACTAAACCTCAGCGCTACTCAACCAAAGATCATGCTTGTTGCATAGGCTTAGCGCGTAAACCGCGCCGCTGTAACCAGCCAGATTGAATTCGGATATGGCTACCGCATCCTTGGTCGGATCGAACAGGCGTTCGTTAAGAAATTTATAGTCTTTATCCAGCAATACATGTTTGACGATGTAATGCTCGTAGCCTTTTACTTCGTGCGGCGTCGTGATTTTTACCGTGGTTTTACCATCGGCTTTACTCACTTCAATAACTGGCAAATGAGTTGCGGCTTTGCCAGTCCAGCGACCTTGCGCATCTTTGGTGTAAAAAACATCGCCGGGCGGCGTAATTTGTTTGACGGTCTCGGCTTGTGCCAAATTGGATGCAACTAAGCCTACTGCGGCTCCGGCGGCGCTTAAACGCATAAAGTCTCTACGTTCCATGATGATTCCTGATTTTGGGTTAAGGTTTTTTGACCGTTTGAACTTGCGAAAAAACGGTGATTTTCAAGTTGGCTTGTTTCGTATACTGTCCTTGATTCGGATAAATACGCATCCAGGACGTCCGGCACAATCTCCCAACTCATAAGACTGTGCGGATTATCGCAATTTGGGTGAATTTAAACAAACGACACCAAAGTCCCATAGGATTTTTAGCGGTTACCCAACTGAGCGGAGGAGTTGATTGTGTCTATAAGTGTTCGTTTAACGGTAAGGCTTTTCGCGCAGGTTTCGGTTACATCGAACAAAGGGTTAAACATCAGTGTGGGAGTGTAGATGCTCAATAAATTGCAAGAGTTCTTCTGGCATTGCTTCATATTGAGCCCCCTTAGACGAGATGATATCCCACGATGCCTTTGAGCCGACACATAAGTGAGCAGCAATTGATGTGTTGACTTCACCATCAAGCAGGCCGGCAGGAACCCAGAAATACGGAGTTGCTCTAACGGGGTTTGGTACTGGGGAACCGCACTTGGAACAAAAGTCGGAACAAAATCCGGAGGCCTTTACCCAAGAAGAAATATGCTCTTCCCCGTCAAGCCAATTGAAATTTTTCTTTTCCACAATAGTCGCAGTGTTCGATGATGACCCGCCTTGCTTTCGGCAAAGTGAGCAATGGCACTGGTATAGATTTGGAACCTTGCCAACGATCTCAAATTCGATTTTACCACAAAGACATTTACCTCGCATAGAACAGTCCTCAGGGCCGTAGGGCGGATAAGCAAGGCCGTAAGGCGCAATAACCAAAGGGCATTGCGCCGCATGTTTTAGCCAATTGCGGTGGCTTTGTTCGCACCACCTGGCCGGAAGCCACCGCGTTCTACATCACCACCAGCTACGACGCCCTCAACCGGCCGACTGCCATTAAAGAACTGGGCACCACCAACCTGGCCAGCTACGCCTACGACGACCTGTCGCGGCGCACCACCGTCACCCTGGGTAACGGTACCACCACCGGCTACGGTTACGACACCCAGTCGGCGCTATCCAGCCTGACCCAAAACCTGGCCGGCACCGCCCAGGACAACACCTGGAGCTACACCCGCAACCAGGTGCAGGACATCAAAGCGGCCAGCTGGACCAACAACAGCTACCAATGGACCGGCTACACCAACGGCACCCGGAGCTACACCGCCAACGGCCTGAACCAATACGCCACCGCCGCCGGCAGCACCTTAAGCTACGACGCCAACGGCAACCTCGGCGGTGACGGTGTGTGGACGTATGCCTACAACCTCGACAACCAGCTGACCGCCGCCAACAAAACCGGCTCGGCCAACAGCCTGGCCTACGACGGAGCAGGCCGCTTGCGGCAAACCACCCTGGCCGGTGTCGTTACCAACCTGAGCTACGACGGCAGCGACCTGGTCGCCGAATACAACAGCGCCGGCGCCCTGCTGAGACGTTACGTGCATGGCCCCGGTGTTGACGAACCTTTAGTCTGGTACGAAGGCGCCGTCACCACCGCCAAAACCTGGCTGTACAACCCGATAACGTGCGCCGATAGGATGTGCCGACGTCAGGAGGCGCATCTGTCGAGTGATCAAACCAAGCGATCCCAGGTTGCCGAGCCCTACCTTCGGCGACCTATTTCCTCCCGTTCCGAAAACCCTGATTGCAAACAACGGCTAAACCGTCCCGCTGGCGTTTCAATCGAGCTTCCCAGTCCGATAACAAACGCCGACGGTGATCTGACCGTGCCGAGGCCCACAGCCCGGAAGTCGCCGCCGTTCTAAATCGCCGCCAGCAAAACACGCCACAGCCGGTTGTGCGCTGTTTTCATGCCGCTTCCGATACTCGCATCTCGATATGTAAACCGGCTGATGCGGTCATATTGACTAGGGCATCCAGACCGAACAAATTGATCTTGCCGCGCATAAGATCAGAGATACGCGGCTGGGTAACGCCGAACAGCTTGGCGGCCTGCGCTTGACTCAGCCCGGTGCGGGTAATGTGATCTTTTAAAACCATCATTAAAGTCGAGCGGAGTTTCATGTTCTCGGCTTCCTCGGGCGTGTTTTCGATAGCGTCCCACACGCTGGAAAATTGTTCGTTGTTCATTAGATAAACTCCTTTAATAAATCACGATAGCGTTTGGTGGCTAAATCGATATCTGTCTGACTGGTTGTCTGGGTCTTTTTCTGAAAACAGTGCACCACATAGACAGCATCGGCAAATTTGGCGACGTAAAGCACACGAAATGCCCCAGCTTCGTCGCGAATTCGAATTTCTTTAACCCCGTGTCCAACCGTATTCATAGGTTTCCAGTCGCTTGCTTCACGCCCATGCTGTACTTGGTCGAGCTGATGACCCGCTTCACGGCGCACGGCAACGGGAAATGCGCGGAGGTCTTCAAGGGCACGACCCAGGAATTTGATAGGTTTGGGATTGATCATATGCTGAAATATACAAAATTTCGTATATTTAAACAACTTTTTTAAACCAATGGCTTGGTCGCCACCGTCAAGGATGCCAAAAACCAGCTGACCACCTACCAATACGACGGTCACGACCGCAAGCTGAAAACCCTGTATCCGGACAAAGTCACTGCCGGCGCGTCCTCGGCGACCGACTTCGAACAGGTGGCCTACGACGCCAACAGCAACGTCACCAGCCTGCGCAAACGTAACGGCCTAAGCATTACCCTGGCCTACGACAACCTGAACCGTCTGCTGAGCCGGACCTATCCGACTGCGGCCGACAACATTAGCTTCAGTTACGACCTGTTGGGCCGCAAAACCGCCGCCAACAAAACCGGCTACGCCATCGGCTATGTCTACGACAACGCCGGTCGCCTGACCAGCACCACTGCCGGCGGCAAAGCCCTGGCCTACCAGTATGATCCGGCCGGTAACCGCACCCGCACCACCTGGCCGGAAGCCACCCCGTTCTACATCACCGCCAGCTACGACGCCCTCAACCGGCCGACTGCGCTGCTGGAGAACGGC
>CAIOHN010000261.1 GCA_903858105.1 uncultured Pseudomonadota bacterium | reverse complement strand
TGATCAGGGCTTTGCGGTCATCGTCGATGCTGCCTTTTTGTGCGAAGCGCAGCGCCGACCATTCCGGTTAATGGCCCGCGAAAAGAATCTGCCATTTGTTATTTTATCGCTAACCACCTCACTCGACATCCTGCGTCAACGCCTGCAGTCCCGTCAGCAACTAGCTAAAGACGCCTCCGAAGCGGATCTGGCGGTGCTGGATAAGGCGATTACCAGCCAGGAAGCCTTAAGCACCGACGAACTTGCCGATACTCTGGTGTTTTGCAATGATAAAAATGACTTAACATTAGATTTTGCGCAGCCCATCTGGCAAAAATTGCAGCAACTTTTAACGACCAGCCCAACATGAATAGCCTGATGACCGGCGTACCCAGCCCCGAAAATACATGATCAAAAAGCAGTATCTTGGACATTGGCAAATTCAAGGTAAATTAGCTTTAGGGGTTTGGCATTTCCTACCCCCCTTGATCTTTGCTAGAATCGCGCCTACCAAAACACAATTACCCTAATAAAAACCACTATTTGAGCCATGAATAAAAAGAAAATTATAATATTCGCCGTGTGCTTGGCAGCCTTGCTTGCCGTCCAGATTAAGTTCTTCCTGCCTTTCATGTACGAAATCGCCGCTTCAGATTTATTTTTAGTCGAAAGCAAAGACGCGGCAAACCCGATGTCTATCAGCACCGACATGACCGCTTTGGCGTTAGCGCATTGCAATACCTACATCAAAAACGAAGCTGACGAAGATCAAAGCCTGACTTTCGCTAGCCAAGCCACCAACGCCTGGACCCTGGGTAACTACGAATATATCGTTAACGCTGATGTAGAAATCAGCTCCAAAGACAGCCCTAACGTAACCCGTCACTATGCTTGCCGTATTCAATACAGCAAAGGCGACGACCAGTCAGGCGTCAGCGATTTTGACAACTGGTCAGTTGAAGGCGTTAGCGGCTTGACCGACTAAGCTTCAATTTGCAAGGCAGCCCTCTGGTTTTCGAGGGCTCTAAAAATGGATTAACTCCCTCACCCTAGCCCTCTCCCTGAGGGACAATGCCGTTAAGTTAATAGCTGTAGGTGCGAATTTATTCGCACGATTGGAGTTTTCAGGTCGAATAAATTCGACCCTACAGCAAACTCGCTGCTTAACTTAACGGCATTGCCCTGAGGGAGAGGGGATTTTAAAGTCAGTTTTACTCTTAGAGCAGCGTCCGCTCGATCAACCAGTAAGCCCCCATCAGCGCCACCATTCCCGAACAACCTTTGAGGAATTTCTCGGCAATCACCGGTTTGTTATTCAACCACCAAATCAACGGTAGCACGACAGACGCCACGGCAATCTGGCCAGTTTCGATGCCTAAGTTAAACGACAGCAAGGGCACCAGAATACCCGTGTCACTACTGGAAATTTCCATCTCCCGCAACACGCTGGCAAAACCAAAACCGTGTATCAAACCAAAACCAAAGGTTAACCACTGCCTGCCTTTAGGATGATCGCCGCGAATAATGTTTTCCAGCGCCACATAAATAATCGTCAGCGCAATCACAGGCTCCACGAAACTACTGGGTAGCTCCACGATATTAAGTCCGGCAAACGCCAAGGTTATCGAGTGGGCGATAGTAAAAAAAGTGACGATCTTGATCGCCGGCCAAAAGCTATGTGTGACAGCCAAGAGCGCGAACAAAAATAACAAATGATCGTAGCCGGTCAGGATATGCTCGATACCGAGCTTCATAAAATCTAGAAACCTCGAAGCCCCTGCAGGGTTTTCTGCAGCTTCGCCAGCCACCAGCGCAAGCTGGATTTTTTGATCGGCTTTATTCAACATTTTTTCTGCTAGCGTTTTACCGCTGACATCCTTAATCGTGACATATTGTTGATGCCCATCCTGCAACAATGTCAAAAATTTGGATTGCAGCACCAACTGTTTTTGCGGCACGGTCTGAAAGTTAAATTCTATATGGGCGTTGTTCTGCTCGTCGTAGTTGACGGCCCCAGGGCCAGCAGTTTGCAGATCGTTACCGTCAACATTAACCCGTAATTGCTCAGCCAGTAGCTTGGCAATGGTTGGCTTGGCCGCTTCCCGCTCGGCATCGCTGACCTCGGCATCCAGATCGCTATCCATAGGCGCAAAAGCTTCTATGTCCTGCACTGCAAAGGTTACCCTGGCAAGCAGATGATCGGCTTTGATCGATACGTCTATTGAGCTAAGACCCGGCGCATGTGCCGCCACCCAACCCGATTGCAGTAACAAGCAAACCAAGAATAAGCATTTTCCCAAGCTAAGCGATTTAAGCGCTTCCCGCGTCCTACTCATTCTTCTGGTTCCTGGTCTGAAGCGACTGACGCAGCTTTGGCTTTGCGTTTATGTAAATAAACCAAAAATCCCAGCACCAACATCAGTAACGCGGCGACCGCGCCAATCGCAATCAGCGGCAACTGGCTTGGATTTGGATCGACGCCCACTTCCAGGGCCACCCGAAACTTGTCGTCATCTTCCATCGCTTCGCCGATCAACAGATACAACACGTAATCGCCGGTTTTATCCACATCGGCTTGCGCTTCTACCGCGCCTTTGGGATACAGTTTGGATGGAATTTCGGTGACGGTACGAATCTCGCGAATATCATCCGGGGCTTTTTGGCCGGTTTTTTCCACTTCCACCAATTTAATACCAATCGGCGTGGTACGGATGTCGCGATCGATCAGATCGGCGGTGAAAAACATTTTGCCGGCCCGAGGGATTTTTTGGCAAAACGGTACAAACGCCGCTTTAGGATCGGTGTTTTTATCGTCTTTGGACGGCTGCAAATAGGCGCTGAAATGCACCGCGTAAAAATCGTTGGCAATAATGCAATCCAGATCGGGGCGATTGCCCAGCGCGTTGGATTGTTTGGTGCCAAAACCGAGTTTGTCGCAACCGCTTAAAAACAAAGCGCAAGCGACCAATGCCGCAACAAAAAAAGCGGGGAGTCGAGTATTCATAAGGTTATGCCGTGTGTTGCAAGCTTAAGGTTTGATAGTGAATTCAAATTTACCGGTGACGATATGCGTGTCTTCGGAAACCACCCGATAGCGGATGGTGTAAGTGCCCGGCGCCAGTGTCGGCACTGTGGCGTAAATATTGGCACCGTTTGTCAGGCTTTGCGCGACATCGTGATTATCCACCCGCCTGCCGGTACTATCGATGACCGCCAGGGCTTTGTATTCGCTGCGCACCGCGTCGTTAAACCACAGATCGATCTGCTTGGGCGACTCGGTCACCGTTTCATCCTTGGCCGGCTGCGATTTGACTAAAATGGCATGCGCAAAAGCCGATACCGGGCTTAACAGCGCAACTGCCAACAAGCAGGATTTTATTATTTTTGTTATGTCTAACTTGGGCATGACAACCTCTTAAAGTATTAAAATCATTGGCAATAATTGCCTAATCCAAATGTCGGGTCGAATTGATTCGACCTTTGCTTTGATTAATTGGGCGCATAAATTCGCACCTACGCAGATCCAAAGCTATTGCAAAACCGCCGCCGACCAGTGCTTGCTACCGGCCGTTTGCTCCAGCCACAGCGCCAGCAATCCAGTCGAAGTCGCTACTATGCGCGGAAATGTCGCCGAACCCGTTGCCGACGACAACTGCCTGGCCGCCGACCAATGCCCGCCATTATCAAGCGATTCAGAGACAAACACTTTAGAACCTTCCGGCCCCAGCGCATCCCAAACCACCACCAGCCGACTCGCGCCTGCGGCGATATCCGAATGAAACGCCGCACTGGCTTCGCCCAGGCGTTGCGGCGTAGTCCAATGCTGGCCGCTATCGCTGGATTGCATATGATACAACCCCACCTGATTTTCTGCGCCGGTCCAAACCAAACTGTGCAAGGCACCGTCTGCGGCATAGGTCAAACCGCCGCCGTTGTGCGGACAGCCGTCGAACTTCCAATTAAACGCGCCCACCGTACCGATGCGCTGCCAGCTAAGCCCACTATCTTGGGATTGCGCCAAAGCCATATCGCGCGGCAGCATGTCCCTGTATAACAAATTCAACTTACCGTCGCTTCCCAGCGCCAGCCGGTTCCAGCAACACGAACAACTGGAATCATCGATAGTCTGCGCCAACTCCCAGTGCTGACCGACATCGCTAGTTCGCGCATAACGCACACCTTGATAGCCATTCTCGTCTCTATCATCCAGCCATACCGCATGAAAGCGGCCATCAGCGTCAGCCAGCAATTCCTGGTGCGATTGATCAGCATCGCTGCCGGTCGGTTTGGCGCCCTGCTGCCAGGTTTTACCGGCATCATTAGAATAAACCGTAAACAAAGGCCCCATGCCCGGTATTTCGCCGGTAGTTTGCCAGACCACCAGCAATTTGTCGTCGGCTGCGGCAATTTGAATATCGTTGCCGATTTTTGATTCGACTGCTTGATTAAATTGCTGACTAAGCGGCGTAGGCTGCGACCAATGCAAACCGCCGTCTTCGGAATGCAGATAGCCGATGTAAGCTTGCTTGCTGCCGCTAGGTAGCGCGACAAACGCCGCATGCACGACTTGCTTATCCACATAAACATCGAAGCTAAGCAAGTTCTGCAGACCAAGCGCTTGCGCATCGACAGGACTAAGCGCAGTAGCCTGCAATTCTTGAGTCTTAACCTGCGGCTCGGCAGATTGCTCACCGCAACCGCACAAAACCAGGCCGGCGGTCAGACAGTAGCCTAAATAACTAGCCTTTAGATTCGACATGCCGCTTACAACTCGCTAACAGAAAAAGCGCAGATTAGACCATATTGAGGCTCAAAGCAGAATCGGGGATTATTGACCAAAGTTTATGGCGGCTATTTAGCCTGGGTTTTAAGCGCATGTAGCCTGGAAGCAGCGCAGCGAATTCCAGGACAAACGACTGCGAATCCCCGTATTGCGCTGCGCTACATACGAGCTATCGACTAATGCTGTTTAACATTAGCTTGCGCGGCGTGTAGGGCCGAACTTATTCGGCCCTACACGCCGCAGAAAACCATTGATTTGGTAAAATAGTAATCTTAATCTGGTTCCCAAACTCCAGTTTGGGAACCCCCACTCTCGGAAGCTCCAGCTTCCTTTACTAACCAAACCGAATAATATGCCCCGCAGCCGCTATCGAGTCCTGCAAAATCCCAGTCCGCATTTTTTGACCGCCACCATAAACCACTGGCTGCCACTGTTTACCCGCCCCGAAGCAGTGAATATGGTACTGAATTCATGGCGGTTTTTGCAGCAGGACAACGGCTTTCAATTGTATGGCTATGTCATTCTGGAAAACCACCTGCACCTGATCGCCGCCTCGCCTGATCTGAGTCGGGACATGCAACGCTTCAAAGCCTACACTGCTAAACAAATCATCGCCTATTTAGAACAAAGCGGTTCGGCACGGGTTCTGGAGTTGCTGGCATTACTAAAACGCCCACATAAAACCAATAGCGATTACCAGATTTGGGAAGAAGGCAACCATCCCCAGTTGATCGAAACCGAGGCCGTGATGCGCCAAAAGCTGGATTACATACACCAAAATCCGGTCAAACGGGGCTACGTGGACTTGCCGGCGCATTGGCGTTATTCCAGCGCTAGGAATTATCTGGGAATGGAAGGTTTGATTGAAGTGGTTCGGGACTGGTGATCGATTCGGGAAGCTAGAGCTTCCGAGAGAGTGGGTTCCCAAGCTGGAGCTTGGGAACCAGGTAAAATCGATGTTTTTCTGGTTTTTCTGGTTCCCAACCTCCAGGTTGGGAACCTTAGCTTTGGAAGCTCCAGCTTCCCAAATAAACGAGAAGCAAAAGCTTTTAAAATTAAGTTCCAGCCAGAGCTTGGGAACCAGCGTGTAGCCTGGATGCAGCGAAGCGAAATCCGGGGTTACGCTCACAGCCAATCCCCGTATTGCGCTGCGCTACATACGGGCTACCGAGGTAAACCCCGCCAAATCCATTTGTAACCTAGCTTTCAAACCACCCAGCGCCGATTTGGCAAAATCGATGTCTGCAGCATGCAAGGCGACGATGCGCTGCACAATAGACAAACCCAAGCCGCTGCCTTCCACGCTGTTGGCAGTTTCTACACAACGGTAAAAGCGCTGGGTAATACGTTGATAATCGTCGTCAGCTACGCCGGGACCGCTGTCTTCCACGCTAAGATACAGCCGGTTTTTGTCGCGGCGACAGGTGACTTTGATGCGGCCTTCGCTAGGTGAATATTTAATCGCGTTATCAATCAAGTTGCGGATCAAGACCTGAAATAGTTGCGGATTGGCTTGAATCAACACAGCCTCTTCGCCTTGCAATTCAATATCGATGCGCTTGTCGCGGGCGGCGTGATCCAGATCGGAAATTACTTCTATCAACGCCTGATTGACATCAACCGCCTGTTTGACGATGCCAGCTTGCTGGTGTTGCACCCGCGACAAGGTCAGCAGTTGCTGTACGGTGTGAGTCATGCGTGAGATGGCCTGCTTGGCTTTTTGCAAAGCCTGATCGCGCATCTGCGGATCGGTGGTTTTTTGCGCCACCTGTATCTGCGTCAACAAACCGGCCAGCGGCGTACGCAATTCGTGAGAGGCATCGGAGGTAAAGTTGCGCTCGTTAGCAAACGCCTGTTCCAGCATCTCAAACAAGCTATTGATCTGCGTGACCACCGGCAGCACTTCTTCCGGCAGATTTTCAACTGACAGCGGTTGCAGATAGCCAGCGGCGCGACTGGCCAGTTGTTCTTTAACGTGATTGACCGGCGACAGGGTGCGACTGACTATCCACCAGATCATCACGCCTAAAATCGGCAAGGCAATCAGAAAACCGATCACCTGCTGCCCGGCGACACTTTCGACCAACTGGGTACGAATGTCGTCGCGCTGACCGACATGGATCACATAATCGCCACTTTCCGTACTTAAGCTAAATACATGCCACAGTTGGCCATCCAGCAGGGTTTCGCTGTAGCCGTTGCGAGTCAACGATAATGCAAACTCCGGCGCGCTTTCCGAGCGTAACACCAAGCCTTCTTTAACCGAGCGCAACTGAAAGGCAATTTTACGCTCGTATTTGTGACCCAAAATCGGTGTATCGAACAGTTCCGGGGTTTTGTCGCGCTCCCACAGTTTGGTCAAGGCTCGCTGCCTGACCATGTTCTCGACAAAGGCATGCACCACCCGTGCCGATTGCGCCAGTTCCGCGTTAAACAACTCGGCGATTTCGTCGCGGGTTTGCTTGTAACTAAAATAAGCCGTCAGCCCCCAAACCAGCAATAAAGACGATAACAATGAAAACAGCAGTTGTTTCTTCAGCGAGCGCGGAGCCAGTCTAAATCGCATGGCTTAATTTTCGTCGATGATGTAGCCAACGCCGCGGAGCGTGCGGATCAGATTGGTATCCAGTTTTTTGCGCAAATGGTGGATGTGTACTTCCACGGCGTTGCTTTCCACTTCCGAACCCCAGGCATATAGCGCCTCTTCCAGCCGGGCACGGGAGATAACCTGCCCGATGTGGCCCATCAAATAGCTAAGGACTTCATATTCTTTTTGCGCCAGTTCCACCGGTTTGTCATGGTAAAAAACCTGATGCGCCGCCGGGTCGATGGTGACGCCTTTGTGTTCTAACAATGGCAGGCTGTGGCCGTCGTGGCGGCGGGCCAAGGCGCGCAAGCGGGCGCAAATCTCGGCCAGATCAAAGGGTTTGGTCACAAAATCATCAGCGCCGCTATCCAGTCCGGCTACCCGCTCGGCCACACCGTCGCGGGCAGTTAATACCAGTACCGGCGTAGAATCCTTGCGCCGTCGCAGGGATTTTAGAACCGTCATGCCGTCCATGCGCGGCAAGTTTAAATCCAATACGATCAAGTCGTAATGGTTTAATTTCAGCGCCTCGTCGGCCTGGGCGCCGTCCGTCAGCCAATCGACCGCATAGCCTTCCAGGGTTAAGCCGGCTTTCAAGCCATCACCCAGGATGGCATCGTCTTCTACCAATAATAATCGCATGATTTTTAAACGCCTTAAGGCAAGAGGGTTGATTTGGATAACATTGTAACAAGGATTTAACCAGCTTTTGACAAGCGCCGGGGCTTAGGCGGCAAAACCCTGGGAAGCTTTAACTGCCCAGGGTTTACAGGCAATGCCAAGTTTAACGCGCCAAACTTTTCTCCAGATTAAGCCGCAAGGCTTCCAGAAAATCTTCGGTGGTCAAATAATGCGAGTCGTTGAGATCGTCGCCATAAATACACAACGCCAAATCTTTGGTCATTTGCCCGGCTTCTACGGTATCGACGCAGACTTTTTCCAGGGTTTCGCAAAATGCGATCAGCTCGCTATTGGCATCCAGCTTACCGCGAAACGCCAAACCGCGGGTCCAGGCAAAAATCGAGGCAATCGGGTTAGTGGAGGTTTTCTTGCCCTGTTGATGCATGCGGTAATGCCGGGTCACCGTGCCGTGGGCGGCTTCTGCTTCCATGGTTTTGCCGTCCGGGGTAACCAGCGTAGAGGTCATTAAGCCCAATGAGCCAAAGCCTTGCGCGACGGTATCGGATTGCACATCGCCGTCGTAATTTTTACAGGCCCAAACAAACGCACCGTTCCATTTCAAAGCCGACGCCACCATATCGTCGATCAATTTATGTTCGTAAACAATGCCTTTGGCGGCGTAGAGGTCTTTATATTCGGCTTGATAAATCTCTTCAAAAATATCCTTAAAGCGGCCGTCGTACTTTTTCAGGATGGTGTTTTTGGTGGATAAATACAGCGGCCAGCCGCGATCCAGCGCTACGTTGAAACAACTGCGGGCAAAGCCAGCGATGGATTCGTCGGTGTTGTACATCGCCAGAGCTACGCCATCGCCTTCAAAGTGATACACCTCAAATGATTGCTCGGCGCTGCCGTCGTCCGGGGTAAAACTTATTTTTAATTTACCTTTGCCTTTGGTGACAAAATCAGTGGCGCGGTATTGATCGCCGAAGGCATGTCGGCCAATGCAGATGGGCTGCGTCCAGTTAGGCACCAGCCGTGGTACGTTGCTGCAAATGATGGGCTCGCGAAACACCGTGCCATCCAAAATGTTCCGAATCGTACCGTTTGGCGATTTGTACATTTTTTTTAAGCCAAACTCTTCAACCCGTGCTTCGTCGGGCGTAATGGTGGCGCATTTGATGCCCACACCATGCTTCTGAATAGCATGTGCGGCATCAATGGTGACCTGGTCGTCGGTGGCATCGCGCTGCTCTATACCTAAGTCGTAATAATCAATTTGCAGATCCAGATAAGGCAAAATCAGCTTGTCTTTAATGAAATGCCAGATGATCCGGGTCATTTCATCGCCATCGATTTCCACCACCGGATTTTTGACGGATATTTTCTGCATAACGACTCCTCAACTATAGCTAAAAATGCTCTCAAGTATATCTCGCATAGCATGGAAACACGGAATGTTTAACCGCGTCCTCCTCGCGGACATCAGCACTTTTCGCATTAATCGAACCGCGACACGAACTAGGCTATACTGCCAGAATAGCGTCGGCGCATGACGCTGTAAGGCATTGTTCCGTACAGGGTTTTAGCGATACGCCTAGTTTGGCAATACCATTTTTCTTTGACATCCGACAGCAGGACAATGAGGCAATAACAATAAAAAATATTTCTTGAGGAGGTGTATATGACTAATCAGACCTTCGACTACGAAGCGATAGTCATCGGTAGCGGCTTCGGCGGCTCCATCAGCTTTTGCCGACTCGCGCAAAAGTGGGGTTCCAAAGTGCTGTTACTGGAGCGTGGCAGGCATTATCCCATGGGCTCCTTCGCCCGCTCGCCCAAACAAATTGCCGACAGTTTTTGGAGTGTGGAAGGCGAAGCGATAGACCGGCCTAGGCATATTCAAAACAAAAATCAGCGCGGCCTGTTCGACATCCGCAACTACAAAAAAATGGATGCGGTGATTTCTGCGGGCCTGGGCGGCGGTTCGCTGATTTACGCCAACGTCTTCCTGGAACCGCCCGCGCAGGTATTCGAGCAGGGCTGGCCGACTGGCTTGGATAAAACCACTCTCGCCCCTTATTACCAAATCGCCAAGCAGGTCTTGGGTGCCCGCCCGGTACCGTCCTGGCAAATCGACAAACGGCGAAAAATCGTTCGTACCGAACTGTTTCAAGCGTTTGCCGCCCACGAGAACCGCAGCAGCAAGTTGGCCGACATCTGCGTATTCTTTGGCAACGATTACAACTACAAGGGCTCGGACCAACCCATCCCCATCGGCTTGCAAGAAAAAAACCGCTACGGTGCCACCCAAACCTCTTGTACCTATTGCGGCGAATGTGATGTCGGTTGCAACACGCATTCTAAAAACACGCTGGACCTAAACTACATTCACGCCGGCCAACAGCAGCATGGCGGCCAGGTGCTAACCGACTGTCTGGCCGAAAACATCGTCCCGCTCAATCAGTTTGGCGATGACGATACCTCAGCCAGCGGCGAATTCGGTTATCGAGTGGAATTTCAAAACTTTGCCTCGGGAAAATCGGTAACTCTGAAAACCCGCCGGGTAGTGGTTTCGGCAGGTACGTTCGGTAGCAACGAGTTGCTGCTGCGCTGCCGCGATGTGCATCGCAGCCTACCCAATCTCAGCGCGCAGTTGGGTCGCTGGTTCTCCGGCAACGGCGATTTTTTATCGTTTGCCATCGAAGGCAAAAAAGACGCCGACCCCAACTACGGGCCGGTGATTACCCAATACACCGATTACAACCTGTTCGACCACTTCAACAGAGAACAGGCTTTTGTCCTGGAAGATGCCTCCTATCCCGCCTGGCTGGCCTGGTATATAGAAGGTGTGTTTCCGACCAGTACGCTGCGCAAACTGGCACGTGCCGCGAAAGCCTTATTTGCATGGCTGAAAAAATATCTGAGCAGCGGTATCTGGAACGGTACGCTGGGCTTTTCCTTGCATGAAATTTTAAAGGACGATTTGTCTTCAAAATCCGTGGTGATGCTTTGTATGGGCCTGGACAACGGCGACGGTACACTAGGCTTGAATAAGGCCGGACGTATCGACCTGGATTGGCCGCAAGACACCAGCATGAGTTTGTATCAGGCCATTCTGGCGACTGGGGAACGATTCAAAAAATTTGTCAAATCCAACTGGTTTTTGCCACTGCCAACCTGGAACTTACCTATCCGCCACAACGTGACCGTGCATCCTTTGGGCGGCTGCATCCTGGCCGACTCACCAGACAAAGGCGTGGTCAGCGGCCATCCAGAGCAGCGCGGCCAAGCTTTTGGCTATCAAGGCTTGTATGTGGTTGACGGCTCTATCTTGCCAAGCGCGGTCGGTGCCAATCCGGCGGCGACCATTTCAGCTGTCGCAGAGTGGATTGCCGAGGGTATCACCGGCATCAAACCCGATGCCAGCCTGGGCGTGTAAACCTAATTCACAGGAATACTGACATGACAAATACCAACAAAACCTCGTTCGAATTCACCGAAGAAATGAAAGGCTATCTCAGCCTGGGCCAAACCGCTTTTGAAGACGGTTACAAGCAAGGCAAAGAAGACAACCATTACTTCATGTTCCATCTGACCATCCAAAGCGACGATCTGGATACGTTTTTAGAATCTGACGCCCACCAATCGGCGGCGATTGGCTATGTGGAAGGCGACTTGATCGGCGGGCGCCGCAACGTCGATAAAGGCGTGTTTAATTTATTCGTCGATAGCGCCGATGCCGACCGCAAGCAAATGCTCTATCGGCTGTTTTTTACCGACGCCAACGGCCAGGCCCTGACTTTAAGCGGCCGCAAGCAGATTCAAAACAACCTCGGCCCGGATTTATGGGCCGACACCACTACCTTGTTCACCAACTTGTTCAAAGGCCACGTGGAAGCCGATCAGGAGGCCAAAGCCAAGGTCTACGCCACTGGTTTGTTGTATATAGAAGTGATGGATTTTGCCAAGCAGTTGACGACGATAAGCGCTAGCGGCGATACCTTAAAAGACCGGCTGCATGCGGTGGAACGTTTCGGCGGCTTCTTTTTGGGCGCACTGTGGGAGGTCTACAAACCGTCGCTGACACCAAAGATGGGCGGTTTCGAGCGGGAAATTCCGTTGTTCACCCTGGAAGGCGTCAAGGATGCGGAGGTCAGTACTCACCCATTTACCACCGCTGACCGACTGGGCCTGAGCTTATTGCGCTTCAAACGGGCGGTTAGTGACGACGTGGTGGTGCTGGTGCCAGGCCTGACTGCCGCCAGCGATATGTTCATCATGCCGGAGCATTACAATCTGACCAGCTATCTGCTGGATAATGGTTTCAGCGATGTCTGGACTTTGGATGGTCGGATCAGCAACCGCTATTCCTATAATCTGCATCGACATAATTACAATGTAGACGATCTGGCGCTCTACGACATGCCGGCAGCCATCGCCACCGTGCGCGCGGCAGTCGGCCCCAGCGCCCGCATCCATGTCATCAGTCATTGCTTTGGCGCACTGGCGTTTACCATGGGTTTATTCGGTAAAGCCGTGACCGGCGTACGCAGCCTGATTGCCAACGGCGTGGCACTGACACCTTGTGTGCCGCTGCCAGCCAAGATCAAGCTGTATCTGGGACCATTGGCCGCCGATTATATTTTGGGCGTGGATTATCTGAACCCTTACTGGCGGCGCGAACCCGGGCTGGGTGCGGGTAAGGTATTGGCGATGGCAATCTCGGCATTTCATAAAGAATGTGATTCGCCGGAATGTCATATGCTGAGTTTCATGTGGGGCTGGGGGTTTCCGGTGTTATACAAACACGAAAACCTACACGACGTGACTCACCGCCGCTGCGGCGATTTGTTCGGCGGTTGCAGCGTCAATTACTACCGGCATGTATTGAAAATGGTCAATGCCAACAACACCGCCGTTAAATATCTTCCTAACGAGCCGCGTTACCGCAACTTGCCGGACAATTATTTCCAACATGCTGCCGAGATTGATACGCCGTGTTTGTTCGTCGCCGGCCAAGACAATGCCTTATTCCGCAACTCCAATATCGTCTGCCATCAACGCCTGGAGCAAATCGTGCCGGGCCGCCATGAGTTGCATTTATTCCCCGATTACGGCCACGCCGATGTGATCATGGGCAAAAACGCCGCGCAAGACATTTATCCGCGCTTCGTGGAATTTTTGCAAAAACACCGCAATTGAGGAGCGCCGTTATGACCAGCAGCCAAGAAGACTTACAAATCACGCTAGCCAGCTTGCAACCAGCGCGGAGCGAACCGAGCACGGGCCAAAATCGTTTGTGCATCTGCATTAGCGATGTACATTTTACCGACGACACGGTAGGCAGCCAAAGCGCGGAAGAAACTGTCTGGCCGATTTTTTTCGATGACATCGTCACGGTATGCAATAAGCAGAGCATTAACGAACTGACCTTGATCCTGGACGGCGATGTAGTCGACATGATTCGCAGTGCGGAATGGGCTAAGGCCGGTGTCTACCCCTGGCAACGCGAGCATGCGGAATTTAAACCCTGCCTGCGCCGCATCATGGCCGAGATCGTTAAGATACATAGCCGCGCGCCAGCGTCCAACGACCCAAACGGCGTTTGCGGATTTTTTCATCTTTTGCGGCAAACCGTAAAACGCTTGCAAGACCAGCGGATCAACGTTGAAGTTTTGACCCTGCTCGGCAATCACGACAAGGAGATTTTTGCCGACCCGGCGGTGTTGAAAACGTATTACGAAGAATGTCTGGGGCAGCCTGTCAATCAACTATCGGCGGCGTATCGCAGTTGGGTCGGCAAAATGTATTTCGACGACGAGCAGTATTTTGCTGCGCCTGACAGCGTACCCTGGCTACCGTTTTATTGGGGCGATGCGCAGTTGCGGACCTTCATTACCCACGGCCATTGGCGCGACCGCGACAACAGCCTGAGCGTCGAAGCCGCAAACGGGCTACCCGGCTGGACGACCAAGGACGGCTGGCGCGCCCACGCTTGGCAGCAACTGAACTACCGGCCTTTCACCGCGCCCTGCTTCGGCGACACAGTAGCGGCTGGTGCCTTATCGACCTTCATTTATCGCTGCCAACTGGCGCTGGAAGACTACCAAAAAACCAAGAACGATCCGCAGCTGGATTTAAGCCGCATCAAGCGCATTCTGGCAGAATTGGATTTGTATCGGCCCACCTCCGCAGCGGTCAGCAGGATTTTGGATGAAACCCGGAATAAAGCCAGCGAGGAATTGCGCGACATCATCGAAGCCGAGTTGTATAAAGCCTTGTGCCTGTGGCTAAGTTACGATTTTACCCTGGAGAGTTCGCCGCCGTTGCGGCGGTTTGGCTTAAAAGCCGCGCGGGTATGGCTGATGTTGACCGGCCGTTTCAATATGTTTCGGATTCAGTTGCATTTGGTACGCGGCGTACTGTTAATCGCGGATATGCTGGAAAAAATCCAGCCTGAGTCGGTTTATAGCGAAGACGGCGCCAGCTTTAAGAATCTGCAAGCATTTCCGACCTTTCAAGACGCATTTTTAGCTAAAGGTTTTCATCTGCACGGCGAAGGCCACACGCACATTCCGCTGGAATCGGAAGCCGACATGGAATACCCGCCTAGCGGCTCATATAAAAATCTCACTTACGTCAACTTCGGTACCTGGCGCGATCAAATCGTCGATAAGGAGAAAGGCGGTTACCGCAGGCGCGGCGTTGGTCGGACTTTGTATGTGTTGAATCTGCAAAATCAACAAACGCCGCAATACCGCTTTTTCGTCAGAGACAATCTGAATTGGAGCGATAATATGGATCGTCTGTAGCCCTAAGCTTACGCCGCGGCTTGCCGGGCAAGGCCAGGCACCGCGGCATGTGTTAGAATCGCGCCAATGCAGGAATTAGACACATTTAAGCTGATCGAACGGATCAGCGCCTTATTGCGATCAGAAGAACGCAAAAAATATGCGGCAATCGGCTTGCAACCTATTCACGGTCAGGTATTGGAATATCTGGCCAAGTGTAATAAATACAGCAACACTCATGCTGCTGTGGCCGAGTATCTTGGCTTGACCAAGGGTACTGTGTCGCAGACCATTCAGATTTTGGAGCGTAAGCACTATCTGGAAAAGACCACGGATATATTAGACGGTAGAGTAGTGCATCTAAGCCTGACCGAAGCCGGCAAGCAGTTGATCGACGAGTTAAAACCGCTGGATATTTTTAAGCAGGCCGAATCCAAGGTCAGCCGCCAGGAATTCGATACCATAGGCCAAGCACTGCAAACCACGCTGGGCGTGTTGCAGAAGGTCAATGACTCCAAGAGTTTTGGTTTGTGCCGTTCCTGTCATTATTTTTCGGTGGAGCAGCATCACTATCAATGCGGCCTGACTGAACAACCGCTGGATCGCGAGGATACTGATAAAATATGTCGTGATCATTTACCCGTTCCCAATTCATTCATAGACCAAGAGTAATCAACATGTTCGATCCCAAAGCCATAGACAACCTTGCCGACCGTATTGCTAGCGCAATTCCACCCGGCCTGAACAATTTTAAAGACGATATGGAAAAAAACGTCCATGCCTTGCTGCAAAGCGGACTGTCCAAGCTGGACTTGGTTAGCCGCGAAGAATTTGAAGTGCAAAAAGCAGTGCTAGCCAAAACCCGTTCACGTCTGGAAGAACTGGAAAAACGCGTCGCCGAACTGGAAGCTAAAATTCTGAAAGACTAAAATGTCGCTCGCCGTCGTTTACAGCCGGGGACGCTCCGGCATAGACGCACCATTGGTGACCGTGGAAGTGCACGTCAGCAGCGGCTTGCCGGCCTTAAATATCGTCGGCTTGCCGGAAACGGCGGTAAAGGAAAGCAAAGACAGGGTGCGCGGGGCGATTATCAATTCGCATTTTGAATTTCCGTTCCAGCGCATCACCATCAATTTAGCACCCGCCGACCTGCCCAAGGAAGGCGGCCGCTTTGATTTAGCCATCGCGCTGGGCATCCTGGCTGCCTCCGGGCAAATTCCCAAGGATGCCTTACAAGACTACGAATGTATTGGCGAATTATCACTGGGCGGCGAGTTACGACCGATCGCTGGCGCCTTGCCAGTGGCGATTCATTGTCGTAACGCTTTTAGGCAACTGATCCTGCCAGTAGGCTGTGCAGCTGAAGCTGCTTTAATTAAAGACGCCCAACTGTTACCCGCCAACAATCTGCTGGAAGTCTGCGCCCATTTCGCCGGACGCCAGGCGATTACCGCAGCTTCGCCAAGCATGGGCTACCAACAAGCGGTTTACACCATCGATTTTGCCGATGTGCATGGACAATTTCATGTCAAACGCGCGATGGAAATCGCTGCCGCTGGCGCACACAACTTGCTGATGCTTGGGCCTCCTGGCACGGGCAAATCCATGCTGGCCGCGCGCTTACCGACCATTCTTCCAGAACTTAGCGAACAACAGGCCCAAGAAACCGCCGCTATCGCTTCGATCAGCGACCACGGCTTAGATATAAGCCGCTGGCGGCAACCACCTTATCGCGCGCCGCACCACACGGCCTCAGCCGCAGCTTTGGTCGGCGGCGGCAGCAATCCAAAGCCTGGCGAAATTTCGTTATCGCACAACGGCGCCTTATTCTTGGACGAATTGCCAGAATTTGACCGGAAAGTATTGGAAGTACTGCGCGAACCCCTGGAAACCGGACATATCACAATTTCCCGCGCCAATCGCCAAGCAGACTTTCCCGCCAGCTTTCAATTAATCGCCGCTATGAATCCCTGCCCTTGCGGCTATCTGGGCGATGCCTCTGGCCGTTGCCGCTGCACCTCCGAGCAAGTTGCCCGTTACCGCGACAGGGTATCCGGGCCCTTACTGGACAGGATAGACATGCATCTGGAAGTGCCGCGCGTCCCGCTAGACGTGCTGCGCAAGGGTTTAGCTGGCGGCGAAGAAAGTAGCAGGACAATCCGGCAGCGGGTGGTAGCCGCCCGACAAGTAGCCGCCCAACGACAGGGCAAGGCCAATGCCGCGCTTAGCGCCGCAGAGGTTAAAACATTCTGCAGTTTGACTGAAGCCAGCCATCAATTGCTGGAACAGGCCATGGAAAAATTTGGCCTGTCTCACCGGGCCTATCATCGGATTTTAAAACTGGCGCGCAGTATTGCCGACTTAGCCGATTCGCAGAATATCGAAATCTCTCACTTAAGCGAAGCCATAAGCTACCGAAAATTGGACAGAACCCGTTAATATTATGCGTGTGATACCGCAGATGCAGCTATCAGAATCCCCAAAAATCGGTATCTTCAAACGAAAAAAGCTCGGATTTAGTCTCTGGTAGTTCAACAACCAGATCAACAAGCGGCATAGGTTTATGAATGCCAAACCCCTGCACGTAATCAACACCGATTTGTTTAAGAATTTCGCGAATTTCGTTGTTCTCCACATATTCCGCTATAGTCTTCAAGCCTAAAGAGTGGGCAATCTCATTCATCGATTTCACAATAGCCTTATCGGCTGGGTTATTGGCAATATCTTTGACGAATGCGCCGTCTATTTTCAGATAATCGATTTCCAGGTTTTTTAAATATGAATATGACGAATAGCCGGAGCCAAAATCATCCAGGGAAAATTTACACCCATATTGTCTAATGGCCTTCATAAAACGTTTGGTAAACGCCACGTTTTCTGCTGCGACGGTTTCTGTTATTTCAAAAGTCAGCTTATCTAGTGGTAAATCACTTGCTTCTAGAAAGGCCTTAAGAAACTCAAGAAACTCCTGATTATTAACCGACTGCCCGGAAAGATTAATCGAAAAACCGTCCATATTGTCGAAATAATCTCTATTTTTTTCTATCCAGTCAAATACGTTTTTAATAACCCATTTATCTATTTCAGGCATACGCTTGGTATGCTCGACAGCGGGTATGAAATGATCGGGAGGCACAATCCCGCCATCTTCATCCCTGATACCCAATAGTATTTCATAATGTAGATGATTTTCTATATTCTGCTCTACAGGCGCAATCATTTGACAACGCAAAAACAAGCGCTCACCCGCAAGCACTTTATCGATATGCCCTATCCACTCATAGAGTTTATACTGGCGCTGCAGATTTTCATTATCAGGCGTAAAGACCAAAACCCGACTCTCCTCATATCGCTCTGCAGAAATACTGGCAGAATCAGCTCGTCCTAATAACTGATGCACGTCATAGCAGTTATCTAACAGCGGCACTAAACCTATACTGATACTGATAGGTAAACTATTTTCCTGCCATTCAAAATGTGAGTCGGCAATATTTTTTACTAACTTTTTTGATAATTCAAACGCTTCTTCACTAGCGCATTCCTTTAATAAAATGGCAAATGACTCATCTCCCAATCGCGCAAACACATCCTCAGCTTTTAATTGCTCACCGATTAATTGCAAAACTGTTTTCAGAAGATGCTTACTACCTTCCAGTCCGCAAATATTTGCCATTGTCCGAAAATCAAGAATTTCGACGTGGCATAGCGTGTGCGGAGAATCACCGAGATTTTTTAATTCATTTTTTAACTGCTTGACTAATTCATCCTTGGTAAATAAACCCGTTTCCTGATCGTGAATCGCATTATAAATAAGTTTTTCGTGCATTTTCTGCAACATCAGATTAGTCGCTCTATCCATAAGCGGGGTATCCAAGTTTTCGATCTTATTGGCGGTACCGCTCCGAAACAATTCTGCCAGCATCTCTTTGGTTAATTCCAGCTTATTTATGCCATCTCGATTGACAAATACGTATACCTCAATCACTTCACCAATCCAGATCAGTTTCATCGGCTCAAACTCACCTGAACCGGAAAAAGTAGCCAGCCATTCGCCTAAGCCTAATTGCTCAACCTGAGCAAGCCATTGTTCTTCAATTTCTGCATACTCTTTTTTAGGCTCGTCTTGAGCCGCCGCAATTTTGACAGTTTTTATCCGTTTCCTGACTTTAGGCGTACCCTCGCCTATCAGCAAAGCCGTTAACTCTTCAATGACACCGTCGCGCTGAAATATATTGGTGCAAACAGAACTTAGATTTTCTTCAACCGTTTGTATGGTTTTCTGAATACTGCTTACCTGCATTTTCAGAATAGAATCTTGCTCATATAGCCAAAAGATTAAATCATCCAATATTTTGAAGTATTTTTGCTGTTCCTGTTGATCGTTTTGTTTATTCAGCTCCGCCATTACCAGTAAATGTTGCCAACCGGTTTTCAATAATTCCGGAATAACCGTCGGCACCGTGCACCCAGCGATACGGCTATCAATTTCCTTTTGTACTGCACGCTTGGCTATTTCCAGCTTTTGTTGACCTTCGTAGGACTCGACAATCCGATGAATATTAATATCCACCGCTTTTGTAACCTGAGCCGCCAATCCTTCCAGTTCTTTTTCCGCTTCTGCAAAAACATTGGGATTATTATTTGACTCCGCGACAATTCGCGAGACAATTTTATCCAGCCCATCTTTAATATTGATGTTTTTGATAATTTTATTGCTTTTTACCGCTGACTCCAAAGTAGCCAAGGTATTGACAATGTTACGTGCTGGATGGGTCTCTGAGACTAAGAAATCCTTACCCTGTAGCGGCAATGACAGTAACGGCAGGTAAATACTTTCCAAATAGGAGCTTATATTAGACGACAACTCCACATCATGCAGCAAGGTTTCAAAAAATTGCCCATAAACTTCAATATTTTGAATATCGCTATTAGAAATAGACTTAGATCTTTCACCTGCTTTTTCTAATACATCCAAAAGTTTTTTTTGCAGCGCGTCTTTATCAAAATGCCTCAAGCTTTCGCCGCCAACGCTATTTTGTATTTGCGAAATAGCCGACAAGACTTCGTCTGATGTAAATAAAGGCTGATTTTGTTGACCAGTACGAGCAGCAACAGAAAGATTATTATCGCTTCTTGGTGCATTAGCGGTATTTTCTTTCAAAACATCCAGCAATCTTCCGGCCACTTGAGTAATAGGCGCTAGGACTTTTGGCTCAACACTTGCCGGGGTTGCGAGCGATTTGCCCGGTGAAAACCATACGGGTTGCTGGTCGCTTAAATATTCATTATTTTGATTATTACTGTGTGCTTTAGTTTTTTTACTGCCATGTAAAGGTGGATAAACTACTTTAACTGATTCCTGTTTCTCTAGAAACAAGCCAACCTGATGATATAAAGACCCTAGAGTCTTAATTAAAGTTTTCTCAAAGCATTGATAGATGGCGTCTTTGATATTATTATTTAAATTAAATTGTAATATTAAATCGCGAAAACTATCGCACAATACTGCCGGGCTAATCGGGTTGTTAATGGAGCCGCTTGATATGCCAGCCGCCCTGCTCAATTCCATAGTTAATTGATAGAGCGGGTCCTCAAAAATATTACGTAAGCGCCTGATGACGGTTGATATATTTAGCCAATCTTCAAAAACATCTTTTTCGACTAAAGACAAAGGGATGTCAGGATCAATGATTTGGTCATTTTTGTGGCCGACTTCGTACATGTAATCGACCTGAGCCACCACCGAATTACAAAATTCGCCGATAAACGCTTCTCGATTGAGCTTTATGTCGGAAATTAGATCGTCGAATTGCGAGCTATTCAAAAAAAACGTCGCGAATTGGCTGCTTTGCGCCAGGTTGTCACTCAGGGTTTCAAAAAAATCTCCCAGAAGTTTGGGCAATTCACCGATGAGCAATTCTTTGAAAGCTCTGTCGAAACTTTGCTGATGCCTATTATCGACTGCCAAATTGCTTGCCATGCCAGGAGCCAATTTGGAGCCAGCACTAGCCATTTTTGTTAGCGCATTGAATACATTCGCTGGCATGTTTTCTATCGAAACGCCTAACCCAGTGGGCTTGATATGCATGGCCTGAGCGTCAATTACAACCTTTTCCTGACCATGCTCCAGATCAATCTTAAGCTGAATTCTGACGCTTTTATGCAGGGGAATTGCTATGTCAGGGGGCTCTTTAAAACCCAAAAAGAAGCCGCCACTACAAAAATCCAAAATAAAGCATTGGACATAAATGGTATTGTTGATAAGCAATAAAGCTTCCAGCTCTATCGCATAACGGACAAAGCGGCGACGCTTGGCTTGTTTGATGTTATCCGACATATGTCAAATCAGATGATAGCAATACTGGTAAACGCCTTTGGGTTAAGGTTAACTGATAAATGCTGGCTACTACTTTAACGCCGCAGCATCTCCGTTGAAACTATTATTATAGTGCGAAGCGCATTTATGTGGGACTTGATTCGGCTTTAGCAGCCTACCAACCAAAACTCGCCGTGTCACAGAATTCCAGGGAGCTAGCTAATCCGGCAGTTACGGCTTATCGCCAGCCAAAAAAAAGGCGCATCGCCGCAGCGATGCGCCTTTTAGTCGATGACAGTTAAACCTTACAATTTGTCAGCATTTTGGCTTAAGTAGTCAGCCACACCTTTTGGGTTGGCATTCATACCCGCGTCGCCTTTGGTCCAGCCGGCTGGGCACACTTCGCCGTGCTCTTCGTGGAATTGCAGCGCGTCAACCATACGCAACATTTCGTCGAAGTTACGGCCTAGCGGCAAATCGTTGACCACTTGATGACGTACCACACCGGCTTTGTCGATCAGGAAGCTACCGCGGAACGCCACACCACCAGCAGACTCGACGTCATAATCTTTGCAGATGCTGTGCGTCAGGTCGGCAGCCAATGTGTAACGGACTGGACCGATACCACCTGCGTTAATTGGGGTGTTGCGCCATGCGTTGTGTGTGAAATGCGAGTCGATAGACACGCCAACCACTTCAACGCCACGGCTTTTGAATTCGTCAATACGGTGATCCAAAGCAATCAATTCGCTAGGGCAAACGAAGGTGAAATCTAATGGGTAGAAAAAAAGTACCGCATATTTGCCGCTAGTGGCTGCAGAAAAACTGTAAGAGTCGACAATTTGACCGTCACCCAATACTGCAGGAACCGTAAAATCAGGGGCTTGTTTACCTACTAAAACGCTCATCAACTTTCTCCGAATTTATTTAAAATACAACAGGTTAAGAGATTTTTTGCGCCTCGAAAAAGACGCTATGGCCTATTCTACACTAAATTAGTTGGTAATCACCTAATAATCCCGGCAAATTCCGCTTGCAAGACGCTGCGTTTCGCGTTAATTTGTAATCCATAGCTTACACAATTAACAGGCACCCTGCCTCCATTGCGCTAGCTAAATCCTCCGAGCAGACATAACGTGATTTTTTTTGGTAACGAAGTATGGCAAAAGTAAAACACATCACAGAACCCGATACCTTTGGTTTTCAGGTTCGCATAGTTAGACGGGGCAAGGAAAGCA
The DNA here is from genome assembly GCA_903858105.1 of uncultured Pseudomonadota bacterium. Taxonomy (GTDB): domain Bacteria; phylum Pseudomonadota; class Gammaproteobacteria; order Methylococcales; family Methylomonadaceae; genus Methylomonas. The sequence continues at coordinate 3,660 of CAIOHN010000261.1, read as the reverse complement.
GTCGTTATTTTTCTCATAAGCTTTGGGGCAGCAAAACCAAATCGCTTAAAGCCGCCATCACTTGGCGAGACCAGATGCTAGTGGTACTCAAAGGCAGTAAAACCCGCTTTTTGAAACCACCCAAAAACAAAACCACTACCGGCGTCACCGGCGTCTCCAGAACCATCAAGTTCGACCATCGCAAAGATAAAAGCTATCTGTGCTACACGGTGTTCTGGGTAAAAGACGGAAAGTCTCGCAACAAGACCTTCCAGGTCGGCAATGTTGACACCGTTACAGCGGATGACGAATTGCATGCTTTTAGAACTGCCAGACTGTTTCGCAGTTGCTACGAGCACGCCATAGACCACGACGCACCGTTCGACGACACCAAATTCGTCAACTGGAAAAAGTTGCGGTTGTATGAAAACGAGATGCTGAACGCGGTTAACTAAACCGCCAGTAATCGATCAGTCGATACGCATTTCGATGCGCATCGACAGGTCGACCGCATGAATGTTTTTGGTCAGCGCTCCAATAGAAATATAGTCCACGCCAGTATCGGCCACTGCGCGGATATTCTCCAGGGTTATGTTCCCCGAAGCCTCCAGCTCAACTCGCCCGGCATTATGCTGCACCGCCAGGCGCATATCGCCCAAAGAAAAGTTATCCAGCATAATCCTATCCGGCTGAGCGGCCAGGGATTGGGTAAATTCAGCAAGATTTTCCACTTCTACCTCGACCGGCACCTCGCCGCATTCTCTAGCCACACTCACGGCTTTAGCAATAGACCCGGCTGCGGCTATATGATTTTCCTTAATCAAAATCGCGTCGAATAAACCAATGCGATGATTGAAACAACCGCCGCACCTTACCGCGTATTTTTGCGCCAAACGCAGCCCCGGCAAAGTCTTGCGGGTATCCAAAACCTTGCAACCAGTACCCGCCACCGCATCGGCATAGCGACGCGCGACAGTGGCGGTGGCAGACAAGGTCTGCAGCAAATTAAGCGCCGTACGTTCCCCCGTCAACAATGCCCGCGCCGACCCCTGCAAGCGACACAATGGCGTATCGGCCACCACACTATCGCCTTCCTTACATTGCCACTCGATGATAATTTGCGCGCTTAGTTGCTGAAAAACGGCATTAAACCATGCCTGTCCACAAACAACCATCGGCTCGCGAGTCAGTACATAGGCAACAGCCTGGGTATCGACCGGGATAATATTGGCAGTTAAATCGCCACTGCCTATATCTTCAGCGAGATAAAGTGCGATTTCTGCGGAGCTTGGCTGGATGGACATGTATTTTTGCCGAACGCGAAAGTTTGAGATGGCCGTATTATAAACTGCAACGTACTTGGTATTGGGTGTTCTGATGGGAATCTGGCTAGATTTTGGGGCCGGGATGTGATCAATTTCCGGCATTTAAGTATTTCAGCGGATGGCATCTACAAGCCATAAAGTTGACTTATTCAGGGTGTGGTGCGTTAACGAACCGCTCCAGTCGCAAACGATGTGGTTCGTGCCTCACCAAATCCTGCCGGGCTAAAGCCCATTTTGTGCCACCTTAAAAATCGTTGATTTTCAGTAAACAAGTCCCCTTTGCTCGAAAGAAAAGGGGACTCAATTAAGGTTAAATACTAAACGTATCCGCAAATAGATTGTTGGCCCAGGCCAACATCATCTTGTAGTTATCGCTTGAAGGCATTTGTGCCTCGTTGAATGACTCAGCAATTCTATCCATTGTCTTGGTGGCTGGGTTGAAGCGGTAACCCGCAGTTAGCCAAGATGCTGTGGTGTTCGTGATCGGACTGTAACAAGCAGAATTGGTTACCGGAATCATGTTTTCTGGTAACAAGCCATCATCGACAATATTAAACTCACGGACAATGGCATCCGCACAGACTTTCGCCTCACTATTGGCCACATGACCCGCTTTGGGCTGCGAAGACTTATGTGAATCACCTATCACGTGGATATAAGGATCAATCTCGCCATTGGGTGCGTACGCGTAGTTTTGCAGGTTAACAGGCACGAACCGATCAACTGGCAAACCTATAATGGGGCTGTCAGGGTGTGAAATTAGTCCCGCATCGAAAACAATTTGGCTAGCCTTATGGGTTGGCAAGACATTTAAGACATTACAGCTTTGTGTCCTGGTTGAACCATCAGGGAATTTTACAATAGCTGTTTTTTTACCGAATTGCCCAGCTGTGGCGCTGACGCTAACTAGTTCAGCGTTGGGAACGTATTCAACAATGCCAGCAAACTGTCCAGTGAAAGCTGTCGTAAAGGTATGCGTTTCGGCTTGAATAGCGGAATATTTGTCGGTAGCTACTGTCGGTGTGTTGGCATCAAAAATGACAAGTTTTCCACCGCCTTTAACGCGTTTTAATATGTCTGCAACAACGCAGGCCCGCTCATAGGGTCCAGGCGGGCAGCGGTAAGGCTTTTTGGGGATACACAGCACAAAGACGCCTTTCCCGCCGGTTGGAATCTTGTCAATCTGCGCTTTTAAGTTCAGGACTTGATCACCGGATTGCCAGGCGTGAGGAATCGGACAGGTTTTGTCTGTATAACCTCTATTGGCAAGGGCCATAGTTGGCAAGTAATCAAACTCGACACCTGGAGCCAGAATCAGTTTGTCATACTGTATATAAGTTTGTGTGTTGTCGGGTTTTAATAGCTTAACCTGACCGTTATAGATACGGCCATTCGCTGCAATTGAATTTCGCTCAATGGTCAATACCTTGCCTTGAACAAAAGTCCCGCCGTTTCTGGTCACTGAAGTTTTTAGATCAATCGTTAGATTCGAGATAGTCTTTTGTCCATTGAGGACTAAGTTACTCAGTATAGGCGTTTTATAGGTCGCACCGGCATCAACCAGGGTTACATCGACTTGGCCTTGACCCCATAATTTCAAATATTTTGCAACCGTTGAGCCACCGAAGCCACCGCCTATAACCACCACTTGACGATTAGTGCTAGTCGCCGCTTGGGCTTGACCGGCAAGTCCGGCAACAGTCGGGATCACACTGACAGAAGCAGCCGCAGCACTTAAGCCAGCGTATTTTAATAGCTCTCTACGTTTAATATCCATGATCATTCTCCTTAATTCAAAGTCGACAGATAGGCTGACATCTGTTTAATTTCTTCGTCGGTATAGCTTTTAATTTGCAAATGCATTATTTCAACCTTATTTTTTTGCTTCATTTCCGTTAGGTCGCCATACAAATCCGAGTACGATTTTCCGTAAATGGAATCAATCTCACCTTTGCTATGCCCATTGGGGCCATGACATTGAAAACATTGAGAAGCTAATAAGCGACCATTGTCCGCAAATGCAACACTGGTATATGAAAGCGAAGCGGCGAAGGTTAACAAAAACATCTTTTTCATAAATAATTCCTTGTGATTGATAAATATACTTTTTTGTATAAATCAGCCTAGTAAAATGAACCATTCATCTCATGGGGCAAATGCGATAAATTGGTCTGAATAAATCCTTCAAATCCAATGGTTGAAACTATGTTACGGAAAGCGAATAGAAAAAATTGTGAAAATTCCCGCACTTTATTAGGGTTTTATAATTTTATATATTCGCCGAGTTTTCAACTCGAAATCCATTTAACCACCAATATAATGGGGTATATGAATGAATGGAACATTAAGCGGGGAT
>CAIOHN010000260.1 GCA_903858105.1 uncultured Pseudomonadota bacterium | reverse complement strand
TTTACTTTGCCTTCTACTTGAACTGACATAAATCTCTCTTGCTTAAAAGTGCTATTCGCTGGTTTGGAACTAGGGTTAGAGGATAAAGCAGGGAATGGAAAACAATGATTGTTGATCCGATTGCGGGCTTGAAAAGCGACAACGATACCGAGCTAAATCGCTTACATTATACATCGCAATTTGACGCTATCCACAAAATAAAGAAAGATTTTGCGTGTTAATTTGCTGTAAACCCATATTGTCAATCGATTTTTTTAGGTGGGCGTTTTAAGTTTGACGCGGGCGGCGGCTGACTTGTTTTTGGCTAAGGCATTGAAAATGCACGGGATTAGTTTGTCGTCTGCTGCCTGTTGAGCAAGAATGTTATACGATTAAGTTGGCTAAATTAGGGGTTAAAAAAAACAAGAAATATATAATTTTTTCAAGTGGTCTATCGTACAGCTTGCTAAAAAATTGCTATTTTGCTTGCGTTTTTTTGCTAAAAATAGGCTTTGTTTGGGCTATTAGTTAGCAATGATTCCACGCGTTTTGTTTACAAAGTAACGCTACGCGAAGCCATTTAGAAGTCGGTTTCACGAAAAACATCCTTGTTTTTCGCCCTGCGGGTGCTGCCGCATGCAAATCGGCTATCCTGCCGATTTGTCGGACCGACAGCCGAGATCATTGCCGCTCCGCTAGCGGGTAATTCTAGCCAAAAGCCGCGAGTTCGGGCGGTATTCGGGGCATTTAAAACCCTGCCTTCGGCATTTTCGCTTCGCGGCTTTGTGGGGCGACATCAGCTCCTAACGCCAACATAAGCTAAAAATAACTACCATTCAGCAAAAAATGCGCGGCAATGCTGCCGGCATAACCCACCAAAATAACCGGCATCCATTTTAGATGTGCGCTAAAGGTGTACACGCCTTTAAGTTGTCCCATCAAGCCTACGCCCGCAGCCGAACCAATGGCTAACAGGCTGCCGCCAACGCCGGCAGTCAAGGTGACCAGCAACCATTGGCCCTGAGAAATGTCCGGGTGCATGGTCAATACCGCAAACATGATGGTGCCGTTGTCAATGAAGGCCGACAAAATCCCCACCACGATGTTGGCAACCGTTGGATCCATGCCGACATACAGCACATCTGAAGCCATGGTCAGATAGCCGATAAAGCTTAGGCCGCCTACGCTAATCATCACACCATAGAAAAACAGCAAGGTATCCCATTCCAGGGTCGCTACGCTTTTGAAAACATCAAATTTTTGGCTTTGCCGGGTGTTGGGAGCCTCGACATTGAAAAGTTTATAGACATGGGCAAAATCGCTGACTTTGCCGTCATCTTTCTCAGCGGTTTTTTGCAGGTAAAAACCCAGGAACTTAAGATACGTCAGGCCGGCCAACATACCCGCTGCTGGCGGCAGCTTAAGCAGGTTTTCAAAACAGACTGCCGTGACAATAGTCAACAGAAACAAAATAATCATGGTCAATGCGCCACGCTTCATTTTGGGCGCTTTACCAACCGCTGCCGGTTGCAGTTTGGGAATCCAGAAATGCATGATCGCAGCGGGTAAAGCAAAGTTGACTACTGCTGGTATGAATAGCGAATAAAACTCTTTAAACGGCACTACGCCGCTTTGCCAGACTAATAGAGTCGTGATGTCACCGAATGGGCTGAATGAGCCACCGGCATTAGTGGCAACGACCACGTTGATGCAGGCCAGTGTGACGAATTTGCGATTATCCTTACCCATCGACATGATGACCGCGCCCATCAGCAATGCCGTGGTCAGGTTGTTGCAGACCGAAGACATAAAAAACGACATGACGCCGGTAATCCAAAACAGTTTGCGATAACTGAAGCCTTTGCTGAGCAGCCATACCCGCAAGTTGTCGAAAATGCCGCGATCTTCCATGGCGTTAAGATAAGCCATGGATACCATGATGAATAAAAATAACTCCGCATAGCCTTCCAGGCAGGCACGGAAGGCGTGTCCAGCCTGTTCGCCCATGCCGCCATTGACATAAATGCTGGCGATAAAGGCCCAAATCAAACTGGCGGCCAGCACCATAGGTTTTGATTTATTCAGTTCGGTGACTTCTTCGGTCATCGCCAGCAAATACGCTACGGCGAAAATTCCGATAGCCAGATAACCGACCCAATGTTTGGTGAGATCGAGGGCTTGGGTGGTGTTTTCGGCGTCTGCCCAGGCGATTAGCGGGGAAAAAGCCAGTAACAGGAATAAAACTAAGCGCTGAGACACGAGTGAACTCCTTTCAAAAGGTGAAAGCGGAACAGTCATGGTAAGTGGTCAGATCCAAGACCATGACTGTTTTTACCATTCCCGCCAGACTGCGGGAATGATTTTCCTGATGTTACAAGTTTAGCCTTGGCTGGCTTCCAGCAAATACGTCAGCCACAGTGACGAAAGTTTTTCCTGCACTGTATTCTGACGCAAGCGGGCCGCCAGATTAGGAAAGTCAACGTAATCCAGCGCCTGATCCTGGTTGTAGCAGGAGTACATAAAGCTGGCTTCGCCGGTTTCCGGATCGACATGTTTGCACAAACACTGGGCGCAAACACCTTTCATCATGCACTGCATCGGCGAGTTGATCGAACCTACCGCTTCGTGGCCTGCTTTCAAATAAGGCTTAAGCGCGGCAAAACGTGCTGCTTTTACCGCAGCCATCATGCGGTCGGAACCAATCACGATCAAATGATCAACATCCTGCAAGCGCAATGTAGTTTCGCCAAGCGCACCGGTTGCATAAGACACCATAGCTTCGACGATATTCCCCACAAAGGTTTTGTCCTGTGGTCGCGTAACCGGAATCGCATCGTTACCCGGTCTGTCATCCACGGCCCAGACGATAACATCGGAGGCGTCTTCGATGTCGGCCACTTTGAACAAATCTTCGCGGTTGCGATAGCCGGCAAAATAAAGCACCTTGTTGCCGGCAGAGCGCATGGCTTTACCAATCGAGAACAACACGGCATTACCCAAACCACCGCCCAATAACAGCACGGTTTGATTTTGCGGAATCTCGGTCGGTGCGCCGGTGACGCCCATTAACACTAATGGATCGCCGGTTTTCCAGGTGGCGCACAAACGGCTGGAGCTACCCATTTCCAATGCTATCAAGGATACCAGGCCTTGCTCTTTGTCAACCCAGGCGCCGGTTAAAGCCAAGCCTTCGGCAGCAAGGGTAGTGCCCTCTACCACGGGTGCCAGCGATTCGTAGTTTTGTACCCGGTAAAATTGACCCGGTTCAAAGTGTTTGGCTGCCGCTGGTGCTTTGATGACCACTTCGATAATAGTTGGCGTCAAGCGGTTTACTGCCACCACATGCGCCAGGAAGGTGGCGTCCAATCGCTCCTGCAAGTCACGCAATTTCGCTTCACGTTGCGCTTGTTGCCCGGCATCCAGGCCTGCGATCTCGTTGGCAAACAGTTTGACGATATACGGATAACCGTCTTTGGCGCTGGCCATGGCTTTTACCACGTTGCCAGCGTAAACCGGATGGTTGTCGCCATAGAACGTGATATAGCGACCATTGCTGAGATACGAGGTAAACGGAGCCGACTTGCCGACTTTAACTTGCGTATCATCGGTTGATGCTACCAGCTCTGCCTGACCTTTCAGCCATTCCGGCTCATGGCGTTTGTAAAACTTATGATCCATCACAAACGTGCCGGGATGCTCGGATTGGTAGATGGTGTTAGGCGCGGTGCCGGCTGCGACGAACAGGCCGCGCAGTTTAACTTCCACTTCGTCTGTTTTACGCCATCTGCCTTCTTGCTCGGCCAGTTTTTCAAAGCGCACGGCTTGCAAATGCCCGTATTGATCTTCGATGGCTTCTAGCGGGCTCATGCCTTCGGCCAGATAAATACCTTCGGCTAAGGCCTCATGAATCTCTTCGTGGTTTTGTCGATAGGCCGGTGAATCCTTGATGCCTTTGCGATAAAACAAAGTCACGCCGCCCCATTGCTTCAAAAGCGGCAAGAAGTTTGGCGTTTCGTTAGCGGCTGCAGCCCGTTCGCGCTCTTGTTCGATGATACGGCCGTGGGCTAAAAACTCTTCCAGAATCTCCAATTCTTCAGCGTCGTAACGGCTACGTACCGATGCTTCGCCGTATTTGGCGACCAGTTTTTCGTAGCGATGCAGGGTTTTGCTGACCTGACCAGGATAGTAGGCCAATAACTCTGTCGCAGTATCGATAGCCGTTAAACCGCCACCAATAACACCGGCCGGCAAGCGTACTTGCAGATTAGCCAATGAAGATTCTTTGGCTGCGCCGGTTAATTGCAAACCCATCAAAAAGTCGGAGGCCTTACGGATGCCGCGAATCAGGTTGTTTTTCAGGTCGATAACTGTCGGTTTGCCTGCGCCACTGGCGATAGCAATATGGTCAAAGCCCATCTCCCAGGCTTCGTCGATAGTAATAGTGCCGCCGAAACGCACACCGCCATAGCATTTAAAGGCGTTGCGACGTAACAGCGTCAGGTAAATTACTTTTAAAAAGTTTTTATCCCAACGCACGGTAATACCGTATTCGGCAACCCCGCCAAAACCCAGCATGACCCGCTTGTCCAGGTCTTCGTACAGGCTTTGGAAGTCCATGATCGGCATGGGCACAGTGTCGCGGTCGCCGGTCAAATGCAGTGGCAGCGGCTCCACTTTTAGCGCATCGATACCGACTACGCCAAAGCCTTCATTTAACAAATAATGTGACAGGGTGTAACCGGCTGGGCCCATACCGGCAACCAAGACATTTTTGCCATTGTAGGGCAGGGCTGTGGCGCGTTTGACATTCAGCGGGTTCCAGCGCGTCAACAGGCTGTAAATCTCAAAGCCCCACGGCATGAACAGTACGTCTGTCAGGACATTGGTTTCGATTTGTGGAATGTTGACCGACTCGGTTTTTTGATAAATACAGCCGCGCATGCAGTCGTTACAAATCCGGTGGCCGGTGCCTGGGCACATCGGGTTGTCGATGATGATCATCGCCAGTGCGCCGATATTGTCGCCCTGGCGCTTGACCACATGCATCTCGGAAATTTTTTCTTGCAGCGGGCAGCCGATCATCAAAGCGCCGAGATGATTGGTTTTAAAGGTATTGTCTTTTTTGTTTTTGATACCTTTTGAACAGGAATCGTTGTCGCGGTCGTGGCAGTAGATGCAATGATCTACTTCATATAATACCTGGCGTTGTTTGAAACGTTTGTCAGTCAGGGCAAAACCGTCGCGGCGACGGTGATGATGATCGTCACAAGCCCAGACATCGTAGCCGTTTTGGGCGACTGATTGGTGCTCTACCAGGTTCTCCAGATTGGTTTTTTCCGGGATTTTAAAGCTTAGCCATTTTGCCACATACGCTTGCAATTCAGCATCGTGCCTGGCGGCAAAACTCCAGCGGCTAACGATGTCCAGCAAACCGGCGACTAAGGCAGCCGGGCTGTCGTAGCCGCTGAGTTGGTCTTTAAGATGAGCTATATCGGCGTCACCTAGCTCGGCTTGTTGCGACAAACGCCATAAATCGGCGCCCAACTGAGCCACAGCCAGTTCAGGATCAGCTTGCAGCAAATCTAGTCTGTCGGTGGCGGTTAACAAACCGTCAAGCTGGCTACGCAACGCGGCAATATCCCAGCCTTCTGTAGTTTGGCCTTTGAACAGTTTGTTTAAATTGCCGATGATTTCGGTGCGATAGATAAAAATTGCATCAAATTCGCCGCGAATCGAGCCAATTTGCTGCTCGCGGACATCGCCAACATTGAATAAACGCGCAACAAACGTACCGACCAGCGGTGCCATTTTGACCAGCAATTCCGAAATATCTTCCGGTTTCATGCCCTCGCCGCCGCAAGCGCGGTACGCGGCGATTTGCGCAAACAAATCCGCGTCGTGCTGCTGCACCGACTGGTCGAATACTGCCAGCAAATCGGCCAGGCGTTTCGCATCGTAGAGGTCTTTGTAGTCAAAGCCGGGGATGCCTAAAGTCAATTGGGTAAGTTCGCGAGTGTTTAGCTTTTGTGTCATCAAGTTGTTCCGTGAGCGTTCGCTTGAATGGGGTAATTAAGTTGGAAAATTAAGGACGGTCGTCGACAACGCTGTCTTTGGCGGGTGGCATCAAATCTTCACGGCTCAAGCCAAAAGTCAGCGCAAGCGAGCTGGCAATATAAATAGACGAGTAGGTGCCTTTGATAACACCGATCAACATGGCAATCGCAAAACCATGAATGGATTTGCCGCCCAGCAAGGCCAGGGCCACCAAAGTCAGGAAGACGGTTAAGGAGGTCAGAATAGTCCGGCTCAAAGTGTCGTTAAGTGCGGTGTTGACGATCTCGTTGATAGCGCCTTTTCTGCTGCTGCGCACGGTTTCTCTGATCCGGTCATAGACCACGATGGTGTCGTTGATCGAGTAACCGATCAGCGCCAGAATGGCAGACAACACCGTCATATCGAACTCCCAGCCAAATACCGAGAAAAAGCCCATGGTGATGATGGTGTCGTGGAATAACGCCGCAATAGCGCCTAGCGACAGTTTCCATTCAAAACGAATACTGACGTAAACCATCACGCCGATAAAGGCAAACAGCAGGGCCAGACCGCCGTCATTGACCAAATCGTCGCCGACTTGCGGGCCGACGAATTCGACGCGGCGCAATTCACCCGGTTGGCTTTGGCTGCTATTGGCAACGTTGAGGATTTTTTCGCTGAGGTCTTTTTGGCTGATGTTTTCTACCGGTTTAAGGCGGATCAGGACGTCGGCAGCGCTGCCAAAGTTTTGCAAATTGGCATCGGCAAAACCTTGCTGTTCCAAAGTGCTGCGCATTTTGTCGATATCGACAGACTGGTTGTAGTGCATTTCGTAAACGCTACCGCCGGTAAAGTCGATACCCAGATCCAAACCTTTGACGAAAAAAGACACCAGAGAGATTAAAAATAAGGTGCCGGAGAAGAAAAACGCCAGGGTTCTTTTGCTGAGAAAATCGATTTGTCGAGCGGAAGTCATGCCAAGGTTCCTAGTAAATAAAAAGGGTTGCTATCCGGCCGTGACGGAGGTACGGCGTTAAAAACGTAGCTTGCGAGCAATAAGGCGGAGAATTGTACTATTTTCTCCAGAAAGTGGGTGTAAAAAGCACGAGCAGGGTAAACACTTCAAGACGTCCCAGCAACATGGCAATAGCGCAAATCCAGGTTTGAAAATCCGAAAGGCTCTGGTAATTGCTTGCCGGTCCGACTTGTCCCAGCCCTGGGCCGGCATTGTTAATGCAGGCAATTACCGCGCTGAGCGCCGATATTGGATCCAAACCTGAAAATATC
>CAIOHN010000259.1 GCA_903858105.1 uncultured Pseudomonadota bacterium | reverse complement strand
TCGGGTGCTTAGCTCAGCTGGGAGAGCATCGCCCTTACAAGGCGAGGGTCGGGGGTTCGAACCCCTCAGCACCCACCGGATCCGACCCCCTAAAGAGACCATGTCTCGGGCTTTAGAGCCTAGTCTTTGAAAAAAGCCCTGCTACCTGACAGATAAACCGCAAACACTGCTACTTAGCAGACTTTTTGGCTGCCTGAACCAGCATCAAGTATTTTGAATCACAATATTCGGAAACCGTCCGCTGTAGTCCCTGGCACGCATCGCCAACTTGGCCGCCATTTTGCGGGCGATGGCTTTGTAGATCTGCGCTGGCCTGCCGTCAGGATCAGCCACCACTGTCGGCCTGCCGCTGTCGGCAAACTCGCGGATACGAATATCCAGCGGCAACGATCCCAGCAAATCAACATGGTTCTTGGTCGCCATCGCCACACCGCCACCCTGGCCGAAAATAGCCTCTTCGTGGCCGCAATTACTGCAAATGTGGATGCTCATGTTTTCCACTACCCCCAAAATCGGCACGTTGACTTTCTCAAACATACCCAAGCCACGCTGCGCGTCGATCAAAGCTATATCCTGCGGCGTCGTCACGATCACCGCTCCACTAACCGGGATCTGCTGGGCCAAGGTCAGCTGAATATCGCCAGTGCCGGGCGGCAGGTCGATAATCAAATAATCCAGATCAGACCATAGGGTCTGGTTAAGCAATTGCTGCAAGGCACCGGTTACCATAGGCCCACGCCAGATCATGGGTTGGTCCGGGTCGATCAAGTAGCCGATAGAGATGGTCTGAATACCATAAGAGACTTTCGGCAACATGGTTTTGCCATCCTGCGTATCCGGCTTGCCGGATAATCCCAGCATGGTCGGAATACTCGGCCCATAAATATCGGCATCCAGAATACCCACGTTTGCGCCTTCGGCAGCCAAGGCCAAAGCCAGATTAACCGAGGTAGTGGATTTGCCAACGCCACCTTTACCCGACGCCACGGCAATGATGTTTTTAACATTGGGCAAGGGCTTCAAGGCTTTTTGCACCGAATGGGACACGATATCAAAGCTAACCTGCACATCGACACCACCTATTCCTGGCAAAGCCTGCAAGCGCTGCGTGACAGCCGCCTTTAGCTCATCGACATAGCTTTTTGCAGGATAACCAAGCTCAATAACCACGCTGACATTATCGCCATCGACGCTGATTTTTTTGACGGATTTAGCCGAAACCAAATCGGTTTCGACATTGGGATCGATAAAGTTTTTAAGTACATTTTCGACAGCTGCCTTGTCAATGCTGGCCATGCGGGACTCCAGAGGGTGAAATAATAACCAAGTAAATTAGTGAGGATATGATACCACCTTACGGGTACGGTATTAAAATGGCTCAGCAACCGCCAACAAAATTTTTCTTGCATAATATAGGCTTATAGCAATAAGCTAAGAATACTGATTAAATTTCAATTCTTAATTAAGCCCTAATTTTGCCTTAATCTAATTTTAACCTTGATCGCTTAACTTCCATTACTCTGCTCTATAACTATTCGCGCCTAACATGAACATGCCTGCTGTCATTCAAAATCGCGCAGTTTCAACGCTGCCGTTTGTATTTGTAGCCGTGCTGAGTACGCTGCTTAGCGGCTGTCAGAGCTTGAGCATTTTTTCAGACGATCAAGCTGAGACCGTGGTCTTGAATTCAAAATCAGACGCCATTAGCAGCCACGAGTTTAATCTGGCCGCAGGCCAAAGCATGGTTGGCGAGCTCGCCAGCATCACCAGTCGCGAGAACGATACCTTATCGGACATTGGTCGCCACTACGGCCTGGGCTTCAATGACATAGCCATCGCCAATTCCAGTCTCGACCCGTGGACCTTGCCCGCTGATCAGACGGTATTACTGCCGCTTAGTTTTATCGTACCCGACGCGCCTCGCAAAGGCATTGTGCTGAACCTGGCGAATATGCGGATGTTTTTTTACCCAAAAAATCAAAGCCAAACCGTGCAGACCTACCCTGTCGGCATAGGCCGTCAAGGTTGGAACACGCCTATGGGTGCCACCCAAATTGTCGCCAAAAAAGCCAATCCAGACTGGACCGTGCCCGAATCGATTCAGCGGGAACACAACGCCTTGGGCGACCCGTTACCCAAAGTGATCCACGCCGGCCCCGACAACCCTTTAGGCAGCTATGCCATGCCGCTGGGTTTTAACGGCTATCTGATCCACGGCACCAACAAACCCTACGGCATTGGCATGCAAGTCAGTCATGGTTGTGTGCAGTTATATCCAGAAGACATAGAAGTGCTGTTTAACAAAGTTGAGGTGGGCACGCCAGTACGCATCGTTCATCAACCGTACATGGCCGCCTGGCAAGAGAATATGCTGTATTTGGAAGCCCACCAACCGTTGGAAAAATGGGAAAAACAGCAAAAACAGCTACAAAAAGACATTCGTAAAAAGCTGCAGCAATTATCGGCAGAAAAGCAGGCTACTGTGGATTGGGACAAGGTTGAACGCATCCTGCAACGCTCCGATGGTGTGCCGGCCCCCATATTGACGAACAGCGCGGACTTGGCCGACTTGAAAGCCAACGCCGTACAACTGTCTCACCCCGAACAATTCTACGGTCAGCCGATAATCAACCCTTTGCACGATAGCGACTGGTCGATCATGGCGGCAAATTTCGATAACGAAAACGATGCGCAAAAACTGGCGGCCATGCTGAGCCACCAAGGGCCACCGATTCCTGCCCGCAAAGTTGCCAAAGACGGTAGTTATCAAGTCGTCGCAGGCCCGTTTAAGAACAAGAAAGAAGCCAAAACCGTGGCGCAACGTATCAAGTTGAATTTTGACATGGAGGTTAAAGCCATTGAACCCAAGCAAATTTCCAGAAACTAAGCTAGTGCCCAATTATCGCTGATTGGCTCAACAATACCGAAGCCTGCTCTGCCGGCACGGGCCTGCTGAAATAATAGCCTTGCCCGAAGCTGCATTGCTGTCCCCCCAGAAAATCCAGTTGCTCCTGATCTTCTATCCCCTCAGCCACCAGTTCCAATTTAAGTTGCCAGGCCATCGCCGAAATAGCCGAGACAATCGCTCGGTCGTTGGCGTCGGTACAAATGTCTTTGACGAAAGATCTATCGATTTTCAAGGTGTCGAGCGGAAAACGTTTAAGGTAACTAAGCGACGAATAGCCGGTGCCAAAATCATCCACCGAAATCCGTACGCCGATATTTTTTAATTTTTTAAGCGTATCCAGTGTGACATCAAGCTTATGCATCAAAACACTTTCGGTGATTTCCAACTCCAGCAATTCAGGAGAAAGCCCGGTCTCCTCCAGCACATCCAGCACCAACTCCAGTAAGTGCTGCTGATTTTGAAAGTGGTGAAATTGTCGCCCGGAAAGATTGACGGCAATCCGAATGGGCATACCGGCTAACTGCCAGATCCGCGCCTGTTTACATGCGGCGCGCAACACCCAGGCACCGATGGGAACAATCAAGCCGGTGTCCTCCGCCAAACCAATAAATTGATCCGGCATTACCGTACCCAAGGCTTGGTTTTGCCAACGTAACAAGGCCTCCATGCCGATCACATTGCCGCCATCAATCCTTACCTGCGGCTGGTAATGCAACACCAGTTCGTTCAAATCCAACGCATGCCGCAAATGATATTCAAGCCGTAAATAATGTTTGGCGGCATTGTTCATTTCCGAAGTAAAAAATTGATAATTGTTTTTACCTAGCTTTTTAGCGTGATACAGGGCTGAATCGGCTTGGGCCAATAATTCGTCGAGCGACGCTGAATTATCAGGATAAATGCTGATGCCGATACTGGCTCTGGAATAAATCTGCAGTTGGCGCAATTGCATAGGCTCGCTAAGGCACAATAAAATTTTACTGGCCACTTTGGCGGCATCCAGTCTATCGTGAAGATTGGTAAGCATGATGATAAACTCATCGCCGCCCATCCTGCAGGGCGTATCGCCTTCGCGTAAGCAGGCGGTAATTCGTTGCGCGACTGCCTTGAGCAACTCATCGCCAACCGCATGACCATACGAGTCGTTCACTGCTTTAAAATTATCCAGATCGAGAAATAAAAAAGCGATGATTTCTTGCTTACGCTGGGCCTGGGCGAGAACCTGCAATGCCCTGTCGCTGAACAAGGTGCGATTGGGTAAATCGGTCAGTGCATCAAAATGGGCAATATAATCCAAGCGTTGCCGCGCCCGCTTGACTTCCTCGATTTCGCGAGCGTTATCGATCACCAAAGACAATGAACGCGCAAAGCTCAACGCCAGTTGTTCGTCGTTTTTTGTAAAGGCTTCGCCGCTATATTTATCACTGAGATAGATGCGGCCGTAAACGCGTCCATTCTGGGAAATGGGCACAGCCAATAATGTCGTCATTGCTGGATGGCGCGCAGGAAAGCCTGCACTGCGCGGGTCCTTGCTCATATCAGCGAGGCTTAACGAAACATTTTCGCCGATGACAACTCCCAATAAACCTCGCCCTTGAGGTAATCGGCCGATTTGGTGCGCCTGCTCAGCACTGATGCCGGCGTAAATGAACTCGGTTAAAGCGCCGACGTCATCGACAATGCCTACAGCACCATAGCGGGCGCCCAGTAATTCGCAAAGCGCTTCGATGCCTGCCTGCAACACCTCGGATTCGATTGAGGTATGCGCCAATACGCCAAGCAAGCTGCGCGCGGCGTCGTTCAATGCAGCCAAGCGTTCAACCCATACCATAGTTTGCTGGTGCTTGGTTTCCGCAACAACCTTTAGCCGCAAAGCTTCTTTCAGCAAATCTTGTTCGCGGCTAAGCAGTGCCGTTAAGATGCTCGACCGCGTAACCACGCCCAAAAACAGACTGCCACGCATGACAGACAAGGCCTCGAGAAAATGCTGATCCATTAAACTTAAGGCCTTGGCCACATCAAGCAGAGGATCTGCGCTAAATAAGGTTTTCTGCGCCACCAGATCGGCAAAAATCCAGCTCGAATGCTGCAAAATATCGTGATTTGTCACCAATCCGCAAAAAACCTCTGCCTTAGCCCCGCTAAAAACCGCAAATACGACATTACGCTCAAGACTATACGGCCGCTCCTCTTCGCGAACCAGCCTAATGTTCGGCCAAAGGCAATCGCCTACCTTCAGTGGCTGCATGGCGATGTATTTATCTGAAAAGAAATTTCCACTTCGCCGTGGAATATCTCATCCTCATTCATCAAAGGCTTTACTTGGGTGATAACAAAATCAATCAAAGTGTCTTGGCTTATGCGCAGCAGCAGGCTTTGCCGCACTAAAATATCGCTAATCACATCGTCGTCGAACTCAATGTGCTCAAATGGCGCTTTTATCAATAATTCAATTGCCCGACGCATCGCAATACAACCGATTGGCGACTGTTTGCCCAGCACCAACATGTCTTTCAGTGGCGGTACAGGAAATTGGGCCAAGGTAGCCGAAATGTTGATTTGATTCTGGATATCTTTATACATAACCTAGCGCCCCAAATGTGTGGTTAGCAACAAGATTAATTTAGCAGATTTTAAATTTTTAGAATTATTCAGCCTAATTTACTCAATACTGCTGCTATTGACGCCTGATAACAGAAAATAACGGCCAGAAAACGGCGCTGCAGCAAAAGCTGGTAAGGAGATGTAAGGTGAATATGCCTTTGTCGATCGCCCCAACAATCATTTTATATGGGGCAAACCGACAAAGGCTAAGATCTTGCAACAGGCGGCAAACAAGCACCGGAGAATGTATTTAGGCCAACAGAATCATCTGTCCCCGCCTAGATCGGGGTTTTAATTGCCGCCTTTAAAGGTTATTTCCAGTGCGTGTAAAGAATTTACGCAATTGGTGCTGCTTTGCAAACCGGGGTTGTCGTGACAGGTTTGATTTTGAGTCCGGGCATGCTGAATATTGGCGACATACCAGGCAACGGTTTTTACATCCTCGCCCTCATTGGCATTGGTAACATTCACTGCAGACGTAATACCCAAGGCTGCAACAACAGCCGCGATGATTGTAATGTGTGCTCTTTTCATAAAAAATCCTTGTCTTAGAGGTTATCGAAATAATTACCACTCACACTATCCGAGTGGGGTGGCAATAATCTAACAAAGATTGCTAACGTTTAAAATGTGGTCGATTGCCGCGCGACAATATGTCTCTAAAGCCCGGTATATAACATAATTTAATAAAATCATGCCTATGGGCGGCTGACAAAAAACACTAACCGAAATGTGTGCGCGGGATAAGCTGTTTGGCAGCTTATCCCGGCCAGAACTACAAACAAAGACCGCGCAAAAACCTTAGCTGTTGCGGGTAAAGGACTTATTTAATTTTGACCAACTCTTTACCGTCGCTGGAAAAGCGACAAATACCGGCAGCGAAATAGCCACATTCTTCGGATTGCTCAAGTTTGGCGCCATTAGGTGTCAAATGAATCTTCACTGAACACGAGCGAGCTTCGCCTTCGATATGTTTTTTCAACACCAGCTCGTTTTCGCCAACACTTTTGGCTTCACCAGCTACCTCTGCAGAGCACGGATGCTTGCCGGCTTCGTCTGGATTCGGTTCAAAATCCGCATCCACTTCCGCTGTAATTTCTTTGCCAAGTGTAGTAATTTTTAAATGCTGTACATGGTTGCCATCGCGTAACAAATAATGATCAGTAGCGGCAGAAGCAGTACCTGACGCCAACAGTGCGATAGCCAGAAATAAGGTTTTTTTCATGTTGTTACCTCTTCTTATAAGATTAATTGGTTCAAAAATGGCTCAGGCCCAGGCCAAAATAACGCTAGCCAGTGACGCTGGCACGATTGTACCTTACTGATCCTGATTACCAAAGGCTCCCACAGCCGTTTCATTGCAGGACTGGCAGACACTAGCCCCATGAAACTCCGGCCGATTTATGCCATAATCCGCGCTCATTTTGCCAGGCTGTTTTAACCCCATGTCTACTCGAAAAATCCTTGTCACCAGCGCTTTACCCTATGCTAACGGCCCGATTCACTTAGGCCACCTGGTCGAATATATCCAAACCGACATTTGGGTACGCTTTCAAAAACAGCGCGGCCACAACTGCTATTACGTCTGCGCCGACGACACCCACGGCACACCGATCATGCTGCGCGCCGACAAGGAAGGCATTACACCCGAACAATTAATTGCCGATGTAGAAGTGCAGCATCGCG
Organism: uncultured Pseudomonadota bacterium; assembly: GCA_903858105.1. GTDB lineage: Bacteria > Pseudomonadota > Gammaproteobacteria > Methylococcales > Methylomonadaceae > Methylomonas. The sequence continues at coordinate 7,705 of CAIOHN010000259.1, read as the reverse complement.
CCGACTTTAACGAATTTGGCGTAGCGTTCGATCAATACCACAGCACCCATTCGCCTGAGAACAAAGAATACTCCGCGCTGATCTACAAGCGCCTGCGTGATGGCGGCCATATCGCCCGACGCAGCATCACCCAGGCTTTCGATCCGGTCAAAAACATGTTCCTGCCGGACAGATTTATCAAAGGCGAGTGCCCTAAATGCGGCGCAGCCGATCAATACGGCGACAGTTGCGAAGCCTGCGGCGCTACCTATTCGCCTACCGAACTTAAAAACGCCGTATCGGCAATTTCTGGCGAACGCCCTATCGAAAAAGATTCCGAACACTATTTTTTTGAACTAGGGCATTTTTCCGACATGCTGCGCGAGTGGACCACCGCCGGGCATTTACAACCAGAAGTCAGCAACAAGATGGCGGAATGGCTGGATAACGGCTTGCAACAATGGGACATTTCCCGCGATGCCCCGTATTTTGGCTTTGAAATACCCGACGCGCCGGGTAAATATTTTTACGTGTGGTTGGATGCGCCGATTGGGTACATGGCCAGTTTCAAGCATTTCTGCGATAAACAAGGCTTGGATTTTGACAGCTACTGGCAAACAGACAGCGACGCCGAGTTGTATCACTTCATCGGCAAAGACATCATTTATTTCCACGCCCTGTTCTGGCCGGCCATGCTGCACGGCGCCAACTTCAGAACCCCCAGTGCGGTTTTCGCCCACGGCTTTTTGACCGTCAACGGCGAGAAAATGTCCAAATCGCGCGGCACCTTTATCAAGGCCCGCACGTATCTGGATCATCTAAATCCAGAGTATCTGCGCTATTATTTTGCCGCCAAACTGAGCGCTGGTGTGGATGACATCGACTTGAATTTTGATGATTTCAGCCTGCGCGTCAACTCGGATCTAGTCGGCAAAGTCGTCAACATTGCCAGCCGTTGCGCAGGTTTTATCGCCAAACGCTTTGATGGCATGTTATCGGAAACCTGCGAAGAACCCGATCTATTCCAGCAGTTCGTCGCCGCCAACACCAGCATCGCCGAGCTTTACGAGAACCGCGAATTTGGCAAAGCCATGCGCTAAATCATGGCGCTGGCCGATAAAGCCAATCAATACATCGACGAGAAAAAGCCCTGGCTGATCGCCAAGGAAGAAGGTCGCGATGCCGAATTACATGCCGTTTGCAGCATGGGCTTAAATCTGTTCCGCATGTTGGTGGCTTATCTGCGCCCCGTGATTCCAACATTGGCAGCCAATGCCGAAGGCTTTTTGAATATCCCCGCGCAAGTCTGGCCTAGCGAGGCCCAGCCCTTGACAAATCACAAGATCAATAGCTTTACCCCGCTAATGACGCGGGTTGAGCCGGACAAAATTGCCGCGATTGTTGAAGCCTCCAAAGAAAACCTGGAGAAAACGCCGACTGTTGCAGCCAAGCCAGCCAAACAAGTAGTCGTCGAGAGTAATCCCTCGTTAGTGGCAAACGCTATAGCCGAGCCTATCGCCGACGCGATTGAAATTGAAGACTTTGCCAAAATTGATTTGCGTATCGGTCGCATCATCAAGGCCGAGTCGGTCGAAGGCGCGGAAAAATTGCTGCAATTAACTGTCGATCTGGGCGGCGAAACCCGCAATATCTTCGCAGGTATTAAATCGGCTTACGCGCCAGAAGACTTGGTAGGCAAACTGACCGTCGTTGTCGCCAACTTAAAACCACGCAAAATGCGGTTTGGCACCTCCGAAGGCATGGTGTTAGCAGCCGGTCCTGGCGGCAAAGACATCTGGGTATTGTCGCCGGATCAAGGTGCCCAACCGGGTATGCGGGTTAAATAAGGTTGCTGACGCGACATTTAAACCGGTAATGACTCAAGTCGATCAGGCAATACTCGCCGACCAGATAGACGCACTGCTGCCGCAAACCCAATGCCGCAAATGCGGCTATCAGGGCTGTCGGCCTTATGCAGAAGCGATCAGTCGGCATGCAGCGGATATTGACCAATGTCCGCCGGGTGGTAATGCTGGTATCCAATTGCTGGCGCAGTTACTGAACATACCTGCCAAACCGTTAAACCCGGCGTTTGGCAGCGAACGCGCTTTGCTGGTAGCCGTAATCGACGAAGCCGTCTGCATCGGCTGCACCAAATGCCTGCCGCCCTGCCCGACCGACGCCATTCTCGGCGCTTCCAAGCACATGCATACCGTGCTCAGCGCATTATGCACGGGCTGTGAGCTCTGTATCGAACCCTGTCCGGTCAACTGCATCAGCATGCAAGCAGCAACCCCAAGCGAATGGACCCAAGCCAACGCTGACGCATCCAGACAACGTCATCAAGCCAAAAACCAGCGCCAAGCCAAACAGGAACTAGAAAAAGCCGAGCGCCTGAATCGACAAAAGCAGTTATTGGCAAAACTAAATAAAGCAAAAACCAGCGTTTAAGACTGGATTTGCGATGACTTTGTAGGCATTTAATCTTATAATGCCGGTGTTAACTAAAGTGCGCTTGTCTTTACAGACAAGACACAACCCACCGGCGGAAACAGTCGACCGGATTTTGGGCTTTAGGGTAAGGGTCAACACCGCTTGACCGAAATGACTGTACTGCTTTACCGCAAATCGCATTGCGCCCGTAGCTCAGCTGGATAGAGCGCAGCCCTCCGGAGGCTGAGGCCAGAGGTTCGAATCCTCTCGGGCGCGCCATTTTGACATTTACCCCCCAAACCGCTTTTTAGCCCTGTGCCCTGTATGCGCCCTAGCAGGCTGTTGAAAATCGCCAGCGATTGGCCGAATCGACGAACTCAATCTGGCTGGGTTTATATCGACTTGAAATGCTTGCTTCGGCTCTCTAAAGCCCATGTATTTAGCCTGCAAGCGGATCAAACGCGATAATGTGCCTATGCGCAGACCTACAATCTTTGATCTGCCTGATGAGCCTTAACTACACTCGGCCTTGCTCCACTTGCTGACCCAATGCGGAAAATCATCCGCAGGCATGGGTCTGGCGATACCGTAGCCTTGGCCATGTTGACAGCCCAAATCTTTTAAGGCGCGAATGTGCTCGATCGTTTCCACACCTTCCGCTACGGTTTTGCGTTTAAAGGTATTGGCTAGGGCGATAATACCTTGGACGATGGCCAGATCACCGGCATCGACCAGCATGTCGCGCACAAAGGTTTGATCGATCTTTAAGGTATCTGCAGGCAAATTTCGTAAATAAGTCAGGGTTGAGTAGCCGGTACCAAAATCATCCAGCGCAAAGCTGATGCCGATGCTGCGGCAGGCTTCGATAATGGTTTGAACTCTGGAAATATCCTCTAATGCTGCAGTTTCCAGCACTTCGATTTGCAATACCCCACGCGGCAATGCCGGATATAGATTTAGCGCATGTTGTAGTTTTTTGACAAAATCCCAGGATTGCAGGTGCTTGGCTGCAATATTGATACTCATTTCAACCGACACCCCTTCGGCATGCCAGGCATTCACTTGTTTCAAGCTTTCTTGGATGACAAATTCGCCTATTTCTATCTCCAGATCAACGCCCTCTATCAAGTGCATAAATGCGCTGGGCGGCAGCAAACCTTGCTCAGGATGTTGCCAACGAATTAGCGCTTCCACACCGATCGGACGTAAATTTTCCAATTCAATTTTAGGTTGATAATAAAGCACAAATTCCTTGTTCTTTAGCGCTTCCTGAATGCGTTGCAGTGTTTCCAGGCGAGACCTGACTTTTTGTTCTTGAGTCGAATCGTATAAACAGTAGCGGTTTTTACCTAATTGCTTGGCGATATACATCGCCTGATCGGCGTGGCGTAATAAGGCGTCTTGATCAGAGTCGTCTTTAGGAAACAGTGTGACGCCTATACTGGCTGTGACGTTAAAGTATTGATCCTGAATTTGAATAGGCTTGGCGATACTATCCAATAAGCGATGCAGACTTAAAATACATTCGTCGAGTTTTTCCTGCCCCATCAATAACACCACAAATTCATCGCCGCCAATACGCGCGACGGTATCGGAGGTGCGGATGGTTTGTTGAATACGCTTGGCAATTAACATCAGCACTTGATCGCCGACGTCATGGCCCAATTTATCGTTGATGGGCTTAAAACCATCTAAATCCAGATAGCAAACCGCCAGCATTTTTTGCTCGCGCTGTGTCTGAGCTATGGCTTGCTTCAAGCGATCGATAAGTAAAACCCGGTTTGGAATTTCGGTTAACACATCAAAATGGGCAATGCGCTCCAGTTGCTTTTGATGGAGTTTGAAAACGGTAATGTCGGTCGCGATACCCACGTAGTAGCACAAGGTATCTTTCTCATCTCGCACCGCAGAAATGGATATCCACTCGACATATTCTTCGCCGGTTTTACGCCTGTTAGTGACTTCGCCTGTCCAGTAGCCTAAGTTGTCGATTGATGACCACATATCCTTATATAGCTTTTCGGATTGACCACCGGCTTTCAGGAAGCGAGGGTTTTTGCCTAAAGCATCCTCACGGCTATAGCCAGTCATTTTGCAAAACGCATTGTTGACTTCGACAATAATCCGATTGGCATCGGTGATAATCACGCTTTCCAAAGAGTTATCAAACACTTTGGAGGTCAGCCTTAAGCGATCTTCGACATATTTGCGCACCGTAATGTCGCGACTGATGGTGGCATAGCCCACCAAGTTATCTTGAGAATCCTGGATGGCAAAAATACTCTGCAACATCCAGATGGCAGATCCTGTTTTAAAATGCCGGAAGCGTATTTCAATTTCCACCAAACCTTGATTTTGCACTTTGGTGCAAAATTCTTCGAAAATAAAATCCTGATCTTCTGGGAAGTAAAACTCTTGTAGATGAATCGCGGTAGCCTGCTCCAAGTCGCCAAGCCCCATCATTCTGAGCCCGTGCGGGTTGATATAGTGGAACACCATGCTTTGATCGCAAATGCCAATAAAATCCTCGCTGTTATCGGCTAATGACACGAACTTATGCCTTTCGAGTTCTAGCTTGCGGCGTTCGCTTAAATCCACCACTACCAGACAAACCAAACTCATACCTTCTACCGTTAGCCGATTTGCCGAAAGTTGCACTGGTACAATGCCGTCGCCAAACCGCTGTAGCTCCAAATCCATGACCAGGATTTGTTGATCCTCCAGCATTTTTACAAAGCGTAGTCGCGCTTCCGGTGTCAACCATTCATGGAATGGCATACCGATAATTTCAGAGGATGATTTTCCCAACATTTGCAACAGTTTGGGATTGCAATGCAGCACCAAACCATCATTGGATAAGGTCGCGGCACCTTCGGGCATGGCGCTTAAAAACGCCCTATAAGTTTCTACGACGTGGTCGTTTAACTGGATTTTTGAACCGGTAATAAACGCGTCAACGCTATCCAGATCATCGAATGGATTACCCGTTGGATTTTGCGGATCATTGGGTAATGTCATAGTCGCTCGTCGACTCTATTAAAGCGATCCCTAATCCTAAGCGGGCTTTTTCAAAATCTCTAAGGTCGCCGATAACGCGGGCTAACGGGAGCGGGTTGAGTTTTAAGGTGGTAGGCACCGCGACGATATGATCCAACTCGGCGGCTTCGGGGGTATTGAGTAAGTCTATGACTTCTATGCGGTATTGCTGTGGTAAATATAGTTCGCAAATCGCTCTGAGATTAATGTTGGCGGCCAACGACTTTGGCGCTTGCCCCACAATATACAAGCGTAACTGCCAAGGCGGGCCAATGCTGGCTTCTAATGAAACTACAGAATCCGAGGGAAAGTTAGTATTCATTCATCGCTCTTTTGAAAATTACGCAGTTTGACAATATTGGCTAATTCATTGGCGTCCTTTTGAATGCGCTGTTCTTCATTCAAAATATCGGACTCTAAACTGCGTATCTCATCTTCAAATTCGGAGCGTAAGGCCACGACTTTGGCTTCCATGCTTTTTCGTTTGTTTTCCAACAAGGCCCGACGAGAGGCGACACTTTCAACTTGGGCCTTAATATTACCGTTAATCCGTGCCAGATTAAATTGCCGGGCCGCACCAATTAACACATGTCCTTGCTCATCCAGCGCCACATCAATCAACCTAACGCCTTGACTGGTCATGATAAATTCACGAACTTGGTTGGAATGGGCAATCCCTCTGGCCTTTAACACATAAAGCGTTCGGCTGCGCTCGCCGCTGGCTTCCAGGTTGCGCAAGAAAATCCAGGCGTCCATCAGCGATGAAACAGCGGTGTCAGTCGCATAAACATCCTGATTGTCGGTCAGGTTGATAAACATCGTGGTAATGCCATGGCTTTTCAGTAAATCCGATTGTCGAATCAACAAGATTTTTATATCCGTCAGGCTGGCGCTGGAGGTAAAAGCGCTAATCGGGTCAACGACTACAACACGGGGTTGATATTCCCGAATGGTGTTGTAAAGCTGTAATAAATGCGCCTCCAAGCCTTGACTATTGGGCCTACTGGCAAAAAATGTCAACAAACCGGCGTCTACCCATTGATTGAGATCAATACCTATCGAAAGCATATTGCGTTTTATTTGCTCGGGCGATTCTTCCAATGCGACATACACGCATTTGTCACCCCGGCGGCAGGCAGCATTGACAAAATGGGCGGCCAAACTGCTTTTGCCACTCCCGCTCATGCCACTCACTAAAATAGAGCTGCCTTCGTAAAAACCCTGATCGCCCAACATAGCATCCAATTCAACAACGCCGCTGGATACCCGATTTTTACTGACACTATGTGCCAAGCCCAGCGAGGTTACCGGCATAACCTTAAACCCGCCCGTTTCCATTAGAAATGGGTATTCGTTACTACCGTGCGCAGAGCCGCGATATTTAACAATGCGTAAACGGCGTATGGAAATCTGGTTCTCGACGCGATTGTCTAGCAGGATGACGCAGTCGGAGATGTATTCTTCAATACCGTGATGGGTTAAGGCTGTCGTACCTCTTTCGGTGGTGATAATCGCCGTAACACCGCGCTCTTTTAGCCAGCGCATCAGGCGTTGAAACTCAATCCGAATGGTTCGTGTATCAGAAAAGGCTGCAAACAGGTTTTCGACAGCATCTATCACAACCCGCTTGGCATTGACAGATCGAATGGCCGCATCAAACCGAATAAACAACGCTTCCAAATCGTAATCGCCGGCTTCGGTCGAAGAATCCGCCTTTAGATCGATGTGTTTGATGGCCAAATTATTTTTGGCTTGGTAATCCGCCAGATCAAACCCCAACGAAAAAGTATTTTGGATCAATTCCTCAGGGCTTTCTTCAAAGGAAATGAACACGCCATTTTCGTTATGTCGCTCAATACCCCGCAACACAAACTCCATGGCCATCAAAGTCTTACCGGTACCGGCATTGCCAATGACTAAGGTCGGCCTACCGGTGGGCAATCCCCCAAAGGTGATTTCGTCAAGGCCAATAATGCCTGTGGGTGTTTTTATGATTGATTGGGACTGTGCCATCGCAATATGGTGTCGGGGTTTGCCCTATAAAGAACGCATTTACTCAGAACAACGTAAGAAAATCACTACAGCGTGTAGGCATAATAGTACGCGCCGTCACATTTACAATATTTCCTTAAATTATTTGCGTGAAATAAGCCAGTTTACCAAGCAAACCACGCGTTCGCCAGATAGACGGTTTGCTTGGCAAACAGCATCGAATTTTTTCGACCTGAAAACACTGACCGTGAAAAAATTCGCAGCG
>CAIOHN010000258.1 GCA_903858105.1 uncultured Pseudomonadota bacterium | reverse complement strand
GTCGCGCTGGGTTTGCTTAAGCAAACTGGGTTGAATGATAATGAAACCCAGCTTCAAAGATCAATTTGCATGCAAAAGTCTCAGTTATTTCACGCCATCTGCTGGGTTTCGCGTTGCTCCACCCAGCCTACGGTCCTGCTTAATCTTAATAGATTGGGAGTTTGAGATGCTACAGCTACGACCATCCTGCGAGTGTTGCGAGAAAGCGCTTCCACCCGAATCTGTCGAGGCGCGGATATGCTCGTTCGAGTGTACCTTTTGCGCGTCTTGTGTAGAAACTGTTCTCCACGGGATATGTCCCAACTGCGGTGGCAATTTTGTTGCACGGCCAATCCGCCCGGCTAATAAGCTTGCCGCAAATCCTGCATCAACCGAGCGTGTTTACAAGCCTTCAGGATGTTCAAAGGCTGCAACTATCGCGCCTGGCATTGCGATCTAGCAGGACACGCCTTTTTGGAATGCTATTGAAGTCGTGGTCGCCAGAATATGCCGATAGGCGTTTCTGGTAGATTACGAGTGTGCTAATGCGATAGCAATATAGACCGGATTTTTTAATCGCAGTTCTGTAATTCAAAAAACCCGCCGCGAGAATCCCGCATTTCTAGTATCCTACCCAACCCTCAGTACCCAGTCAGTCGCCTACCATGACCCAATACCAACTCTTCGCCACCACGCCTAAAGCGATGGAAGGCATTCTTGCCAACGAAATCAAAGCACTGGGCGGCCAAAATGTGCGCGAAAAAATGGCTGGCGTTGCCTTTGAAGGTGATCTGGCCTTGGCGTACCGGGTATGTCTTTGGTCGCGCACCGCCAACCGGGTGTTTCTGCCCTTGAGCAGTTTTGAAGTCAAATCCCAGCAAGACTTGTACGACGGCGTTAAAAAGATTAACTGGTTCGAACACATCAAACCCGACGATAGTCTGGCTGTGTCGTTCAGCAGCAAGAACAATCCGGCGATTAACAACACCCACTTTGGGGCGTTAAAAGTTAAGGATGCCATCGTCGATCAGATGCGTACCAAGTTTAACAAGCGCCCGAATATTGATACTGATAGACCCAGTATCCGCGTCAACGTCTATCTGCATAACGAAACAGCGCAATTAAGTTTGGATTTATCCGGCGAAAGTTTGCACAAGCGCGGTTATCGCGACATCAGCATCGCCGCGCCAATTAAAGAAAACCTGGCGGCGGCGATTTTGCTGCGCGCCGGTTGGCCCAAGATCGCCGCCGAGGGTGGTTCGTTGTTAGACCCGATGTGCGGTTCCGGCACCATGCTGCTAGAAGGCGCTTTAATTGCCGGTGATATAGCCCCAGGCTTGCAGCGCGATTATTTTGGCTTTAGCGGCTGGAAAAAACACGATCCTGCGCTGTGGCAAAGCCTGTTAGACGAGGCCAGACAGCGCCGCGATGTCGGCTTGAGCAACATGCCGGTGATCGTCGGTTTTGATCAAGACAGACGCACCGTGGCTACAGCCTTACAGCATGTGGAAAACGCCGGTTTGCAAGGCAAAATTCATATCGAAAAACGCGACATTGCCGATGCCGCTGCCGCAGAAAGCTGGCCGAAAGGTTTAATCGCCTGTAATCCGCCTTACGGCGAACGTTTGGGCGACGAAGCCGAAACCTCCGAGCTTTATCGGCATTTTGGCGAGGTGTTGAAAAGCCGCTTTGTAGGTTGGCAAGTGGCGATGATTATCAGTAATCCAGAGCTGGGATTTAGACTGGGTGTGCGTTCGCAAAAACCGATTACCTTGTTTAATGGCGCGTTAGAGTGCAAATTGTTGCGCTTTAATATCGAGGACAGGGCGTTTTTTGAGCCTAAAGCCAAATCCCAGGAAGAACGCATCGAACAAATCAGCCGACGTACCGAAGCCGAACAACCGGATAATCAGGCCGAGATGTTTGCCAATCGCTTGCGCAAAAATCTGAAAAAAATCGCTAAATGGGCCAAACAGCACAATGTGTATTGCTACCGACTTTACGACGCCGATTTGCCGGAATATGCGGTGGCGGTGGATGTGTATCAAGGCGAGCAAATGTGGGTAAACGTGCAGGAATACGAATCGCCCAAGACCATTGATCCGGCCAAAGCCAATCAGCGTCTGGCTGGAGCGATGGTGGAAATTCCTAAAGTGCTGGGTATTCCTAAAGAACAGGTGTTCTTAAAAATTCGTCGCAAGCAGAAAAATACCGATCAATACGAAAAGCAAGGCGAGTCCGGCCGCTTTCATGTGGTCGAAGAAGGTGGCTGCAAGTTTTGGGTTAATTTCGAGGATTATCTGGATACCGGCCTGTTCCTGGATCATCGGCCGATACGTTTGCTGATTCAGCAGCAGGCCAAAGGTAAGCGTTTTTTAAATCTGTTCGCCTACACCGGTAGCGCCTCCGTGCATGCAGCGATGGGTGGCGCGGCGTCCAGCGTCACGGTGGATATGTCCAATACCTACCTGGATTGGGCCAAGCGCAATTTTGCCTTGAACGATATTCGCGGCGATCATAAATTGTTGCGGGCCAACTGTCTGGAATGGCTGGCCGAGCAAGCCGGGGCCAAGGATAAGCCGCAATTTGATCTGATTTTTCTGGACCCGCCGACTTTTTCCAACTCCAAGAAAATGGAGGAAGCTTTTGATATTCAAAACGATCATCAGCAATTGCTGCGTAACGCGGCGGCATTGTTGGCACCGGGCGGGATATTATATTTTTCCACCAACTTCCGCCGTTTCAAGCTGGATCATGCCGCATTGCAGGAATTGACTGTAGAAGACATCAGCGCGACAACCATTCCTGAGGATTTTGCCCGGGATGCCAAGATTCATTATTGCTGGAGAATCAGCCGATGAGTCAGGGGTTACAAATTATCGTTAAAGGTCGGGTGCAGGGTGTGTACTTTCGGGTGTATACCCAAAAGCAGGCGGTCAAACGTAATCTGTCGGGCTTTGTCAGAAATTTGCCGGACAGCAGCGTGGAAATCGTCGCTACCGGTGATGCGGCAGATTTGCAAAAGCTGGTGGATTGGTGTCAAAAAGGCCCGATTTTGGCTAAAGTCAGCGAAGTCATTGTCAGTCCTTATCATGCTGGTGAGCATTTTGAGGGGTTTGAGATTCGATAGGGTGGTTAGAGGCAAAGTTGCATCCACCGCTGGAGGTCCTACGGTGGATTGCCTTTGATAGAGTGATTCGGCCTATCTGCAGGAGTTAGGCGAGGCTAATAGGGTTGTTGCTTAAATAACTTTTCATGTACCCAGCCCTTGTTTGTAAGAATTAGCGCGTCTAATGCATTAATTGGCGTTTTGTCGGATTCGGCGTCCGCTTTCAAGGTATCAATTTCAGAGTTGACTTCAGGTGATTTTGCCCAAGCAGGGAGGTCATAAACGTCGTAAGTGTAATTCACTCGGGTGATTTTCTGGCCAAACATGTCGGAAGGCTCGGTAAATTGCG
>CAIOHN010000257.1 GCA_903858105.1 uncultured Pseudomonadota bacterium | reverse complement strand
TCAACTGGAAAATCAATTACTGCTGACGCAACTGATGGAAGCGGTGGGGGTTATGGTCAAGGTAGCCAAGAACGGCAAGCATGGTGTGGAGTTATTCCAGAGCTGGCATCCACACCTCATCTGGATGGACAGACGTATGCCCTTAACAGGCTGTTGAAATTTGCCAGCATACCTTCGGTTTCGATGCCCATTTTTGAGGCTTTGGCGGTTCTGGAAGCCTGATTAGGCCTCAAAACTCGGTTTTAGCCGATTATATTCGCCCCGAAGGGCGTTAAATTCCGCCTTTTGGCGGATTTCAGGCGCACGAGCGCCTAGGCGGTACTGTAACGCCAACCGAAAATAGCGCCCATCCGCGTCAGGTTATAAGCGGCAAAGGTAAAAATCGTTTGCGCGGCAACCTTCTTCAAGCCCCTGAATTTGGTTTGCCGCAGCGGGCCGACGGTTTTGGCCCAGCCGAAGACTTCTTCGATCCGCTTGCGGATTTTGAGGCTTTTTCGGTAACCATCGTGTCGGGTGGTGCGGCCGTCAATAGCGGAGCCTTTGTCTTTGCTGGCGACATGCGGCGTGACCTTGCTCTGGCGTAACTTGGCGACAAAATCCTGCGTATCGTAATTCTTATCCGCGCCCAAGGTCGCGCCGGGTTTGTGGATTGTGCGTTTGACCATGGCGTGAGCCGCCTCGCGTTCCGCGGTGCCAGTGGCCTGAGTGACTTCGACATCGACGACAAGGCCGTTACGGTTCTCCATCAAGGCGTGACCGAGGAAAGCTAGTTGAGACTTGTCGCCCTCGCTCTTTTTGTACAGCCGGGCATCGGGATCGGTGGTCGAGGCGTGAGTGTCGTTGCTGCGTTTCTCGCCCTTGAAGTTGACCGTGGGATTGCGGCCGCCATCTTCCGGCGGCGGGGTCGAACCGTCTTTCTTCACGAAGCTTTTATGCGAGGCCCAGGCTTGAATCAGCGTGCCGTCCACCGAGAAATGCTCGTCGGAGATCAGTTTCTTCCACTCCGCCAAGGCCAACACCCGTTCGAAGAACAAGCGGCTGATGCGCTCGTTCAGCAAGCGGTCGCGGTTAGCGCTAAAGGTGGAGTGATCCCACACGGCGTCGTCCATCGTCAAGCCGACGAACCAGCGGTACAGCAGGTTAAAGTCGATATGTTCCACCAGTTGCCGCTCCGAGCGGATAGAGAACAAGGCTTGCAACAAACTGGCGCGGAGCAGGCGTTCCGGGGGAATGGAGTCCCGACCGCGACGGGCGTAGAGTGCGTCGAACTCGTCGTTCAGCGTGGCAAGCAACAGATCAACCACTTTGCGCAGTTTGCGTAGCGGATGCTTTTTGGGAATCCGGCTTTCCAGGGTTCGGTAACTGAATAGTTGTTCTTGGGTAATGTCGGCGCCGCGCATGAGATCAATGCAATATATTTGGAATAAAACAATTTTATCATTAAAAACAATATCTTATTAGATAATCTCGTTTCCAGCTCAACGAATCAATGGGGCTTGCAGGGGAGATAAAATCAACAGCCTGTTAGTCCGCAATCGATATTCGCCGGTTTCGTCCGTTCTATATTTGGCATATTTAGCGGACTATTTTTATATCGTTACTATGAAGTGTTAAGTAAAATTGTAAGTGATTTTGTATCGCCTTGGTATGCGGTGATTCTGATTTGTGGGTTGCTAGCTAGTCCAGATGCGGTTACATTAAACTGGTTAATTGATATTGGCATCGTCGGGCTTGTATTTCCTTTCTGTGTGCTGATCGCATCCCGCCCGTTTCAAACCCGATGGGACAAGTTTTTGCTATATTTGGGGGCGGCAAGCTATCCAGTTTATGTAATTCATAAGCCATTTG
>CAIOHN010000256.1 GCA_903858105.1 uncultured Pseudomonadota bacterium | reverse complement strand
GCGTGCCAAATACATTCATCACCACCCACCACAAAATCAGCGTGTTCAGGCAGGAAATCAGCAAATACGGCAAAAATTTCCCCAAAATGAATTCGCTGCGGCTGATGGTTGAAGCGTAAATATTGTAAATAGAGCCGTTTTCCTTTTCCCGCACCACGCCCAACGCCGTCAAAAACGGCGGCGTCACCATCAACACCAGCATCATCAAACCCGACGAGATAGACCATTGACTGCGCAAGGCCTGGTTATATAAATAACGTGACTCCAGGCGGAGCGGCGCAACCTGGGCCATGGCTTGTTCGCGACTGATGCCGCGTTTGGCCCCTAAATAACCCGCCAGCGACTGCGCGTTGAAATTGGCGATGATCGCCGAGACATAGCCTTTGGATACTTCCGCTCGATACGGAAAAACCCCGTCGATCAGGCTTTGTACCGAAGTAGCCTGACCAGCCATTAATTGTTCCTGAAAGCGTGGCGGGATGATAATCGCAAAGCGGATATCGCTATTGGCCAGCAGTGGATCGAGTTCACGCTCGGTTTGTACATGGCCTTGATAATCAAAGTAACGCGAATCCATAAACCGATGCAAAAAATCCCGGCTCATGGCGCTGCGATCCTGATCCAGCACCGCAAAGGGAATTTTTTCGACATCAAACGAAATGCCATAGCCCAGCACCAAAAAAATCCCCAATGGCAATAAAAAGGCCATCGCAAAAAACAGCCGGTCGCGCAAAATCTCCCGCCACTCTTTGTATGTCACCGCCCAAACCCGGGTTAAATTCATGGCTTGGCCTGATTTTCCAAGGCTAACACCCGATACACAAACACATCTTCCAGCGTGGGCGCTTCAGCGCTCAACGTTAGCAAGTTGATGGATTGTTTAGACAGCAATTCGCGAATCTGCTTTTCGGCGGCATTCACATCAACCGCCAGCAGGTGGATGTATTTACCAAACAAGGCCACGCCTTTGAAATCGGCTTGTTCCAGACATGTCAAAGCTGGCAGGGGTTGGTCGGTGCTGATGATCAGCAATTGACCGGCTTCGTCTTGCAGCGCCTGTATCATGTTGCCGGGGGTGTCGTCGGCGATCACGCGCCCGGCATACATCAACGCCAAATGGTCACAATGTTCGGCTTCGCTCATGTAATGGGTGGTGACTAAAATAGCGACTTGTTCCACGCGGGCCAGATGCACCAGAATTTCCCAGAAATGCCGACGCCCCACCGGATCGACGCCGGAAGTCGGCTCATCCAGAAACAATACCCCCGGCTGATGCACTAACGCACAACCCAGCGCCAATCGTTGCCGCACACCCATCGGCAAACTGCCAGCCAATTCTTCAGTGGCTGCCGCCAAACCGGCAATCTGTATCACCCAATCCAGGCGTTGTTTGAGTATGGAGCGCGGCACTGCATAAATACTGGCGTACAACCGAATATTCTCCATAACGGTCAAATCCAGATACAGCGAAAAAGCCTGCGACATATAGCCAATGCGCTCCTTAATGGTCTGCGCGGCGTTGCGCATGTCGGCACCGGCCACATGGCCTTCACCGGCGCTGGGCGGCAAAATGCCGGTCAGCATCTTGATGGCGGTGGTTTTACCGGCGCCATTGGCGCCCAGCAAACCAAATATTTCACCTTGTTTGACCTGAAAATTGATGTGGTCGACCGAATGAAAGGCTTCAAAATCCTTGCATAGTTGCTTGGCTTCGATGGCTATGGATTTATCATTGGCTACTGGCCGATCAAAGCGGGCAATGTCATTGTCTTGAGTAGATTCTTTTAACGAACCCTGCCGCAGCAAGGCAATAAACGCATCCTCCAATTCGGCAGGATAAGACTTGATGGTGTTGGTCTTCAGCCCGCCGAGCTGATCGGTCACAGCATTGATGGCGTCATCCACCGCATGCTTATCCACAAACACCCGGATTTTGTCGCCTATGGCTTCCAGTTGGGGAAACTGCGGTTTCAGTTGCTTGAGCACTTCGGGCTGCGTATCGGCAGTCAATTCCACCATGCTGCCTTGGGCCTGGGCGCAAATGGCGTCCGGTTCACCATCGGCCAGCATTTGGCCATTATACATCAATGATAAACGGTGGAACCGGGCTGCTTCGTCCATGTAAGCCGTGGAAACCAGCGCTGTCATGCCGTGTTCGCGCAACAGCTCGGCGAGGATGGCCCAAAAATCCCGTCGCGAAACCGGATCGACACCGGTAGTGGGTTCATCCAAAATCACCAGTTCCGGGTTGTGGATCAGCGTGCAAATCAATCCCAACTTTTGTTTCATGCCGCCGGAGAGGTTTTTCATCGGTCTATCTCGAAACGGTTCCAAGCGGGTCATCGCCAATAATTTGTCCTTGCGTTCGGTCAGTTGCTCGGGTGATACCTGCCGCAGTTGGGCAAAAAAATCGATATTCTCTGCAATCGATAAATCCCCATACAAATTCAAACCCAGCCCTTGCGGCATGAATCCCAGCCGACCCTTGATTTTTTCGGCGGCGGCTTCTGAATCTATGTTGACTTCAAATACTTTCAAGCTACCTTGTTCAAACGACAGCACACCGGCGATGGTTTTCATCAAGCTGCTTTTGCCCGCGCCGTCCGGGCCTATCAATCCATAGATTTCGCCGCGCTGCACGCTTAAGCTGACGGCATTGACTGCTACTGTGTTTTTATAGGTTTTACTCAAGCCGCTGATGACGATAACCGGCTCGTCGTTCACCAGCGCGGCTTCGCCCATGGGCTTTCCTCTTGCCAGCGGATCACCGCATCGGCGGGTAAGCCGGGCGTCAGTTTATGCTCCGGGTTGTCCTGCAAATACAATTTAACGGCATACACCAGTTTGACCCGTTCATCCGGGGTTTGGACTTCTTTGGGGGTGAATTCGGCCTGGGAAGCGATGTAACGCAGCACCGCCGCAAACGGTTTATCCGGGTAGGCATCGGTGTAAATTTGCGCGGGCAGCCCTAAATGGATCTTGCCGATTTCTTTTTCCGGCACGTACACTTTCAAATACAGCTTATCCAGATCGACGATATCAAATAACGGACTACCAGCCGCAACGATTTCGCCGTTATCGACTATGCGGGTGGTTATCATGCCGCTGGCTGGGGCCTGAATCACCAAGTCGTTGATGACGCTTTGCGCTTCGGCTTGCGCGGACTGGGCTTGCGCCAATTGCGCTGCAATCGATTCAACTTCACTGGTTTTGGCGTTGATTTGATCCCAACCCAGCTCGGCTTCGGCTTGCAATTTTTCGGCTTGAGTTCTGGCGGCCTGAGCCGTGCGTTGTTGGGCCTGGGCGACTTTCCAGCTTAGATCGGCTTGTTCGCTGCGGCGTTTTTCCACGGTTTCGTTCAGCAGCAAGGCTTGAAAGCGCTCGGCATCTTTGAGTGTTTGTTGTTCAGTGGCCTGGCTGGCGCTTAGTTCGGCATTGGCATGATTAACCCCTGCTTTGGCGGTAGCGATTTTTAACGGCACATTTTTTTTGAACACGCTTAACGAGGTTTGCGCCGCCTTGAGCTGTGCCTTCATCACCTCTACAGCCGATTTTGCCTGGTTCAGTTTGGCGGTGGTTTGCACATCATCCAGCTCGACCATGATCTGCCCCTGGTCGACCCAATCGCCTTCCCGCACCAGCAATTCCACCACTTTGCCCGGCCATTTGCCGGATACGGTGTAATGATCACCCTCAATGCGACCATTGGCTTGCACCAAGCCCTCCGGGAATGGGGGTTCACGCCACCCTATCCACCAGGCGGCCAGACCAAGCAGCAAAACCATGATACCCAGCGCGATATACGTAAACAGGCT
>CAIOHN010000255.1 GCA_903858105.1 uncultured Pseudomonadota bacterium | reverse complement strand
GCGACTTTGTCTTTGCTTTCGGATTGGATGCCGGGCAATTTGCAGATCAATTTACGGCATTGTGGTGCTGATCTGGTCGCCATTTTTGAAACCGGCAGCTTCGATAAATATTTTAGCCACAATCACTCGCTTATCGCCCAGATTTGCAATACCTGCCTGGAGGACAACGAGCGGGAATTTGCTCAACATTGTCCGGGCAGTAAATCCCAGATAGCAGCCATGCAAGTTGATAAGTCGGCGAGATAGAGTTATGCACATGCTTTGGCTAGATATGTTTAACATCGGCGATATGATGCCGCACGGCTTTTGCATCAAATGGACGCCCGGCCTGCTGTGGGCGTATATCGTTTCCGACACGCTGATCGCAGCAGCTTATTCGACTATAGCCCTTGGTCTGGCTTACGTTGTGGCTCAACGTAAAGATCTGAAATTCCGCCGCATGTATTGGATGTTCAGCGCCTTTATTCTGTCTTGTGGCGCCACGCATTTGATGTCTATAGTCCTGATCTGGCAGCCCTTATACTGGATAGATGCAGCAATTAAAACTCTAACCGCTACCGTATCGGTCACTGCGGCCATTTCTCTGATCAAATTGATCCCTATCGCAATTAAACTACCGAGTAATCAACAGCTTGAAACAGAAATCCGCATTCGCACCAAGCTGCAGCAGGAATTGCAAGAGAGCGAAAGCCGTTTAAAAGTGCTTAGCCAACAATTGATTAGCCTGATCGAAGCCATTCCAGATGCCATCTTGTTTAAAGACGGCGACGGACGTTTATTGATTGCCAATGAGCATGCCAAACATCTTTACCGGCTCAACGATCTGGATTGGCAAGGCAAAACCTATTTGGATTTAGCCTGCCAACAGCCCGCTCTGCTGGAAAAGCATATGAAGCTATTTTCCAATGAAGAAGCCGTTTGGGCTGCCAAGCATCTGATCGTGTTTGAAGACCATATCCCTAACGATGAAGGCCGCATTATTGAAGTTGAAGTACGCAAAACCCCGATCTACTTTGAAGACGGCCAACGCAAAGGCATGGTAGTGCTGAGCCGGGATATCACTAATATCCGCTGGGCGGAAAGCCAGTTACGCATTGCCGAAACCGCTATTGAAGCGCAAGAAGGCATCATGATTACCGATGCCAATAACATCATCCTCCGCGTCAACAATGCCTTTACCCGCCTGACCGGTTATCGAACCGACGAAGTGATTGGTCGCAAACCATCTATATTAAAGTCCGGCCGCCACGGTAAAGAGTTTTATCGCGACATGTGGGCAGCGCTGCGCCGCGAAAAATTTTGGCAAGGCGAAGTATGGGATAGACGCAAAAACGGTGACATTTATCCCAAATGGCTGACCATCAGCGTCGTCACTGGTGCCAATGGCAACGTCAGCAATTATGTCGCCGCTTTTACGGACATTAGCGAACACAAAGAAGCCAAAGAGGCCATTCACCGACTGGCGTATTACGACCCACTCACCAATCTGCCTAACCGCCGCTTACTACAAGACCGTTTGCAACTGTCTTTGAACAATAGCCGACGCAATCATCAGTTTGGCGCGGTGTTAATGATAGACGTCGACCATTTCAAAACCATTAACGACACATTTGGCCATCAAACCGGCGATCAATTACTGCTTGAAATCGCCGAGCGTCTAAAAGCCTGCATCCGCCAGGGCGATACGGTTGCCCGGCTGGGTGGTGACGAGTTTATTGTGCTGCTTGAGAATCTGGGTGGTGATGAATACCAAGCCAAAAGCAATGCCGAAGAAATCGCCCAAAAACTGCTCAGCATCATCAACGCCGTATTTTTGATCGACAGCAAAGAGTATCTCAGTTCCATCAGCGTCGGCATCGCCCTGTTTGATGAGATTAATAATTCCTTTGACGACACACTCAGACGCGCCGACGCCGCGCTATATCAGGCGAAAGACGCCGGCCGGAATACCTTGTGCTTCTTTGATCCGGACATGCAGGCCTTGCTGGAATCCCGCGTGTTGCTTGAGTTTGATCTGCGGCATGCCTTGGCCCAAGACCAATTTAGCCTGTATTACCAAGCGCAAATCGATAAAAACGGCAAGCTGTTTAGTGCCGAGGTTTTACTGCGCTGGCAACACCCGCAAAGAGGCATGGTCTCTCCTGCAGAATTCATACCGCTGGCAGAAGAATCCGGGCTGATAATACCGATTGGCACCTGGGTCATCCAGATGGTATGTGAACAGTTGCAGCAATGGTCAGAAAATTCGCTTACCCAGGACCTGATACTGGCCGTCAACGTCAGTGCCAGACAGTTTCGTCAACCGGACTTTGTAGAGCAGATTCGTCAGATCATCAAAAAAACCGGCGCCAATCCCGCCAAACTCAAGCTGGAATTGACTGAAAGCCTGGTGCTGCACAACGTTGACGATACCATCGAAAAAATGCAACAGCTCAAGTCATTCGGCGTGCTGTTTTCCATGGACGACTTTGGCACTGGCTATTCGTCGCTGAGTTACTTAAAAAAGCTACCGCTCAGCCAACTTAAGATTGATCAGAGTTTTGTCCGCGACATTATCGACGATCCAAGTGACGCCATCATTGCCCAAACCATTATCGGTATGGGCCACAATCTTGGGTTGAATGTCATCGCCGAGGGCGTGGAGACCCAACAACAACGAATATGCCTGGAACGGATTGGTTGCGATGCGTTTCAAGGCTATTTGTTTGGTCACCCCGTACCGATAAGCCAGTTTGAGATGGCCATCACTCAATCCCATCAAGCCACTCCTTCCAGGCTAATCAGATCAGGGGTTGGCAATCCACGCTGATCAGTGCAGTACCCTCCCAGGCGCGCCTGGATTTTCATATTAAGCAAAATAACAATTTAACTATTCAGGTGATACCTATGTTTTTGATGAACTGGCATTCGGTTGGCGTCAAAGTGGTTGCAATAACCATGGCGGTGTTGACATTGCTCGGCTTGGTGCTACTGCTGGTGTTTTCAAGCGTTGAAAAACAAAAACTGATAGACGGCAAGATAGAGTCTTCGAGGCAATTGCTGCTTATTTCTGAATCCATCCGTGATAACGTCATCAAGAAATGGGATGACGGCCTTTTCACGCCAGAGCAGTTATTACATGCCATTCAAAATAAGGATCACGCCGCCAGCAAAGCCTTGATACTTGACACAGTACCCACCGCCAACGCCTGGGATGTCATAGAAGAAAAAGCCCGCGAAGGCGGTTTTCGTTTCAAAGCGCCCGCTTTCAATCCGCGCAATAGCTCCAGGAACATGCCCGATCAAATTGAACGGCAAGTATTGGAGCGTTTTAAAGACAATCCGGCTTTAAACGAATACAGTGTCGTCGATGATGAAACGCAGGAAATTCGCTACTTCAGGCCGGTCAAAATAGTCAAGCAATGCGAACTTTGCCATGGCAATCCCAATACATCAAAAGCCTTATGGGGTAACGATCAAGGTCAGGATTTGCTGGGTTATCCAATGGAAAATCGTCGCGTCGGCGATTTACATGGCGCGTTTGAAATTATCACGCCCTTCAGCACGGCGTTTACCGAACTAAAGCAAACTATTTACTATGCCATTCTGTTCCTAGTTCTAACGCTGTTAATTATCGGTTTAACCGGCTACCTGGTGATGAGTCGCATCATTATCGGCCCCTTGACCGAATTGGCGCTTAACTTACAGGCGATTTGCAGCGGCGACGGGAATCTCAGCGCGCGCCTCAAGGCACATGGCAAATCTGAATTTGCCTGGGTAGCCTCCAGTTTTAACGCCTTTGTGAAAAAAATCGCCAAAACAGTCGATGAAATCAGCGAAACCAGCGACCAATTAGCCAATGCTTCCAACAAGCTAGCCGTCATCACCCAATCCACGCAACAAGGTGTAGAACAGCAATTGCAGGAAACCACTCAGGTTGCCAACGCCATGAAGCAGATGACATCCACGGTGCAAGAAGTCGCCAAAAATGCAGTCATGGCCTCAAGAGCCGCCGAAACAGCTGACCATGAAGCATCCGCGGGAAAAAATATCGTTACCCAAGCCGTCAGCGGCATCAATAGCTTGGCGTGTGAAGTTGAAAATGCTGCTAATGTGATTCATGAACTGGAAAACGACAGCAACAGCATTGGTCAAGTACTGAGCGTGATCCAGGGCATTGCCGAGCAAACCAATTTATTGGCTTTAAACGCTGCCATCGAAGCGGCCCGCGCCGGGGAACAAGGCCGTGGATTTGCGGTCGTTGCGGATGAAGTCAGAACCCTGGCCAGCCGCACCCAAAATTCGACATTAGAAATTCAAAAAACTATAGAAAGATTGCAAGACCGCGCCAGACAGGCAGTATCAGTCATGGAAAACGGTAGAAAACGCGCCGCCTCCAGCGTCGAACAAGCCGCATCCGCGGGCGGCTGCATTACCGCGATCAGTGAGCGCATCTTTACTATTAATGATATGAACAACCAAATTGCCACAGCCGCCGAAGAACAGACGGCGGTCGCGGAAGAAATAAACCGCAATGTCAGTAACATCAACCATGTTTCCCAGGAAACATCGGTGGGTGCGCAAAACACTGCCGCAGCCTGCCATGAGTTGCTGGAATTGGCTAATCAGTTGCGGGTAATTGTTAGAAACTTTAAAACATGAACTGATTAGGCAGATCTGGGCGCTGCTAATTTCGTCCGCATTGCTGCCGGTTTGAGTGTTTATCTTGCTGGTATGCGGCAATGAATTTAGCAGTGTGGCCTAAATCAGCGAAATTTTTTGCTCGACAGCGTCAAGAAAAACGCCCCATGATAACCTCACCGTCACAGGACTTGGCGATAACGGAAAACCGCATGCCACCGATGACGGTGATTACGCCCGCATTCATCTGGAATATGAAGGAGAATCTACATGAAACTATTGAGCAAAATCGACGCAGACATAATCGAGATACTAGAATCCATCATGGATAACCTGATGACAGGCTCCAGCGAAATCGATCACGCCAAGCACACCCAAGATTTTTCAGCTCGCATAAAACACCACCTGTCGCCGGAGCAACTTGCGCAGATTTGCAATGATTACCAATCCCGCTGGGGCCACTTTACGACCCGTGAATTTGTGTACTTGTTTCGCAGGGCCGATTCGATAGCAGTTGTCTGGAAACAGCATGTTTCAAAGATCCCGGACGAACTGGTCGCTGAAGCTGTATTTAAGGAAGAGAATGGCAGGATTGTGGTTGATCATGCCTTTGTGTTTTAAGTGAATTTCCAACAATTCAAAAACGCCTTCTCCTTTAAGCCCAGCAGGTACGCTGAGAGAAGGAGAATTGTTAATTTTTCCAGCTCCA
Source organism: uncultured Pseudomonadota bacterium (assembly GCA_903858105.1). GTDB lineage: Bacteria > Pseudomonadota > Gammaproteobacteria > Methylococcales > Methylomonadaceae > Methylomonas. The sequence continues at coordinate 6,302 of CAIOHN010000255.1, read as the reverse complement.
CCCAATTAAGAGCCGTAGGTGCGAATTTATTCGCTCTCCAACCTCAACACCAAGCCGCCGCTTTCTACCCGATTACGCCCTTTGCGCTTGGCCTCGTATAGCGCTGCATCGGCGGTTTGAATCAGTTGCAAAGCAATCTCTGCGACTTGTTTTTTTAAGGCGCGGTTTGGCTGGTAAGTCGCCACACCTATCGAAATAGTCACCGGCATGGCTTGATCGGCATAGATCAGTTGCAGATTGGCAATGCTTAATCTGATCCTTTCGGCAATCTCGGAAGCGGTGTTCTCGTCGCTTTGCGACAGCAAGGCCACAAACTCCTCACCGCCATAACGAGCCAACACATCGTTATTGCGTAAAAGTTTTTTGATTAAACCCGCCACCACCGTCAACACATGGTCGCCTGCCTGATGGCCGTAGCGATCATTGATGCCTTTAAAAAAATCTATATCCAGAAACAGGCAAGACAATGGCTCGCGGGTGCGCTGGCTACGATCCAGTTCTTCTTCTATACGTTGTTCCAGAAAACGCCGATTGTTCACGCCGGTCAATGGATCAACCAAACTGGTGCGGCGCATGGTTTCGACGTTGAGGTTGTTTTCCAGGCAAATCCCGATTATCGACGCGATATGCTCGACAAAGTCAGTGGCCATGCCCTGAATAAAACGCTCATTATGAAAACTGCCAAGATTCAGCGAACCTAAATATTTATCCCGCCGAATCAGCGGCGCAATGACCACCGAAGCGGGTTTTTGTTGATTGGATTCGGCGAAAAATTGTTCGCAAACCGTGGTTTGATAGCTACCCAGAAACGGTTGATAAGACAAGCCAAAACTGTTTTGCCACTGGCCTTCGCTACTGACCAACTCCAGCCCTTCCCGGCTTTTAAAATCGTAGTTATCGACATCCAGATAACCGGCTATTTCATTTTTTGTATCAATCAGACACAGGCTGACAACATCCAGATCGAATAATGCTTTGGTCTCGCACAGGATAAATTCGATCATGTCGACCAGTGAAGTTAAGCCCAATAGCCGCATTTCAAAATTTTGCAGCCGTTTCAAGGTGTGGCTATTGTGCTGGACACGATTGAGCATGCCGTCTAAATGACTCTCCAACACGCTCAAATCTGTTGTTATATCCTGTTCCAATCTCGACCTCACTGACATTCAAGCAATAAGACTAGCATTTTTTTGTAAAAAAAGCGGCCCGAATGACAGCTATGACTTACACGAAGTAAGCATCACGCCGCACCCTATCGGAGCAGTTCACAAAAAAGGCGGATACCGTATGGAGTATCCGCCTTAATGTTGCTAACTTAATTTACTGCTTTAGCGTTTAAACTTTTGGCATTTGGCGCAGCTTTTCAACCACTTTATCGCCGAACTGGTCGGTGCTGATCATGGTCACGCCGCTACCGGGTTTTGACAAATCTGCAGTGGAATAACCGTCGGCAAACACGCCCTGCATGGCCGCCCAGACATTTTTGGCCTCGGCTTCCATGTCAAAGCTGTTTTCCAGCATCATCGCCACCGAGCCAATCATCGAATAAGGATTAGCGATATTTTTACCGGCGATATCCGGTGCAGACCCGTGCGATGGCTCGTAGTAGGCTTTGTCTGGGCCAATACATGCAGAAGGCATCAAGCCCAGCGAGCCCAAAATACCGCCGCCTTGATCGCTTAAAATATCGCCAAACATGTTTTCCATGACCATGACATCAAACTGGGTCGGCTTAAGGCACAAGGCGGTAGCAGCCGCATCGACCAGCATGTTGACCACTTGCACATCGGGATATTCTTTTGCCACCTCTTCCATCACTTCATTCCACAAGACGCTGGATTTCAGCACGTTGCTTTTATGAATGTTGTGCAGCAATTTACGGCGTTTACGCGCCAGTTTGAAAGCTTGTTGCATGATTTGGAAAATTTGCGCTTCGTCGTATTCCAGAGTTTCGCGCACATAACGCAAACCGGCATCGTTGACACCCGCTTCCTTCTCGCCAAAATACAAGCCACCAACCAATTCGCGGACGATGACCAAATCAATACCTTCGCCAATAATTTCCGCTTTTAAGGGCGAAAAATGCGCCAGCGATTTTGGCAGCGACACCGGCCGGAAGTTGGCGTAGGTGTTGTAACGACGGCGTAGCGGCAATAAGGCGCCACGCTCTGGTTGTTCGTCGATAGGGATTTGTTTTGACTCTTCGTGGCTCAAACCAATCGGGCCTTTCAAAATTGCGTCAGCTTCGTCGCAAATGGCTTTGGTCTGGTGCGGGAAGGCTGAGCCGGATTCAAAATAGGCGCAAGCACCAAAAGACGCTGGCAGTAATTCAAAGCTTACATCGTTGCGTTCTTCGATGACTTTAAGCACTTTTACGGCTTCTTTGGTAATTTCAGGGCCGATGCCGTCGCCGGCCAATATTGCGATTTTATAGTGTTTCATGGTTTCGCTTTTATAGGTGAAGGTTATAAATACTGTTACATCGTTCCCACGCAGAGCATCGGAACCAAAAAAATATCCCCTCTCCCTCTGGGAGAGGGTTAGGGTGAGGGGGATAAATACGGAAAAAACGTTATTTTTATCCCCTCATCCCAACCTTCTCCCGGCGGGAGAAGGGGTTTTCACTTAACTTAAAGCTGTAACGCTTCCGAGCGAATGCAGCGTAAACCGCTTTGCGTATCGGCGCTGGAGCGTCCAAATTTGGTTCCCACATAGAGCAGGGGAACCATAAACAGCGGGTTTTAAGGCACTACCGCCATCTCATGCAACTGAATGTTAATCAGTTTAATCGTGGCTAAAATCGCCGCAAATACCTGATTTACATGGACGCCGCGGCTTTTACGCAGTTCATTGCCGCAATCCCAGGTAATCACACATTCGGTCAACGCGCTAGTATGGCCGCCTTTGGGGATGCGGATTTCATAATCGGCCAGCGTCGGCAAGGTATAGTCATAATGAATCAGCACTTTGCTGATCGCATCGATAAAGGCGTCAAAACCGCCGCTGCCTGCCCCTGTGGCTTGATGTTTGTCGCCCTTAACCTCGACCCGCAAACTGACTGTAGAAGGCAAATCCAGACCACTGTTGATGGCACACGCCAATAATTTAATGTGTTGATAGCTCTTGCTTTCCAATACATCGGCGATGATAAACGGCAGATCGTCGGTTGTAATGGTTTGTTTGGAATCGCCTATGCTGACGATACGCGCCAACACCTTCTTTTGGTCTTCTTCCGACAGATCTAGTTCCAGTTGTTCCAGATTCTTTTTCAGCGAGGCCTTGCCGCTCATTTTGCCCAGCGCATAACTGCGAATCCGCGAAAACCGCTCCGGCCCCAACTTTGTCTTATACAAGCCGCCTTTTTGGTCGCCATCGGCATGAATACCGGCGGTTTGGGTAAACACATCGGCGCCGACGATCGGCGCGTTGGCGGCAATGCGCTTACCTGAAAAGTTTTCCACCATCTCGCTGATGCGCACCAGATGACTTTCGTCGATGGACAATTCCAGCGCCATTTTGTCTTTCAACACTACCGCAACCTCTGCCAGCGAAGCATTACCGGCCCGCTCGCCCAGGCAGTTGATGGTGCAGTGCACCGCACTCACCCCGGCGCGCACCGCAGCCATAACATTAGCGGTCGCCAGACCGTAATCGTTGTGCGGATGGAAATCAAACTGCAGCGTGGGATAGCGTTGGCACATATCGCTAAAACTGGCGTAAACCTCGTCCGGCGCCATCACGCCCAGGGTGTCCGGCAGCATAAAATGGCTGATAGGGCTATTTTGTAAATGCGCCATCAAACCGTAGACATAGTCGCGACTATCTTTGTAGCCATTTGACCAGTCTTCCAGATACACATTGATCTTCAGGCCTTGCTCGTGCGCATAAGCAATGGTTTGCAACACATCGGCGGCGTGTTGTTCCAGGGTCTTGCCCAGTTGTTCGCGGCAATGCTTCTCGCTGCCTTTAGCCAGCAGATTAATCACCTTGCCCCCAGTGGATTTAATCCAGTCCACGCTGCGGGTATGATCGACAAAACCCAGCACTTCTACCCGCTCGGCAAAACCTTCGTGCTGCGCCCATTGGTTAATCAGGCTGACGGCTTCTTTTTCGCCTTCCGAAACCCGCGCCGAAGCCACTTCGATGCGATCGACGCGCAAAAACTGCAACAAAGCTTTGGCGATGCTGACTTTTTCCATCGGCGTAAACGCCACGCCCTGGGTTTGCTCGCCGTCACGCAGCGTGGTATCCATTAGCTGGATGTGTCTTGAGTTTGTAGACATGATTTTTAGTTTTTTTGATACGCCTGTTAGCTTCCTAACTTTTAGACTTCTATTTGCTCATAAGAAAATGCCGGAATATCTGCACGTTCTTTTGCATGTTCTATTGTGATGCCACAAACATTACCCTTGGCATCGATATCTATATAGGTATCTTCATCGTAATCTTTGGTTTCGGCTACATCTACAGTACGAAACTCGATGTACAAGGTATCTGTATCTTGGAAATATTTAATTTTCATTGCGTAAAAGACCTGTCAAAAAATGCGTTGTGAATAGTTTCCCCATCAGAAAGCAGATTACTCTCAAGTACTTACCATTAGCTTCTTCAATAGCTGCCCAACGACGAATTCTACCATCTTGTTGCACAATCTCTTTTATCGGATGCTCGATGACTTGTTGAATCCACGCAATCTCAATGGTCGCCCTATCGGCACGTTGGCGCATTGAATGGAAGTATTGAGTAAATTTCATCGAACGGTATTTAAACGGCTAATCAGCGCGTAAGCTAGGTTGAGCGATAGCGAAACCCAGCGATTTAATAGTTTTTTGCTGGGATTCATTGCATTCAACCCGGCCTAAGGTTGTGCGCGAATCAATCCTCGCGTACACAGAGAAAACCTCCCCCACGCTACCGACTGACTACGCTATTTTTCGTGTCAAGGCCAAGGTTTCAGAATCAATGTTCTGTAGTGCTTTTTGGATATGATTCACTTCGTTTTGCTCAAAAAACGCTTCCCCGCATTGAGTGCAAACCCAAGCGGGAACGGCTTCCCAGGAAATATGATAGCCATTCCGATCAGCACTAAATGGTGAATGTCCTTTAATCATTCTACCTTTGCAATGAAAACACTCCATTTTATTCCCTCACTTTAAAATCCGCTGCCCATTGATCTGCGGCAGGTAAATAAGCGGTGATAATCGCCAAATATTCGACTTTAGGCGAACAAAGCACATGGATAACACGCTGATCTCTGGTATGAAAAACCAAGCAACTCTCACCTCGTTGATCTTCCGGATATTCTTCAATGATTTCACCATGAAAAACAGCTTCCAGCACTTCATCTGTTGAAATCATTCTATCCGGTCGCGACATTTGCGTGACTGCGTGAGGCAAGAACAGGATTTGTTTCTTTGCCGATGCAATGATTTTATTCTTCATTATCGTCAATAGCCTAAACGCATCGAGATAAGCTGGGTTTCATTGCATTCAGCGTACGGCCCTAAAAAACGGTTACGCCCACAACCAAGGAAAATCCCGCTTATGCTGGACTTCATACTCATCAATCTTCGCTACATGTTTTAAGGTCAAACCAATATCATCCAGGCCGCTCAGCAAATTGCCTTTGCGGAACGGATCGATGTCAAAACTAAAACCATTACCCGCCGGCGTAATCACCTGCTGGTTTTCCAGATCAACCGTAAAACGCACACCTTCGTTGGCCGCAATTTCCGCCATTAATTTATCCAGCTGCGCTTTATCGACTTTAATCGCCAGGATGCCGTTTTTAAAACAGTTATTAAAAAATATATCAGCGTAGCTGGTGGAGATAATGGTGTTAAAGCCATAGTCGGCAATAGCCCACGGCGCGTGTTCGCGGGATGAGCCGCAGCCAAAGTTATCGCCCACTACCAAAATGTTTGCGCCTTTGAACGTCGGTTTGTTTAGTTCAAATTCTGGATTGTCGCTACCGTCGTCGTTAAAACGCCAGTCGTGAAACAGATGCTGACCAAAGCCGCTGCGTTCGACTTTTTTAAGAAACTGCTTGGGGATAATCTGGTCAGTATCGACGTTGCTGCGATCCATCAAGGCCGCGATGCTTTCGTGTTTTTTGTACGGTTCCATAAATAATTCCGTTAGATTTTGTAAATTGGGCGCTATGCAGCTAGCGTCCCTTCTCCCTGAGGAAGAAGCCTAGAATGAGGGTAATCGAAATATTTGATTCCCCTCACCCCAACCCTCTCCCACCAGGAGAGGGGGCTTAATTCCGCGGATTACAGGTTGCGAATATCAACAAAGTG
>CAIOHN010000254.1 GCA_903858105.1 uncultured Pseudomonadota bacterium | reverse complement strand
GTAGGATGTGCTGAACAAAGTGAAGCGCATCGGTCGCGATTGATACGCTAACTGTTCGGGTAGCCCGTAGCCTGGATGCAGCCGGTAGATCAGGGTGCGCGATAGCGTTCCCTGACAATATTCTGCGATGCAACGAAGCGCAAATTGCCCTAATCAACTTTCCGAACACTATTCATCCTCATGGCAAAACCAAAAAATACCAAACCAAAAGGCGCAAGCAAGCAAACCGGCAAAGGCCTGGCGCTTGATGCTTTTTGTGGCTGGGATGGCGATGTGTTGGTGTTGAATATTCTCGGTACGCCCAGCGCCAAGCAGGATGCCATCGGCAAACCTAAGGGGCGTCAACTCAAGGTCAGCGCCGCTGCCACGCCGGTTGCCGGTAAAGCAACGGATCATATGGTGCGCTTTTTGGCCAAGGAATTTGGGGTAACGGTGGCGGATATTGAGGTGGTGTTTGGCCGATTCAATGTCAACAAGCAATTACGGATCAAGGCGCCCAAGCAATTACCGGCGGTGATCTGCAAGGAATTAAACGGGTAAGTATCGTGCCCGGCAGTATGCGCTGCATCCGGCACCAAGCACTAACTATTATTGGCTAAAATTCAAGCGCGTGCCGACAAACCAATGGGCAGTTCTTGATTTGACTCTAACATCTATAATATTCTGCTTACTTTAAAACTTAAGCAAAGGAGTAGTTATGTCTCGCTTGTCTGACATTGAGGGTATTGGTGAAGTGTTTGAACAAAAGCTGTTGGCCACTGGCATAAAAACTATTTCGCAACTGCTGGAGTATTGCCAGCAAAAAAATGCGCGGGTGGCGTTGGCTGCCCAGACAGGTATTAGCGAGAAGCTGATTCTGTCTTGGGTTAATAAGGCCGATCTATGCCGTATCAAAGGCGTTAGCACCCAGTATGCGGATTTGCTGGAACACGCCGGCGTGGATAGCGTAGCCGAGTTGGCGCAGCGCCGTGCCGACAATTTAACGGCAAGCCTGGCAGAGCTTAATCAACAAAAAAACCTGGTCAAGCAAGTGCCGGGATTGTCGCTGGTTGAGGGTTGGATACTACAAGCCAAAACATTGCCTGCGCTGGTTACTCACTAAATTGCTTGGATGTTTCCCAAAATATCTGCCCATTGAACCTTTCGGCTATTAGTTGGCATTTACCCTAAAGAAAGAGGCTGCCGAACGGCATCTTCGCATCTTAGGGTAAGTCGCTTTGCCGCTTGCCAACATAGCAATTAAATTGATTGGGAAGTTAAATGTTCAGAAAGTCCAGGGTTTGCCGCGCGTTAGTTTTATCGACCTTAGCCATGGCAAGTCTTAATGCCAAGGCGGCTGTAGTCTCTTACACGCTTGATTTTGACAATATTAATCCGCCACATGTGCTTAATCCCAATTTTGGCGCCATCGCTATGAACGGTAGCGGCTATGCCGGTTTTAATTGGGGTGCCGGCTGGTTTGCAACTTCAGATGGTGTGCTGGATACCTATCTTTCCACATCCTCCAACAGTCTATTCATCACAAGAGCGACTCAGGGTGAGGCGTTTCGGTTTGACGGTTTTGAATACCGCAGCCGCGGTGGTGACGGCGATGGCAGAAAGTTTTTTTATGTTTTATACGGTGCAAATGGTCAAGCGGTATATAACAGCGATGATGCCAAGGAAGATTTGAATTTGCGCATTGCGCCTCAGGTATTGGTGTCGGCGTATAGCGATTTGGTTTACGGCATGGCAATCGGATTTATTAACGGCGGTGACAACGATGGTTGGAAGTATCTGGGCGTCGATGATTTTAAATTTGGCGTCGATGCAGCGGCCAACGTTAATACCAGCATTGCCGGGTTTAATATTGCATCAGTACCAGTACCCACCGCATTGCCGCTGTTTTTAAGTGGCTTGAGTTTTTTGGGTTTTTTCCGCAGACAGCAAAAATAAACCGCTAGACAGCTTAGTCCTGCTTATCCGGCCACAGGCTTTGCAAATAAAGTGTTTCCACTTTTTGCCGGGCCCACGGGGTTTTGCGCAGAAATTTCAAACTGGAATTGATACTAGGATCTTTGGCAAAGCAGTTTATCTCTATACGGCTGGCCAACTCTGCCCAGCCGTACTTTTCCAGCAAACGCGTCAGCAGTGTTTCCAGGGTTACGCCATGTAGCGGATCCTGGTTGCCGGTGTTAGTCATTCTCGGCTTCGCCTGGTTTGGCTTCGGCTTTTTTAACACGAATCTTGCTGCCGCCCACATCCTGACCATTCAGCAATTTCATGGCTGTTTTGGCTTCGCCGGGTTTGGGCATTTCCACAAAACCAAAGCCTTTGGACAGATTGGTGTCCTTGTCAATCACCAGTGTGCAGGATTGCACGGTGCCATGTTCGGCAAACATCGCGCGGAGTTCGGTTTCGGTGGTGGTGCGGGCAAGGTTGCGTATCAATAATTTCATGGGCTGGTTAAGTGATGCTAAAGGGCGCAACTATACCGCGTATCGATTGTTTGTTAGCGCTTAATCAACGATATTTTACAATTGAGTGACATTTGTCGGGTAAACGACAGCGCAACACAGGCGGTTTTGTCATAAATCAGCTAATCGCGGCTCAATCTGCCGGTTTTATTGGCGCTAAGTGCCTGTTATAGCCGGTGGTGTGGATATTGCTGAGATATGATTTTCCAACTCATAAATCCTGACTATGCGCTACGAACCTCATAAAGACGAATACGCCGCAGCCCAATCCATGTCCGATGAAGAGATTCTGGAATATTTCATGTATCGCATCGTCGAAATGGACGAAGTGTGGGGCTTAAAACAAGACAATCATTGGATCACGCGCACTATCGACGGCCACGAAACCCTGCCGGTCTGGCCGTATAAACGCTATGCCGACGATGCAGCGACTGGCGAATGGCAAGGCTTTACGCCGTTGCCGGAAACCCTGGAGTTTTTCATTTATCAGATATTGAATAAACTCGCGGCGCAAAGCGTACTGGTGGAAATTATGCCCAGAAAGGATACGGCGGGATGTTTGATCAGTCCGCTACGCTTGTTTAATTTCCTGGAAAGCATGAAAGAGTCGCGCGAATTTATATTGGACGATTAAGCAACAACGCTGCTTTGGGTTTCGTTGGGCCAGGATATTTTCGGCTGGGGCTGGTTTATGGATAAATGTTAGAGTAGAGCCTTGCTAATGACAGTTTAGGGGCTTTATGCGCAATAGTGGCCGCCGGTTTTATCTATTAGAAGCGTGCTTGCCTGCTTGTATAGTCCTGACAAGTTTGGCTCCAGGCCAAGTGAGCGCTGACGTCTACCGGCTAGCCATCTCAGAAAAATCGATTAACCTCATCGGTGAAACGCAATCGGCCTTAATGGCAAACGATGTGTTGCCGGCACCTACTTTGCACTGGCGGGAAGGCGAAGACGTCACCCTGCAAGTTACTAACTTGCTTAAAGAACAAACCTCGATTCATTGGCATGGCATCGTCCTGCCTTACCAAATGGACGGCGTACCCGGCATTAGCTTTGACGGCATAGCGCCGGGGCAGACCTTTAGCTATCAATTTAAGGTCAAGCAAAACGGCACTTATTGGTATCACGGTCATTCCGGCATGCAGGAACAACAAGGCTTGTTTGGTGCGCTGATTATAGAACCCGAGCACGAGCCAATAGTGGTGGATCGCGATTATGTGGTGCTGCTGTCCGACTGGCCGCAAGCCGACCCGCATCGCACGCTGGCGCGTCTAAAAAAGCAAAGCGATTATTACAATTTTCAAAAACGCACGGTTGGCGATTTTTTTGCCGATATGCAACGCCTGGGCGTTTGGGAAACCATCGCCGACCGTTGGGCCTGGGGCGATATGCGCATGGTACCGACTGATCTGGCCGACGTTACCGGCGCTACCTACCGATTTTTGATCAACGGCCAAACGTCGCAAGCTAATCTGCATTACCTGTTTAAACCACACGAAAAACTGCGCCTGCGTTTTATCAATGCCTCGGCGATGACGCATTTTGATGTGCGGATTCCGGGTATGAAAATGCAGGTGATCGCCGCCGATGGTCAACCAATCGTGCCGGTTTATATTGACGAGTTCAGGATAGCCGTAGCGGAAACCTACGATGTGTTAATCCAGCCGCAAACCGCGCAAGCCTATAGCATTTTTGCCGAAGCAATGGACAGAAGCGGTTACGCCAGCGCCACCTTGGCCCCTGATGCGACAATGCAAGCCACGCTGCCTGAAATGCGGCCAATAACGTTATTAAGCATGGCCGACATGGGTGGCGGTCATGCCGGGCATCAGCAAACTGCAGCGTCTGCAGAAACCGCAGATTTATCCGAGCAGCATAAAGCGCATGCCGATGTGATGGTGGCTGCGCATGCGCATGCGCATGAACACGCTGATACCGCAATGTCGCCGCACACAGACCACTCCGGTCACGAACAAGCCGCGCCAGCATCTTCTGAAGTGTTAAGTTATCAGCAATTACAAGCCCCTGAACCCAATCACGGCTTGATGGGGCCGCCGGACCGGGAAATCACCCTGCGCTTGACCGGCAATATGTATCGCTATATCTGGGCGTTTGATGACGTTAAATTTGCCGACGCTGAGCCGATCAGAGTCAAATTGGCCGAGCGGATCCGGTTTACCTACATCAACCAGACCATGATGAATCATCCGATCCATATTCACGGCCTGTGGCAGTATCTGGATAACGGTAACGGCATGTATAACCCGAAAAAACATGTGATCAACGTCAAGCCCGGTCAGACGCTTAGTGTGGATGTGCCAGCCGATGCTGAAGGCGAGTGGGCGTTTCATTGCCATTTGCTGTATCACATGGACACCGGCATGTTTCGCAAATTGATCGTGGAAAGGGTAGAGCATGAGCATCCGTAAAATTTGCCGCCTAATCTGTTTGCTTGGGCTGATGCTATGCAGCGGCACCGCGCCCGCCCACGATTCCTCGATGATTTTTAATCATTTCAAAGCCGAGCGTCTGGAATACGAGGGCAATCAAGGCTTGCATCTGTTCAAATGGGACGTGCAGAACTGGACGGGCAACGACGAGCATAAAATCTGGTTAAAATCCGAAGGCGACTATTCAGCCGATCAAAACCTGTTTGGCCGCGCTGATTTGCAATTGTTATACAGCCGGAACATCGATACATTTTGGGATTTTCAAATCGGCGCCCGCCGCGCGATAGAACCGGAACGCACTTTTGATGCTGTTATTGGTTTTCAAGGCTTGGCACCGCATTTTATTGAAGTAGATAGTGCCCTGTTTATCAACGAGAAAGGTAATGTGTTGGGCCGTTTGACCTTGGGCTACGAATTGCTGTTGACGCAGCGTTTAATTTTTCAGCCGCGGGTGGAAATTAATCTTGCCGCAAAAGACATACAAAATCGCAGTGTCAAAGCCGGTGTCACTGAATTTGAAGCCGGTTTTCGTTTACGCTATGAAATAGTGCGCGAGTTTGCCCCGTATGTGGGGGTGGATTATGTAGAAGAGGCCTCGCTGGTGGCACATCAGAACAGTGTGCGTGGGGTGGTGGGGTTTAGGGTTTGGTACTAGCGCGTTTAACTATCGATAATTTCCAAACAAACAATCATGGTATGCCGCACCACAAAAAACGTCATGGCCATTGGATATAGCGCGTAATGGCGGGTGATTAATAAGCTAATCAGCACAAAGGCCACGGTCACGCTGATGTCGAAACGGGTAATCTTTTCTAAGTAGCGTAAATGGTCAATTGAGTCTTGATCGAAATAGCGGGCTTTATTAATCAAGGCCAGATTCAAGATGGCAGTGAACAATGCGTAGTAAAGCGGGTAGAAAAAAAACATCGGCGCGTCGTCGCTAAACTCCGACTTCCAATAGGCGTACCAGACGAGCAAGCAGCCGGTGGCGAATCCGTCGTGCCAGGTCATGGTGGGCAATTTCTTAAAATAGCCGGCTAATAAACTGGCGGTGACTACCAACAAGCCCAATCCCAGACCGACGGGTGAGACTAATAGCGGCAGAAATGGGTTTTGGCTTTGAACTAAAACCGCCAGCCCGATGCTGCAAATAATAAATCCGATCATAAAATGTGCGCTCTTGAATGTTGCGCGGACTTTAGCATCAAGGCGCAAGGAACAGAAGCGCCGGTCAAAATAATGTAATCTACAATTACCTCTGAAAAATTATAGAATTTGCCATTCCGAGCGCGCGGTTTGGATTAACAACGCTAGCGTAGCGGCACCCACTTAAAGGCGGTTTTATGATGCGCAATCCAATAAAAAACCAGATGACATACTCAGGGATAAAATGATGCAACCCTTATTTGATTTGTCCTCAATCAAAGGCTTTATCCCGCATGGTTACTGCTTAAACTGGAGTTCTACGCTGCTGTGGCTGCATGTCGTCTCAGATGCGGTAATGACGCTGTGTTACTTCACCTATCCATTTGCCATCGCTTATTTCGTCTGGAAGCGCAAAGACTTGCAATACCGCTGGTTATATCTGACTTTTTTCAATGCTTTTATTTTGACTTGCACATTTACCCACCTGATGTCGGTGGTGACGATCTGGATTCCGCTATATTGGCTGCAAGGTTATTTTAAAGCCTTGGCCGCCATTGTTGCCGCAGCCACTGTGTTTGCGATTTGGTGGGTAATCCCGCGGGCCTTGGCAATACCCAGCCCGGAGGAGCTGCAAAAAGCCCGCGATGCCGCAGAAGCCGCAAATAAAGCCAAAAGCGTATTTTTAGCCAATATGAGCCACGAATTACGTACGCCGTTAAATGCCATCCTGGGTTTTTCCAGCATGATACAAACAGATACGCAATTTCCGGAAAGCCAAAGGCGCAACTTGGAAATTATCAACCGCAGCGGCGAGCACTTACTAAACCTGATCAATGATGTGTTGGATATGGCAAAGGTCGATGCCGGGCGTGTGCAACTTGAAAATGCGCCTTTTGACCTGGGCGGCATGGTCAGAGATGTCACGGATATGATGTCGTTACGTGCTCAGGAAAAAGGCTTGCAGTTATTGATCGATCAGACCTCAGAATTTCCGCGCTTCATTATTGGTGACGAAGCGCGCTTGCGCCAGATATTGATTAATCTGATTGGCAATGCGCTTAAATTTACCCAACAAGGCGGCGTGACCTTAAGGCTGGGGACTAAACAAAATCATTTTTCGCATTTGCTGATAGAGATAGAAGATACCGGCGCCGGGGTGTCACTTGATGATCAACAACGCATTTTCGAGCCTTTTGTGCAATTGGGCGAGCAGGGCGACAGCAAAGGCACCGGACTAGGCCTGGCCATTACTCGGCAGTTTGTGCAACTCATGGGCGGATCGCTGAGTTTGGAGAGCACACCGGGCAAGGGCTCGCTGTTTCGTATCGATTTGCCTTTGACTGAGGCCAAAGAGCAGGACATCGCCAAACCAATACTGATGCACCACGGCGACGTGGTGAGTATTGCCTTGGGTCAGCCAACCTATCGGGTACTGATCGTCGAGGATCAACTGGAAAATCAATTACTGCTGACGCAACTGATGGAAGCGGTGGGGGTTATGGTCAAGGTAGCCAAGAACGGCAAGCATGGTGTGGAGTTATTCCAGAGCTGGCATCCACACCTCATCTGGATGGACAGACGTATGCC
>CAIOHN010000253.1 GCA_903858105.1 uncultured Pseudomonadota bacterium | reverse complement strand
TCAACTGGAGATTCCGCCTCAAACGTAGACCATACCCATTGAGGCGGTAATTCAGCAGATGCTTTTGGTAAAAAAACTAAAGTACCAATAAACAAAATCATCAATTTACAAATGTTCTTCATAAAACCTGCTTTAGTTTGGTAACGGTATAGATCCTGACCAAATCGTACCTGGTTGCCATAAAGGAATGCTTTTTGAAGCCGCCACTTCCAGCCATGTGCCTTCGGCCAACGCAAATTCGCCAACAGCAGTAAAGCCTGCATGCCCCAGTTTTCCTTCAAACTGCTCACAATTGACGCTACCTTGCAGATTTAGCCCCAGCACACCTTTACCGGTTAATCTTACCGCTGCGCATGTTCTATTCTTATCAGGCCCACATTCTGGAGGCAACGCTGGATTCGGCACTTCACCAAAAAGCCCTCCGTCTACACTACCATCCGCCCCAACTGAACCACCCCAACATTTGTCGTTTTGACATTCTCTGGTCGCCCTCGATAAATTTGCACTGAAATTTATTGATCCAGAAAATCTAACTCCATAAGCAAGGCCAACATCGCGCCCCAATATCGAAACCGTATAGTTACCAGACCAAGGTGGGATTGTTGGTGTCCATTCACCGCTTTTCCAAGGCACATACACGGTCCCTTGCTCTGTCTTCTCAGAAGTCATTGCACCTGCTTTCTGGGCACAACAGACTTTTTTGTCTTCAACGGAGAATTTAACACCCACAACTGGCAGTTTGGTAGTTGACCCCATAAAGTCTAGGATTGAGTTGATATCGGTGAGTAAAGTTTGCAAACCCGACCAGTTAAATTCAGTGGTGCTCTGCACCTCATCCGGGATTTTTTCTCCTTTGCACGCACCACCTTTGCAGGTATCAGGCTTGGTGCAAACATCGCCATCATCACAAGTTGAACCCTCAGGTTTGGGATCTGGAGAAAACCCGACGCATCCTTTACTGCATTGCGAGTCAAAATCAGCCGGATCTTGTTTTTCCGCTGGCGCGCCGTTCAAACAAACCGGCGTTTTACAGTCGTTTTTGGTATTGGCTATAGATGTAGGCGTTTTGCTGTTATCGTTAACAATCTGACAGTTTCCTTCGCACTTTTGGCACTCGCCTGGACTTGCCGCACAACCACTTCCCCCCGGCTGAGAGCCGCAATGCCACCCGGCCTTGATCACCCCAACCCCATCATTACTCTTGATAAGGCTACCGTCGGTGCTAACAGAACCCAAACCAATCGCGACGAACTCTTCCAGGTCGTGATCGTAGGAGTACATTTCCACCTGCGCGCCCGGTTTATGACCGTCGACGTTGGGTAAGGTCAATCTGGCTGGAGGATCGAACTTGGCACCGACCGGCTGGATGGTGACGATAAATTGCGGCTGCATGCCATTCGGCGGCGCCATCGGGATTTTAGAGGCGTTAACCGGTGTTACAGATAATTTGCCGGTTTTCTTGCCATCCGGAAAGGTAACAGAACCTTTTTTAACTTCCAGTGCAAAACCGGGCACTTCCGGCAAGGTCAGGGTTACATCTTGGTCGCCAACGGTTTTGGCATTGACAGTGTCAAGTTTGACCAGGTAAACCGGCGCTGCCAGCGGATTGTCGGCACCGGCTATGGTGACCAGATTGAAGGACAGGGTTGGATATTCGCCTTCTGCGGTGGTGGTGCTACCGTCGGCAATTAAATGTACTGAGCCCACTGGGGCTTCCGTTATTTTAAACTGGCCTTGGGCGTCGGTTTGCGCTTCGCGGGTGGTGCCATCGACTCGCACTGTGACTTTAGGCAGCGGATGTTCTTGATTGTCCAATACCACGCCACTGATGCTGGTCTGGCCTGCGGCGCCGGATTTTAACGCCGAGGCAGTAAAGCCGGCGTAAAGTTGTGTACCCACCAGCGTGGCAGTAACACGATGAACGTCCAGGCCTTCCTCGCTGCCCAGTGTCAACTCGGCGGTAGCGCGACCATCGCTGTCGGTGGTGCTGGAAATAGTGGTTTGATCGTTCTGGAATTTACCGCTGCCTTGAGTCACTTTAAATTCGATCGGCGCGCCAGCCACCACATTGGCACCTTCGTCGACGACAGCCACCACAAACGGTTGCGGCAGCGGTTGGCTAATAGCGCCGCGCTGATTGTTGCCGGAATTGACGGTTACCTTATTGCCGGTGCCAACCGTTGCGCTAGCGTAAAACAGCACTTCGCCGTCGAACCCAACTGAGGTAGCTCTAACCCGCTGATTACCGGTACCGGCACGACTGCCCAATTTAAAGCTGGTCGATGCCACGCCTTGCGCATCGGTTTGTACCAGTACGCCCTGGCCTTGGTCCGTGCTACCAGCACCTACCACGCCATCGCCTTCGGATACCCGATAGATTACGGGTTTGTTAGCAACTGGCTTATTGTCACCGTCCAACAATTTAACCTTTAAAGGCTGCGCCAAGGTTGCATTGATTTTTGCGGTTTGATCCTGACCGCTGCTCAATTCAATATGCTGCGGCAATAATGGCTGGTATTTAACTTTGATGCTTAGAGTGGTGGTGTTACCGACATTATCGGCTGCATCGATTTTGATCGTGTTATCGCCTTCGTTGAGCGAAATGTTTTCTGCCAAATAACTGCGGTTAGACACTGAAGCCGCTATGCCATTGACTTTTACATTAGCCTGACCATCAGCAACGGTACCGCGCACGATGTCGTTAATCAGACCGGACACGGCTATTTTATTGATACGGACAATATCGCCATTTTTGGGGGATTCAACCGTCAAATACGGCGGCGTCATATCCAAGGACAAGGAAATGGCGTCGGTCACGTCTTCGCCCTTGCTGTTTACAGCCCGGGCGGTAATGGTGTTGTGCCCTTCATCCAGCGTTACGTCAGCCTGGAAGCTGCCGTTACTGTTAGTGACGGGTGCGCCGTTAAGTGTTACTTGAGCACTTGGATCTGAGACAGTGCCTTTAACGGTTTGCGGGGTATGGCCGATGGTCAGTAAAGTGGCCGGGCTGATGATTTTTACGCTGAGCGCTGCTGCCTGGGTAATTTGCCGTTCAAGCCGCGCCGAGAAACTAAAGGTGTTTGGGCCGCCGCCGGTAACGATGACGTTGACCAAACCCGTTCCGCCGACCGAAAAGCTATTACCGATGTAGCCGGTCAAATCGAAATAAGGCTCGCCGCTATCCGTTTTGCCGCTGGCGTTGCCGATGCTGACTTTCGCGGTGGGGGTTAAACCGGCAATCACCAAGCGGAGTGGTCCGTTGATAACTTGACCAC
>CAIOHN010000252.1 GCA_903858105.1 uncultured Pseudomonadota bacterium | reverse complement strand
TTTATAAAGCCATTTAAAGTTTCTTTGAAATGGGTGCAGCGGCCAAAATTTCAATGGCTACTGGGGGTTGCATGCCGATATTTTAAGCTTTCACCCTTACCCGGTAGGCATGCAATTCGCATTTGATGTGCAGGTTTTCCCCGGATTCCGCGTTGCTTAATCCAAGATACATTCGCTTGATACACCATTGATTTCACCACACGGCTTTGGCTGCACGTCACCTTAAAGATTCCCTCCGCATGGACTTATCTGTAAAATCGCCGCCATTTTTAGCTAAGTTATCAGTGGAGCAACAGCCTAATGGGTAGAGCGTATCAAAACCGCAAAGTGTCGATGGCCAAAACCGCAGACGCCAAGGCCAAGGTCTATAGCAAATATGGTCGCGAGATCTATATGGCTGCAAAATCTGGTGGTCTGGATCCTTCAGGAAATTTGGCCTTACGCGGCTTGATCGATAAAGCCAAGAAAGACCAGGTGCCTACCCACGTTATAGAAAAAGCCATCGACAAAGCCAAAGGCGGCGGCGGCGAAGATTTTGCGCCAGCGCGTTACGAGGGTTACGGTCCCGGCGGTGCGATGGTGATTGTCGATTGTCTGACCGACAACCCCAATCGTACCTTTGGCGATGTACGGCTGTGTTTTACCAAAACCAAATGCAAGATCGGTACGCAGGGCGCAGTTAGCCATATGTTCGATCATTCGGCGATCTTGGCGTTTAAACATGATGACGAAGATGCCGTGCTGGAAGCACTGTTGTCGGCTGATGTGGACGTGTCGGATATTGAAAACGAAGACGGCAAACTGACGGTGTTTACCCCGCATGCGGATTATTTTAAGGCCAAGCAAGCTTTAACGGATTTGTTGGGTGAGATTGATTTTGAGGTCGACGAAATCCAGTTTATCCCTAAAGGTGCCACCAGCATCTCAGGCGACGATATTGCCATGTTTGAAAAGTTTTTGGATATGCTGAACGAACTGGATGATGTGCAGAATGTTTTTCATGATGCGGAATATTAAAGTTAGTGTATTTGGCAACACTACTTTCGCTTGCGTAAAAAACGCTTCGCGAAGCCATTTTGAAGTCGGTTTTACAACACACCTCCCTTCTAAATTAAGCGTTTAATAAAACCAAGTTTATTTCTCCTCACCCCAACCCTCTCCAGCAGGAGAGGGGGCTTTTCTTGTGGCTATTGCCATCTTGGTTGGCCCTCTTAGTGTCCAAGGGTCGCAAAAGCTGCGATGATCGGGCGGTATGTAAGGGTTTCAAACCCTGTCTCCGGCATTTTTTCCGCTTCGCGGTTGTGCATCGGCAACATTAACTATTCAGTCAAATATACCCAACTAGCCGCACAGGCGGTTCAGGGTTTTTCAAGGTCTGTAGCGGAAATTGGGGGCTTTAATCTTGATATTGTTTCGTCATTGGAAACAAATCATACATTCCTAATGGTATTGTTAATGAATACGATCTGCCATACACTGTAGTCGTGTTAATCAATGAGTAAATAAAAATGAACGACTTACAAAAAGATATTTTAAACGGCTTAGCATTTCTCACCGGCGTGATCGGTTTTATGTCAGGCGAATTTATCATTTCCTCGGCCTTATTCGCTTCCACCACCGTCATCAGCAACATTAACTCTAACCGGAAACAACATCACGATTGATGTTGTGTTTGCCGGTGGCGGATGTGGTTTAAACGCTAGATAAATTCATCGTCAAACCAAGCACCAGTCGCTGGGCTGGGTCAGGCAAAATTGCAAATGCTGGAGAATGGTTGGACTAAAAGTCTATCCGCTCCGGTGCTACTCGCAACACTTCCTCTATCGTGGTAATCCCGTTGGCAACTTTTTCGGCACCGCTTAGCCGTAATGGCCGCATGCCTTCTTTGATGGCAAGGTGTTGCAGCGCCAGTGTGTCACAACCTTCGACGATTAATCTTTGTAACGCCGGGCTGTTTTCCAGGATTTCGTAAATACCTATCCTGCCGGCATAGCCCGTATTGCGACATTCCTTGCAACCCACGGCTTTATAGATTTGTTTGGGTGTGGCCACTTTAAACGGTGCAATCAAGGCTTGCCACTGCGCTTCGTCCGCAGGCACGGCTACTTTACATTGCCGACACAATACCCGGATCAAGCGCTGTGCCATGATGCCCAGCACGGTTTGCTGCAGCAAATAGCCGGGCAGGCCGATGTTCAGCAAGCGGGTCACCGCAGCCGGGGCGCTATTGGTATGTAAGGTAGATATGACCAAATGACCGGTCAGCGAGGCCTGAACCGCCATTTCTGCGGTTTCCAGATCGCGAATCTCGCCAACCATAATAATGTCGGGATCTTGCCGGAGCAGGGTGCGGATGCCGCTGGCAAAGTCCAGGCCTATGTTGGCTTGCACCTGCATTTGGTTAAAGGCCGGCTCGACTTGCTCGATGGGGTCTTCGACGGTGCAAAGATTGATCTCGGGTGTTGCCAGGCGTTTTAAGGTTGAGTACAGCGTGGTGGTTTTTCCGGAACCCGTTGGCCCTGTCACCAAAATGATGCCGTGAGTTTGGCTGGTCATGCGGTTCCAGATGCTTAATTCCTGCTTGTTAAAGCCGAGTTGTTCATTATTGCGGAGTAATACTTCCGGGTCGAAAATCCGCATCACCAACTTTTCGCCAAACGCGGTGGGCATGGTCGATAGCCGCAGCTCGATTTCTTTGTTGTGGCTGTTTTGGGTTTTAATCCGACCGTCTTGCGGTAGGCGTTTTTCGGCGATATTCATCCGGCCCAGGATTTTTAAGCGGCTTAGCACCGCGTGCATGATCGGCATGGGCAGTTGGTAAACATTATGCAAAACGCCGTCGATTCTAAAGCGCACATTCCCCTGCAAGCGGCGTGGCTCGATGTGTATATCACTGGCCCGCTGATCGAAGGCGTACTGCAACAACCAGTTAACCAGATTAACCACATGCTGGTTATTGGCGTCCAGATCGGCCATTTGGCTGAGTTCGACCAGTTGCTCAAAGTTCTGACCCACAGCTCGATTATCGTCGGCAGCCTGCACGCCAGCGCCTTTCAGGGATTTGGAGAAATTATAAAACTCGTCCAGATAACGCTTGATTTCATCCGGGTTGGAAAACACGCAGCTGATTTTGCCGTTATGCATTTTCGCCAGATCTTGCTGCCAGGCGCGGATGTAGGGTTCTGCAGTGGCAACCAGAATTTCTTCGTCGTTGATCTTGATCGGCAATATATTGTAATTGCTGGCGTACGCCTTGCTGAACAGAGCCGTAACGGTAGGAACGTCGATTTTTAAGGGGTCGAAATAGTAATACGGTAGCGCCAACTTCTTGGCCAGCCATTGGGTCAAATCTTCTTGTGTCAGCAACTTGCCAACGCGGTTTTGATCGGACAATTCACATTCGGCCAGGATTTTTAGCGGATGCTTGTTTGCGTTGATTTTGGCAACCGCGTACTGCCGACATTTTTCAAGGTCTGTGGCTGATAGCATGCGATCTTCTCGCAACCATTTGATCACCTGGTTAATGTCCAGTCTTCGGTCTTCTGATTTGGTTTCTTCCCGCATGGGCCTGGTTTGGTTTGATGGGCTAGGGATAGTCTAGCCAAATTTCTTAGGTGCTGCTGGTTGATGATCGTCTAGGCAAATGCCGTTAAAACTAATGTTCACCGGGTCGCGGCTGCGACGCCGGTGAATGACTGCCTGCCAGGTGTTAGTTATGATCAAACGGCTGAATAATTTGTTTAAGCTGTTTTGCGCGCTCGATGAGTGCGTTGGCCGCCAATTCGGGGATTTTTTTGCCGCGTTGGGCCTTGACCTCGTGAATAAAGCTATGCAAATTAACGGAACCAGCGCCATGATGATCATCTTCATGCTCATCGTCCTCATGCTGTGGCTTGGTTGTCGCCAGTTTGGCAAGTAGCGAACGCTCAATGCCTGGACGCAGATCAAGGTCGCTTACCTGTTGACGCAGGTCTTGCAATAGATCTTCTATCACCACAAGCCGAATGTTGCTGGCGAAAGCCGCATGAAATACCGTGGTTGGGTGCTCGTTATCCCAAAATAGATAAGTCTCGGGATTATCACAAACGGTATCCGTGGGTAGGGCCGGGGCCACAAAGCCGCTGTAGCAGGCTGCTGTTACGTTAGTTAAACCAAACATGGCTGGATTGCCTACGACTTCGCGAAGAAAAGCAAAGGTATCGAAGCGGATAATGTTGACAGCGTTGGTATTGGCAATCTCGTCCAGCATTTGATTCAAGCTTTGGTTATATCGGTTGACCAAAGCGGTAGCCGTATCCGACACCAAAGTCGAGTTTGGCGGATTACGATTGAATACCCGAGGAACGATACCCAGATCAGGTAGATTGGGTACCAATATGTCTCTGGCTCCCGCAGCTATATAGGCTTGAATGCTGTTGCGGATGCCTTGCACGACCTGGTCGCTAATCGGTTTTGTGGCTGCGAAACCCTGAACGATGGTTCTGCCTATCAAGTCGGATATGTCGTTAGAACCGGAAAACACGATGTACAAAGCCTGCGGATCATCAATGACTTGATCAACGAAGGCTTGCGTTTGCAAGTTTAAAGTCCAGGGGTATAAGCCGGGAGGAAATCCACCGGCGGTGGGTGGATTTTCGACTGTATTGTAAGTCGTTCTAGTTCCGCCGTAGGCAAAATTAGTACCGCCGCCAGAAGAAGCTGACAAACAGCCGCCCAGTTTTTTTGCGAGTAAATCGGTATAGACTTTGCCATCGGCAAAGCGGCCATCAACATAGTAATCGGCAGCCGGTATACCTGAGCCGGTAAGCGATGTTGTCGCCTGAAACAGGTTGCCTTGATCAGATAAGCTATCGCCTATCACGTAAATATTGCTAAACCCGCTGTGGTCGCAGGTGTTGGCTTGTGCCGCGAAAGGCGCAAGCAGGGCTAAAGCCGACAAGAATTTTAAAAAACCTGTTTTAAGCTTCATGGCTTTGCTCTCAAAGCGTCATAATTTATCGATAAAATTCGCGATGTTTTCATAGTTCAGTGACTCCGGGTTAGGCTAGCGGTTACAGCAGCAGGATCAGCTTAATGACTGAATGAAATGACAGTTTGTAAGCCACAGCTTAAAAACAATGTCTGGCCGGAAGAAGTGTAACGGAATCCTAAATATTCGCAGAAATGGCTTGTGAATTTCTGTTAATCGTTCGAGAAGAGTTGCGTTTGCGGCACGTGCCCGGATTTAGCTTTGCTGCATCCGCGCTCCATTAGCGAACAGCCCTGGGTTTACGCAAGCTAAGCGTTTGAAGCCTGAGCGGAAACAGTCCAAAGCGCCGCACCAGCCATTTTCTAAATTCTTCCAACAACAACATGCCAAAGGCAAATGGCAGGGTAAACAGCCAAACCTCGGCAGCTATCGGTGTAGTACCAAAAATCGTGTTGCCCCAGGGGGTATAGACAATTGCCAGGATTAATAAAATTTCAAAGGCCACGCCGGAAAGGATTAATTTATTGTCGAACAAGCGACTGGCAAACAGGCCGCGCTGGCGTTGTTTGCAAATAAACACATTGGCGATTTGCATGATGATGATCGCGCTGAGACAGGCGGTGGTGGCTTGCAGATACAGCGGTTGATGGCCGTGCAATATCTCGCCGTAGTGCCAGCCGCCATGCTGCAATACAAAGAAAAACGCCGCCATCGCCGCAATGGCTTCCAGTGTGCCTAAAAAGGCATAGGCTCTGGCTAATACGCGCCAGTCGATCAAGGTTTCGGTTTGCGAGCGCGGCGGTTTGTGCATCGCCGAAGCATCGGGTTTTTCCACGCCCAAGCCCAGCGCTGGCAGCATGTCTGTGCCCAAATCGACCGCCAGAATTTGCATGATGGTCAGCGGCAGCGGAATTTTGAATAGCACGAAAGCCAGATAAGGAATCAACTCCGGGATATTGGAGCTGAGGATATAGGTTAAAAATTTACGAATGTTGTCGAACACCGCCCGACCTTCTTCAATGGCAGCGACGATGCTGGCAAAATTATCGTCCAGTAAAATCATGTCGGCCGCTTCCTTGGCAACGTCGGTGCCGGCTTTGCCCATGGCAATGCCTATGTCGGCTTTTTTCAAGGCGGGCGCGTCGTTGACGCCATCGCCAGTTACGGCAACGATATGCTTTTTGCGTTGCAGGGCTTCGACAATCTGCATTTTTTGGTCGGCACCGACTCTGGCAAAAATTATTTCCGGCGCATCCAATGCAACTTGTAATTGGCTGGGGGTAAATTTTTTGAGTCTGTCGCCGGTAATGACCTTGGGGTTTTCGGATTGCACCAACTTGATCTGCCGGGCAATGGCCACGGCGGTATGCGGATGGTCGCCGGTGATCATAATTACCTTAATACCCGCCACTTGGCATTGGGCGATGGCCTCTGCGACTTCCTGCCGCGGCGGATCTTCCAAACCCACCAAGCCACTAAAAATCAAGGCATGTTCTGGATTGGCGTCGATGGGCCCACTTAAGGGTCGATAGGCAAATGCCAGCACCCGCAAGCCTTGGTCGGCCATGCTTTTCAGGGCATTTAGCAACTGCTGGCGCTGGGCGTCGTCCAGCGGCAGTATCTTGTCGTTGACGGCGATTTGTGTGCATAGCGGCAATACCATCTCCAGCGCGCCTTTGCAAAACAACATGTTGCCCAGTGGGGTGTTGTGGATGGTGGACATGCGCTTGCGGTCGGTGTCGAACGGGACTTCGCCGATTTTCGGATAATCGATCCGCATGCCTTGCGCGTGAGCCATTCCCACCAGGGCCACTTCCATCGGATCACCGAGCAAATTTTTGCCTTCCACAGTTTTCAAGTTATGGCACAAGGCGCTGCAGGCCAAAAATGCCGTGTGATGCTGCAGGCTATCGCTACCCAACTGCTCCGGTTGCCAGTGGCGGTTATCCAGAAACACTTGCTTTACCGCCATGCGGTTTTGGGTCAGTGTGCCGGTTTTATCGGTACATATTACGGTGGTGGAACCCAGGGTTTCCACGGATGGCAGATTGCGAATCAGCGCATTGCGCTTCGCCATGCGCTGAGTAGCCATCGCCAGCGACAGGGTGACGGTGGGCAGCAAGCCTTCCGGGACATTGGCAACGATGATGCCGATAGCAAACATGAAGTTTTCCGAAAACGTCAGGCCCATAGACTGACCAATCAAGAAAAACACCACACCCAACAGTATTGCCAGCAAAGCCACAAAGCGGCTCAAACGCCCGATTTGCAACTGCAAGGGCGACTGACTTTTAACGGTGACTTTAAGGGTGTGGGCGATTTTGCCAAACTCGGTGTGCATACCGGTGGCAAATACCAAAGCCTTGCCTTCACCAGCCACCACAGAGGTGCCGGCCAACAAAATATTACGGCTTTGGCTGATGTCTTCTACGTCAGAGGCTAATGCATCCCGCCCCTTGGGTAGCGATTCGCCTGTGATAGTGGCGTTATTGACGCGAAAGGCCAGGGCCTCCAACAGTCGGCAATCGGCTGGTACATTATCGCCTTCCTGCAATACCAACAAATCGCCGGGCACCAATTCATCGGCAAATACCAGGCTCAAGTCGCCGTCGCGGATCACTTTAACTTGGTGCGGCAGTAATTTTTGCAGTGCCGAGATGGCTTGTTCGGCCTGGTAACGTTGCCAGAACGAGAAACAGCCATTGATGATGATCACCCCTAAAACTGCGTAGCCCAAGGTAGCCATGCCTTCGCCAGGTTGCCGGGATTCGGCGAAAAACGCCAGTCCGGCCGCCAGCCATAAAATCAGGGCAAAAAAGTGTAAAAATTCTTGGCTAAACGCCAACAGCGCGGACTTTTTTTGGGATTCTTCGAGGCGGTTAAAGCCAAACTCGTGCAAGCGACCTTCAATGGCTGCGTCGGCCAGTCCTGCCATGCTGGAGCCCAAGCTTTCCAAAGCTTCTTCGGGGGTAAGGTGATGAATTTTCATGGCGATCTAGTAAAAAGCGGATACAGCGGCAGTGTAAACCCTTCTTGAAAATTA
This sequence comes from uncultured Pseudomonadota bacterium, assembly GCA_903858105.1. GTDB lineage: Bacteria > Pseudomonadota > Gammaproteobacteria > Methylococcales > Methylomonadaceae > Methylomonas. The sequence goes on along the minus strand of CAIOHN010000252.1, from coordinate 14,234 downwards.
CATTCCATTTGCATACCGTGACAATCCCAAAATTTAGGATTCTCTTCGGCAATGCGGTGTTGAGAATCAGTAATTCTTGCGTTGAGACAAATAGAACGCAGATTTTCAATCGCCTATTGGCAATGGGTTTATGGTAAAAAGCAGCTACTTTTTTGATGTGCAGATTTTTAACATCTGTTTTTTTCCGCTTGTGGGTTTTTCGAGGCGACATGATTTTATACCCTGCGTTTTTGCCAAAGATCAAAACGTATAGCAGCGGTTTACTGGTAGCTGCGTTACTGGTTTTGCCGGGATGTTTTTCGCCCATGGCTTTGGATCGGGCTGTGATTGAATACGATTTGGTGGCTACCGAGATTTTATCCAAACAGTTGCTGCTAAATATAGGCCGGTCGCATCAGCATCAGCCTATGCACTTCACAGGGGTTTCCAATATCGCCGCCACCTTTAATTTTCAGTTTAATGCCGGGGCGACGCCGGCATTTACCGGCGAAGCGGGGGCGTTGATGACGCCAGTGTTTGGCGGCACTATGTCCGAAAATCCTACCATCAGCATCGTTCCGATCGAAGGCGAGGAATTTACCCGGCGGTTGTTAACGCCGTTTCCAGAAAGCAAACTGACTATGTTGTTACGCCAAGGCTATGATCTGGACTTGGTGCTGCGCTTAATGGCTGGCGAGTTAAGGCTGAACGGCGGCCAACAAAATGGTATCTATTTGAACAAACCCAGCGATACGGACGGGTATAGGCTGTTTCGGCAAGCGGTGTTGCATTTATCGTCCATCCAGGATAGGCGTAAGCTGTTTGTCGAGCCACTGATGTTTGAGCGGCAATGGACTTTGCCAGCCCAGTCTTTGACGCCGGAACAATTGGCGAATTTGCAAAAAGAATATCAAATCGATATAGATGCTCAACATCAGCAGGTGACATTACATAAACGGGTTATTGGTCGCATCCTGCTCACCAATTACGACCCCGACACTTTAAGTAACGAGGAACGACTGAAACTGCAGGAAGACGCAGGGCATGGCGCGGAAAACGATTTGAGAGTCGATATTAGGGCTGGTTACCCTGGTGGCGAGTGGCCACTAAATGGGGTGTTTCGTTTGCGCAGCTTTCATAATGTCTTGAATTTTATTGGTCAGAGCATCAGCGACGAGCCAGAATATAGCGTCGATAAACATCCGCTAACGCCACCAGTGAAGGAGAATCCAATCCAAACCCTGGGTTTGTTGGTGGAGGAGGGTGAGCCCTCAGATGTAGACGTCAGTGTGCGTTTTGGTGAATGGTATTACGCGCTTAAACCGGAAGGCGGCTACCAATGGAATCGAGAAGGCTTTAGATTGTTATGCCAGATATTTCAAATGACTATGACTGATCTGGGGCAAAGAGGCGCGCCAGAGATTACTATTTCCAAGTAGGCGGGAGACATTTTGACACAAGCTATCGATAACAATATGGTAATGCGCTGCGTGGCCTATCAAAAAGGCGTCGGTATAGGCGATGTGACTATTGAAGACATCAGCGAGGTTTTGCTTGAGGATGACACCTTTGTCTGGTTGGGTTTACGTGAGGCGAACGCGACGATTTTGCGGCAAATCCAGCAGGAGTTTGGCCTGCATGATTTGGCCATAGAAGACGCTTGTGCCGCCCATCAACGCCCGAAAATCGAGGAATATGGCGATTCGGTGTTCATGGTGCTGCATACCGCACAACTGGCTGAAAATGATGTTGAGTTTGGCGAGACCCACATTTTTATGGGGCCGCGGTTTTTGGTCACAGTCCGCCACGGTGCATCGCATAGTTTAAGTCGGGTCAGAGAACGCTGCCAGGCCATGCCCCAGCAGTTGGCAAAAGGGCCGGGTTTTGCGCTGTACTCGATCATGGATTTTATCGTCGATAACTACATGCCGGTTATTGCTGGTTTGCAGGCCCGCTTTGATGTGCTGGAGGCGGCGATTTTTCAATACCGACCCAGTCGGCAGACTATGGAAGATCTTTATGAACTCAAACGCGAATTGCTGCTGTTAGAAGGCGCCATAAACCCGGTGATCGATATTTGCAATGAGTTGATGCGCTTTCATAACGGCCTGATTCATAAAGATGTGCGGGTGTATTTTCGCGATATTTCGGATCATATCAAACGTGTGGATCAAGCCATTCATGGTATGCGGGAGATGTTAATCGCGGCGATGCAGGTGCACTTAACCTTTGAAACCGTGCGGCAGAATGAAGTGGTCAAACGTCTGGCCGGTTGGGGGGCGATTCTGGCTATACCCACCATGGTATTTAGTTTGTACGGCATGAATTTTAAATATATGCCGGAATTGGATTGGGAATATAGCTACCCCCTGGTGGTGGGTAGCGTGGCTGTGTGTAGCTTAGCCTTGTATTGGCGGCTGAAAAGGGCCGGCTGGCTTTAAGCGCTAGCGGTGGTTTAATCTCTAGACTATAGTTGCCTGCAACAATCCGCCTGCAGGGTGTACATGTTAGTCTTGTTGCTCGCTGAGGGGTGCGTAGTCAAAAAACCAGAAAAAGGATAAAGAGCATGAATAGCACCTGGCTTTACCTAGTACCGGCTTTGTATTGGGCGCCCCTGGCCGCAGCAGATTACAAGACCGACATCGGCTACGCTGAGTTACAGACCTTATTGGGCGCTAAGTTGCCTAACGGAGCGGGCGTTAACGTCGTCCATGCCGAAGCATCCACGGTAGGCCTTAGCCATTCGGATTACCCTATTTACGCGCCGGATACCGCTAATGCGCAATTTGCCGGTAAAACCTTTAATTTTCCTGGCACCCGCAGCACGGCGGTCTCGGCGCATGCCAACGCGGTCGGCTCCAGATTTTACGGCAAGGATTCGATGGCAAACGGCATAAACCACATCGCCAGTTACGATGCCGACGAGTGGCTAATGGCACTCAAAACCGATAGCGTTTCGCCGCCAATAAACGGCAGTCGGATTGCCAATCATAGTTGGATAGGCGAGGGCGGTACTGACGCTAAATCTATCGCGGAAGTGGGCAATTTACTGCGTCTGCTAGATAGACAGGTACAACACACCGAATTCATCCAAGTGGCGGCCATGCACAATGGCCTTAGTAATGCTCCTTTATTGGGTAGCGCATACAACGCGATAGCGGTTGGCCGTAGCGACGGCTTGCAGGATCGCGGTTCCGACCCCGTCGATGCGGTGTATGCCGCAGGCCGCGTTCGACCCGATCTGGTGACGCCACAGAGTTCTACCAGTGCCGCTACCCCGTTAGTCGCTGCAGCCGCGGCCTTGCTCGTCGAGACTGGACATAAAAGGGCAGATAATCTATCGAACGGTGCGATTGAGATTGATGGCGTGGGCACGGTGTATAACGCCGAACGCGCCGAGACCGTGAAAGCAGCCCTGATGGCAGGTGCTGACCGAGTCACTCACAATACCTCGACCACAGACAATATTGTCGACTATCGCTCAAGCGCTCATCAAACCAGCAACGGCCTGGATGACAGGTATGGCGCAGGGCAGCTGAATATACTACGCAGCTATGAAATTATCGCGGCAGGCGAGCAAGATAGCCTGGAGGACGGCGGTAGTTTGGACATCATCCCATTGGCTGGCTTTGATTACGACGCTTCTTTCGGTGGACTTGCCAGTAATGACTTGGCTACTTATAAATTCTCTGCTTTATCCGATCTTAGTTTGACGGCGACTTTGGTGTGGAATATTGACGTATCCAATGACGCTGCCTTAACCACTACTTTGTTCGATTTGAACCTGGAATTGTTCGACACCACGGCGCAAAGCCTGGCGGGCGCGTCGCGCAGCAGCGTCGATAATACCGAAAATCTTTGGTTGAATCTGGTAATGGGGCACAGCTACGAGTTGCGGGTTAAGTCTGCCCAAGCAAATGCCTTTGCTTGGGATTATGCCTTGGCCTGGCATACGGATACAGTGCAAGCCGCACCCGTGCCACTGCCCGGCGCATATTACTTATTTTTCTCAGCGATTAGCGCGATGGCTTGGCTAACTCGTCGCAAAGCCTATCGACTAGCGCGGGCTTAGTCGATTAAACCCTCTGTTAAGCTGAAGCCGTAACCGCTTGGCGGCTTCCGGCGCAAGCGTCTGACTCTAAAGTCATCCGTCGCGCTAGCGACACCAAACTAAACAATAGGCTCATGAACCGTCACCAACTTAGTGCCATCTGGAAAAGTCGCCTCCACCTGCACATCAGGCAACATCTCCGCCACGCCCTCCATTACATCTTCGCGATCTAGCAAAGTGCGGCCATAAGCCATCAGCTCGGCGACGGTTTGACCATCGCGCGCGCCTTCCATGATAGCTGCCGATATATAGGCTACGGCTTCCGGGTAGTTAAGTTTTACGCCTCGGGCTTTGCGGCGCTCGGCTAGCAGGGCGGCAGTGAAGAGGAGGAGTTTGTCTTTTTCTCTTGGGGTTAGTTGCATGTTGGCTTCGTTGGTTTTGTGTCGCTGCCGCGACGGTTATTTATATGTCGGTTCACGGACCAAGATACTCGATGCTTTCGCTAATAAAACAATTCCTTTTCTCTCAGGAGGTTGCCGTAAAAGCCGAATAATCCCTTGTCCCTCCGGGAGAAGGTTAGGATGAGGGGGCGTTTACGACGGTCCCCTCAGGAGAGGGCGCTTAACGCTATGGCTGGGTTTATCTCGCCGAATACTCGCTGATAGCAAAAGTTCCTGTGCTCCGCAAGGCCGAGTGCTCACGCAGAACGCAAACCAATATTGCCGACTCTGCAAAACCTTTAATCATGTCGCCCAAATCCGCGGTGCGCAATCCTTTTGCCCCACAATATCTTGTCGTAACAAGCCTCTAACTTGCTCAAAAAACTGTCGCAACCTGTCGGCGCGGGCATCCAAACCACGACAGATCAGCATATCGCCGATTTGCGTGACGCCTCTGCCCGGATGCTCGGCTATCAGTGCCTGCGCCGCAGCCAAATGCTGCTGAGTAGTCGGGCAGGCGAACAGGGTGCCACAGGCGGAATGTCCATGCAAGCCCCAGCGGGCTTGATACGCCTGGGCGTCAAGATGCAGCCTTTCCAGATAAAATAAGCGTCCCGCACGGGAAATGCGCCAGTTTAAACAAGCCTCGCCGTGATCAAAACCTTCGCCCGCCGCCGGCCTGCCTAAAGCCAGCACTTCCCAACCTATGAAACCGGCTTGGTCGGCTAAATCGATCTGCATGCTGGATTGCAAACGCGCGCCTTCGTAAACAATAGTCTCTTGTGGCAGCCACTCCAGACTGGCTCCGGCAGCGACATGTAAGGCCACGTTCTGCTGCGCTTCGCCGCCCGCGCTGCGGTAAAACTTGCCGGCAGCCGGGGTGGTAATCAGGGCATTCGCGCCAGTCTCAACCGCCGCCTCGATATGCAAACGGTCGCCTGCCACCACGCCACCAGGCGGATGCAGTAAATACACGTGGCAAATGCCGCCTTCGGGATAGAACGGTCGCTGCACCGTCAACGGCCCACGATGTTCGCGCTTAAGCAATGCGGTTTTCGCACCGCGTTTGGCAAAGCCGAGTTTCAGCTCAGCTTCCCACCCCGATGAGAAAGTATCGGGGTGGGATTTTGGGACGCTACTATCGCTAGAAAAATCAGGGCGCATTAAACTATTTTTTTCCGTCGTTACAGCAATGGCCGTCAGAGTCGCATAAACGATAAGACCTACTGGAGCCGCCGCGGTTATCGGTCCGCGAACCGACGTTAAATAAAGCATCGCGATAGCGATTCACAATACCGAAAAAAACTAGCACTTCTATGCCCAGTAAGCCCATTAGTAAATAGGGCGCCTCCAAAACCGGATGCAAAAACCCCACCGTCATTTGCAACAAACTCCCCCCTTCCATAACCGCCTCATGACTCCCATGCGCCTCTCCCCGCATGGACCAAACCAATAAAAACGCCCCAGCCGCCAGCAAAAATTTATCCGATTTCATTGTCATTTCTCCACTATTAAACCATCAACCTTACAAATGAGTTTTAGTGAATCTCAAATAATTCAATACCCCTCACCCCAGTCCTCTCCCTGGGGGAGAGGGAGCTTTTACGACAGTCTTTTCAAAGACAGGGGGTTTTTAGCTTTTTTTCAAGAGCTTATCCAAAGCTAAACAGTCAAATACCGCTTCACCATCTCATCCGCCAACTCCCCCATCGCCCCCACCGCGACATGCCGACCCCGATCCATAATGCAAAACTGATTTGCCACCTTACGCGCAAACGGCAGTTTTTGTTCGACCAGCAACACGGTAACCCCCAGTTCCTGGTTGATGCGGGCGATGGCTTGATGCACCTCGCCGCTTCCTTCGGTATTGGGTTTTGGAGTTGCAACCCCGCGCGAGCGATTCAAGCGAATGATGACATCGCCAATTTCGCTGACGATATTGGGCTGGATGCCTTCGGTAGGCTCATCCAGAATCAACAAGCGCGGATTCAGCACCAGTGCCCGACCTATCGCCAATTGTTGTTGTTGGCCGCCAGACAAGTCGCCACCACGGCGTTTTAGCATTTGTTTCAGCACCGGGAAAATCTCAAAAATCGACTCCGGTACTTTTTTAATCCCCAGCTTATTCGCTGCTCGCAGACCGGTTTTCAGGTTTTCTTCGACGGTCAACAGCGGAAATATTTCCCGGCCCTGCGGCACATAACCTATGCCCAGTTCGGCGCGGGATTCGGCCTTGGCTTTGCTCAGTTCGACACCGTCAAAATTGATGCTGCCGTCCTGCACCGGAATCAGGCCCATAATGGCTTTTAACAGGGTGGTTTTGCCGACGCCATTACGACCCATCAGGCAGACGCAAGCGCCGTCGGGTACGTTCAGTTCCAGATCCCACAAGGTATGGCTGGCGCCGTAAAATTGTTGCAATGCGCTTATATTTAACATCATCCCCCCAAATAAACCTGAATCACGCGCGGATCGTTTTGCACTTCGTCCATGCTGCCTTCTGTTAGTACCGAACCCTCGTGCAACACCGTCACCGTGCGGGCGATGCTGCGTACAAATTCCATGTCATGCTCCACCACGACGATGGAATGCTTGCCCTGCAACGACAGCAATAATTCGGCGGTACGTTCGATTTCCTGATGCGTCATGCCGGCGATGGGCTCGTCAACCAACATCACTTGCGGGTCTTGCATCAGCAACATGCCAATCTCCAGCCACTGCTTTTGGCCGTGCGACAGGGTGCCGGCGGGTTGACGTTGCAAAGCGGATAGGCCGATGGTTTGTAATACGTCGTGGATGCGGTCGCGTTGTTCGTCGTTAAGCCGATGAAACAGCGTCGGCCAGGTGCGCTTGTCGGTTTTTAAGGCCAATTCCAGATTCTCAAACACCGTCAATGCATCAAACACGCTGGGTTTTTGAAACTTGCGGCAAATGCCGGCCTGAGCGATGGCCGGTTCGTCCATTTGTAATAAATCGATGGTTTGGCCGAAAAACACCGAGCCGCTGTCGGGTTTGGTTTTGCCGGTAATCACGTCCATCAAAGTGGTTTTGCCGGCACCGTTGGGGCCGATCAAACAGCGCAGTTCGCCAGCATCGATATACAGCGATAAATGGTTGAGGGCGCGAAAGCCGTCAAAGCTGACGCTGACGTCTTCCATGTATAAAATTGGCCCATGCCGGGTGTCGACTTGCTTGTCCAGCGGCAGGCTGGCACCAAATTCTTGGGTTGCGGTTTCAGAAATCATACGGTTTGTCCTGCTGTGTTAGCGGTGGCTTCTGTGACTGGTTTGATCCGGCGGCGCAGCAAGCCAACGATACCGTCCGGCAATAATAGAGTGACTAAAATAAACACCGCACCCAGACAAAATAGCCAGGCGTCGGGCATTAAACCGGTCAACACAGTTTTGGCGTAATTGACCAGGACAGCACCGATGATGGCCCCGTAAAGCGTGCCACGACCGCCCACTGCGACCCAGATGACAATCTCTAAAGAATTGAGCGGCGAGAATTCGCTGGGATTGATAATACCCACTTGCGGTACGTACAACGCCCCGGCCAAACCGGCCAGCATTGCCGCAAACACGAACACCCAGAGTTTGAACAATTCCACCCGATAACCTAAAAAGCGCACCCGCGATTCCTGGTCGCGAATTGCGGTGACTACGCGACCCAGTTTGCTGTTGACGATCCAGCGGCATAGCAGCAGGGCAGCGATCAGGCTTAAACCGGTCGCCAGCAATAATAAAGAGCGTACCGCTTCCGATTGGATGTTAAAGCCCAGGATGTCTTTAAAATCGGTCAAACCGTTGTTACCGCCAAAGCCCATTTCGTTGCGGAAAAATGCCAGCAGCAATGCGTATGTCAGAGCCTGGGTGATGATGGATAAATATACACCGGTGACCCGTGAACGAAACGCCAGCCAACCAAACACAAAGGCTAGCAGGCCCGGCGCCAGCAAGACCATTAACATGGCAAAGCCAAAATGTTCAAAGCCTTGCCAGTACCAGGGCAGTTCGGTCCAGTTTAAAAACACCATGAAATCCGGTAGGTCCGGGTTGCCATAGACGCCACGGCTACCGATTTGCCGCATTAGATACATGCCCATGGCATAACCGCCCAGCGCAAAAAAAGCGCCTTGGCCCAGTACCAGAATCCCGGCATAGCCCCAGACCATATCCAGCGATAAACCAAGCAGGGCGAAGGTGAGGTATTTGCCGATTAGCGAGACGCTATAGGCAGAGAAATGCAGGACTGAGTTTTCTGTGGTCATTAGATTGCAGAAGGGGATCAGTAGGGTGACTGCTGCCAGGGTGATTAGGGTTGTGGTGTAGGTTTTGTCTTGGGTGAATATGTTCATGTTAATTCCGTCGGTTTGTGGTGTCGCGACAGCGACACAAAAAAACACCAGCCAGCCTTTAAAAATCAATTGTTTCTGCGTAGAAATCCATCATTACAAGTCCTATGACTCCGCCGCCCGCCCCTTCTGCGGAAACAACCCCCTAGGCCGCTTCTGAATAAACAAAATAATAAACACCAACACTAAAATCTTCGCCAACACCGCCCCGGCATAAGGCTCCAACACCTTATTGGCAATGCCTAAGGTAAACCCCGCCACTAAGGTGCCGAACAAATTACCAACCCCGCCAAACACCACCACCATGAAAGAATCGACGATATAGGCTTGACCCAAATTTGGCCCGACATTGGTGATCTGACTCAAGGCTACGCCAGCGACACCGGCAATCCCGGAACCCAAACCAAAGGTCAGCGCATCGACGCGCGCAGTCGGTATGCCCATGGCTCTGGCCATGCCACGGTTTTGCGCGACGGCGCGTACTTCCAGACCCAATTTTGTGCGCTTCAAGATTTGCAGCAGCGCGGTAAATACCAGCAAGCAAAAGATCAAAATATAAAATCGGTTCCAGGTCAGCGATAAAAAGTCGTTGATCTGCCAGGAGCCGCTCATCCATTCCGGTGTGGAAACGCTGCGATTCAGCGGCGAGAAAATCGAGCGTACGCTTTGTTGCAGAAACAGACTGACACCAAACGTGGCCAGCAGAGTTTCCAAAGGGCGGCCGTACAGGAAGCGAATAATGCCGCGTTCGATGGCAATCCCCACCAGCGCGGCAACTAAAAACGCCATCGGGATCGACAAAATCAAGGCGGTGCCCAGATGGTTGGGCAGTAGTTGCTGCATCACATACGTGGTGTAGGCACCCAGCATCATGAGTTCGCCGTGCGCCATGTTGATGATACCCATTACCCCAAACGTAATGGCCAAACCTATCGCCGCCAGCACCAATACCGCGCCCAAACTTAGGCCAAAAAACACGGTTTCAACGGCTGCGTAGGCTTGCATCCGCTCGCGGATTTTGATTAAGGCGGCTTCTGCCAGATTACGCACGTCGCTGTCGCTTTCTAAATAGTTGCCGTCGGCGTCTTTGTCGATGATCACTTGCAAGGTGTTGACGACGTCCTGGCTGTCCAGATCTTTCAAGGCTTCGATGGCGGCGATACGTAGTGCTTTATCGCTGCTGTTTAAATCCTGCAGCAACAAGATTTTTTGAATCGCTTGCTTTACCGCTTCGTCGCTTTCGTTTGTTAGATGAGACTTCAACAAGGCCAAGGCTTTCTCGTCTATGTCGGTATTCATGGCTTTGACTGCCGCCAGGCGCACACTGGCATTTGGCGCGTTTAATTGCAGTTGGCCGACGATTTTGCGGATATTGCCGCGCAATTTATTGTTTAAGTTGATTTTGCCGACCTCGCTGCGCTCCACGTTTGGCAACGCTGTGCCATTGAGCGGGTCTGTCAGGCTATAGCCGGTGTCTATTTCTTGAGCGATCACCAGTTTGGACTGGGCTTTAAAATCGAATAACTTGCCGTCCTGCAAGGCTTGTAGCAGACTCAAGCTGCGCATATCGCCGCTCAGTTGCTCGATGGCTTGTTCACGTTCCTGCATGCTGCCTTGTCTGAGTAATTCCAAGGCTTGGGCAAAAGGCTCTGCGGCTGTCTGTTCCTGCGCCACCAGCGGCTGATTGAATATCAGCAATGCGGTCAGCAAGCAGCCCAGCGTTGCAAGTCGTTTAAAAACGCCACCGATCTCACACCTGGCCAACGTCGAAATGGCAACAAGTAACAACAGAGGAGCAGATGGTTGAACCGCGACCAGACCAAGATCGGACGGCGTTTTTAAACGGCTTTTAAATGTAGGTGTTTTCATGACAGTTCCTGTTCGGGAGGTGATTCCCACAGCCTCCTGCCGTGGGAATCGGGATAACGTCCGCTGTTAGTAGTTCTGTCCTGAACACTTTTTGGTTTTAGTGTTGTAGTTGCCGCAGCTGATAGGCGCGGTCCAGTCGGCGATGATTGGTTTGCTGTCAGGCAGGAAGTCCGACCAGGCATCACCATCAATGACTTTATTGGTTTGCCAAACAGTGACAAATTGACCGTCACCTTGAATTTCGCCGATCAACACCGGTTTGCTGATGTGATGGTTAGGCAGCATTTTTGCTACACCGCCGCTCAGGTTAGGAAACTCCACGCCGATCAGGGCTTTTTGTACGGCATCCGCATCCGTGGTGCCGGCTTTTTCAACGGCTTTTACCCACATATTGAAGCCGATGTAATGTGCTTCCATTGGATCATTGGTCACGCGTTTTGGGTTTTTAATGTAGTCTTTCCATTGCTGAATGAAGGCGGCATTTTTGGTGGTATCCACACTCATAAAGTAGTTCCAGGCTGCCAAATGGCCGACCAGCGGTTTGGTATCCATACCGGATAATTCTTCTTCGCCCACAGAGAATGCCACGACCGGGATTTTTTCAGCGGAAATGCCTTGGTTGCCCAACTCTTTATAGAAAGGCACGTTGGCGTCGCCATTGATGGTCGATACCACGGCGGTTTTCTTACCTGTGGAGCCGAATTTTTTAATGTCGGAGACAATACTCTGCCAGTCGGAATGGCCGAATGGGGTGTAGTTAATCATGATGTCTTTAGCCGCCACGCCTTTGGCTTTTAAATACGCTTCCAGAATTTTGTTGGTGGTGCGCGGATAGACGTAGTCGGTGCCGGCCAGTACCCAGCGTTGTACTTTCAGATCGTTCATCAGGTAATCGACTGCCGGAATCGCTTGCTGATTAGGCGCGGCACCGGTGTAGAACACGTTTTTAGATGACTCTTCGCCTTCGTATTGCACCGGGTAGAACAGGATGCTGTTCAACTCTTCGATAACCGGCAACACGGATTTACGCGATACCGACGTCCAGCAACCGAAGATGGATGCGACTTTGTCTTTAGTGATCAATTCGCGGGCTTTTTCGGCGAACAGCGGCCAGTTGGAGGCGGGATCGACGACCACCGCTTCCAGTTTTTTACCCAATAGACCGCCTTTTTTGTTCTGCTCGTCTATCAGCATCAACATGGTGTCTTTTAAGGTGGTTTCGCTGATCGCCATGGTGCCGGATAGCGAATGCAGCACACCGACTTTAATGGTGTCTTCGGCGTTGGCTGGTGTGGTGCTGGCAAATAACAGTGTTGACAGCGCGGCGCTCATCACTAGTTTGCGAAAGGGATTGTTTGGTTTTTGCATAGTAATAGTCCTGTTTTAGGAAAAATTTGTTGGGCGAGTTGAATCTTCAGGGCGAACGAATTTGCCCCTACACGATTAAATCTGCCATTGAAAGCCAACCATCACCTGGCTGGCGTTTTCGCCGCTGGCGCCTGTCGAGTAGTTCAAGCCTTTGGTCAACAAATCGCCGTACTGATAGCTGGCAAATACTTTGGCGTTGTGGCCGTCGATGATGTAATTCACGCCGCCTTCGTAGACTTCGCGGCTGGCACTGGTGGTCGGTGCGACGTTGACGTACCGCAGAAAGGGTTGGACTTGACCAATGCCGATTTTTTGCGGGAACAGATACATGCCGCTGACGTCGAAAGCATTACCTTCAAACATGGAGAAACCGCCGCCCGCGTCTCGCGATGCCTGGCTGTAGCCATTGGAGATGCCGTAGTTTTTGTACTCGCCGTTCATGGTCACCACGCCGCCGCCAGGCAACACTTTTTCCATCAACACATCAAAGGTGGTGCCGCGAAAGTTGCCCGGATCGGCTGCCGTACCGGCACCGCCTTCTTGATATTGATTGGAAACGCCGACGGTCAGAATGTCGCCGCCTTTACCGTAGTAGGTGCCGGAGGTGTAATAACCCGGATTTTTCTCAACTTCCCAAAAGTTGTAGGCAAAGCGTTGACCGTACAAAATGTTGTCGTTGACGTTGGCACCGCCACGTAAACCGCGGAAGAAACCTGCGGCATATTGGAAGCGACCATTAAAAGCAGCGCCCCAGAAGGTGGCACCATCATCACGGCCAAAAGAACCAGCGGAAGTACCGTCGGATTTGATGACTATGTTGTAATCGGCAGGCTCAAACGGCGTACCGGCAGAGAAGATGTTATAAACTGCACTATAAAATGGACCGTTCATCTCCCGACGTTCCGCAGGCACCAACATCCGGCCTACCCACAAGTTGGCGTACGGGGTTACTTCAAATTTACCAATCGCATCCAGTACGCGCACTTCGCCGCCATTGCCGCAGGTTTGGCAATCGGTGTTGAATTCCACTTTTAAATATTTATGGATCTGGCCGTTGATGTATAAACGAATATTGTCCAGATTAAAGTCGTTGTTCCATTTATCGCCGGTGGCGCCAGCGCCGCTTTCCTGGGCGCGAAAGCTGGTGCGCAAACCTGCACCGACACTGACCCATTTGGTATCGTCAATTTTAAAAGTCGCGCCAGCTTGTGCATCGGCGATCTGGCCTATGGCTAAAGTGGTCAGCGCTGCGGTGCAAAACTGTCGGGTCTTGCGATTCTTGCGTGGTTTGTCGGTATTACCGTTCATCTTGATGCCCCTTTACTGAATGCTCGAAATGTTGGAATGGCCCGCCTTTGTGGCGTGAGCTATTTTTGAATTTGCGAGCCTCCCGAACAATCGGGCGAATGACTCATCAGTCATTTGACGTATGGCTGGAAATAGCAGGCATCCGTAGAGTTAAGCTCAAATTAGGAGACTGACGATTATGAAAAAGTATGTGCTAATCATCGCCGGCTGGCTGGTGTTGGGGTGTGGCTTAAACGCTCAAGCCGAAACGCTGCCGACTATCGAATTCGTGCTGGCAGACGACAATTTGCAACAGTTTGGCTTTAAACCTGAGGCCAGTCAGATTGCTGAGCGGGTGCGGGCTAATTTGACGGAATGGCAGTTTCCCTTGCAAGCCGTTGGGCCTTTTACCCATCAACTGCAAGCCAGGCTTGGTAAAATTGGGCGTCAAGCAACGCCGGTAGGGTTTTCTTTTTCAAGGGGAAATTCCGACCCGCGCGCTGCCGATTTTCAGAAAGCGGATGTATTGCCGATCAGTTGTCGCTTAAGCGATGGCAGTGGCAACCTGCTGCTGGATATGGAATCCAGTTTTAGCGCCCATGCCTTTGAGCGTGATGCCAAGCCGGAAGCTGTTACCAACAAATTGATCGATCAGATCAGTACCGCCTGTCTGGATGTGCTGGAAAAAGCCCCGCTGGCTAAGCCGGAAGGGCAGGCGAAGACCTCGTCGTTCAAGCCCAAATGGATGCCGGATGTGCGGGTAGAAGTTAAGGAAGTGCCATCTGTTAGCGGCAATGTCTCAGGTAGTGCCTTGAAAGAAGAAGCGCGGAAGGAAGTTATTATTCATAATCAGGGCACGCCGGTGATATTTCAGTTTGGGCATGAG
>CAIOHN010000251.1 GCA_903858105.1 uncultured Pseudomonadota bacterium | reverse complement strand
TTTTCACCTGAATCGGGATTCGGCTGCAATCGCAATTTGCAATCTGCAGATCTCCGCTTTGTTATAAAAACCGAGGGTACTGATTAGCGCTGTCAAGATAAACGCTACATGGTAATATTCAACCGGTAACACGACACCGTTTGTATTATAGCGGATGGAATGGCAGGTTATTTCTAAGGGGCATGCCGTCAGTTGTAGTGAGGCAGTGACAAAGTTCAACATGATTACGTTGTATCAATTTCCCCGAGCCTGGAACATTCCCAATCCGGGCCAGTTTTGCGTAAAGCTGGAAACCTATTTGCGCATGGCCGGCATCGAATATCGGATTGCCGAAACTTTGCCCCTTCATGCGCCCTTCGGCAAGCTACCTTTCATAGAAGACAACGGCCAAAAGCTTGCCGATAGCCGGGTGATTATCCGCTATCTGCAACAGCATTATGGCGATAACCTGGATGGACATCTGTCGGCCGAGCAAAATGCTCAAGCTCTGGCCTGGCAGCGCTTATTGGAAGAGCATTTGTACTGGGTGTGTATGTACAGCCGCTGGCAATACGGATCGGAAAATTGGCTAATCAATAAACGGGCGATCTTCCAAGGGTTACAGCAACCCTTGGCGGATGTGGTGGCCGCACTCTATCGGCTGCGAGTTCGGGGGCAACTACGCGGCCAGGGCACTGGCCGGCTACCTGCCGCACATATTTTCGAATTGGGCCGGCATGATGTGGCGGCTGTATCCGCCGCGCTTCAGAACAAGATGTTTTTACTGGGTGACCGGCCCTGTAGCGTCGATGCCTCAGCCTTCGGCGTGTTGATCAATCTGATGGCCTGCCCGGTCAGTTCGCCGGTCAAGGATTATGCCTTAACGCAATCCGCGTTAGTCGATTATTGCCGGCGCATGCAACTGCGCTATTTTCCCGAGCTGGGCGAACCGAAGTTTTGCGATTGATGGTTCAGCGTGGCGCAAGCGGCGCGAATTTCTTCACGTAGCCAGCGGTTGGCAAACTCCTGGTCTTGCAGCGGATGCCAGACCATGACCGTGTCGTAATGCGGTAAATCCAGCGGCAAGGGCACCAATTGCAGCGGCAAGGTCTTGGCGAATTGCTCGGCCGTTCGTTTGGGAAAAGCCATGACCATATCCGTTTGCGCCACGATCAGCGATGCGGATAAAAAATGCGACACGGTCAGCGCCACACGCCGCTCGCGGCCGTGTTCCGCCAGCCAGCTGTCGACCTGCCCGGTGCTGGCGCCGGTTCTGGATACCAGAATATGCGGCAGCTCTATATAGTCTTCCAGCGTCAATGCCCCATTCACTCGCGGATGGCCGATGCGCGCCACACAGACAAAAAAATCGTCGAATAGGCGTTCGCAATGTAGATGCTTGGGGGAACTTAACATCACCTCAAAACCCAGTATCAGGTCTATCTCGCCTTGCTCCAGCGCATGCGAAGGAAAGCGGCTGCTGGTACGTTTGAAATGAATATCCACTCCTGGCGCCTGCCGGGCAATGCGAGGCGCCAGTATGGGCAAAAGCAATGCTTCTACGTAATCCGTTGCCGCAATGGTAAAAGAGCGCCGACAAGTGGCGGGATCGAATGGCGCCGGCGCGCGAATCAAACTTTCCACATCTTTGAGTATCGCCGTCACGGGTTCCACCAGCGACAAGGCGCGAAGCGTCGGCGTCATACCCGCCGGGGTTTTTACTAATAAAGGGTCTTCCAATTGTTGCCGCAAGCGTTGCAGCACATGGCTCATTGCCGATTGGCTAATGAACATTTTTTCCGCCGCCCGCGACACGTTGCGTTCCTTCATCAGCAGATCGAAAGCGATCAATAGATTCAAATCAAACGTTCTTAAGTCGGCCATAGTTGGGTTTCCGGAATGTAAACGCGGGCTATGTTACCGAAATGCCAGCGGCGTTTGGCATCAATTATTTTCATAGGCGCATGAATACAAAGCATTTTACCGTTTGCCGTCTCAGGCATAAATTTATCGCCGACGCAGCCGCCGGCGCTTAGCTTCCCCCTGAGGACTTTGCAACAACGCGGTGGCGCGTCGCCTCACTCTTAATCGTGCATCAAGTGTCAGATTTTGACGGAGCGCTGATTGAGAAAAATAAGATGGTTAATAGGATCACCAAAACTCACTTTTAAATATCAGGAGAATCATCATGCCTTTGTGGAAAGTCTATCATCCTACCAATGCGTTCAGTGCCGAAGACAAACAAGAATTGGCTGAACGAATCACTAACGTTTATGCGGGCGTACCAATCCCAAGATTTTATGCCGTCGTCATTTTTGAAGAAGTAGCTAAAGGTAATTGCTTCGTCGGTGGCGTGCGTAATGACAAGTTTATTCGCTTCAAGGTAGACCAAATCGCCAGAACATTGCCGGGACCCATCATACGGGAATGGTGGATGCGAACGATCGAAGATGTTATTGCGCCTTTTGTTAAAGAGCGCGGGTTCGATTGGGAAGTTTCGATTGACGAAACCCCATTCGATCTTTGGACTTTGCAGGGCGAATTGCCCCCACCCTTCGAGTCGATAGCGGAAAAACGCTGGGTTGCGGAGAACAAGGCCAGTCCTTACACCTACCAAGAAAAACTCCCTGCGGGGCAATTTTTCTTGGCCCCAGGTGTGACGGGTTAGCTAGAAAACCAGTGCCCGGCTTACTATGAGCCGGGCATTTATTCTCTCAATCATCGTTATCCGTCCGTAATCATATTACTAGTAGTACCAGGCTTTTCCGAGCTAGGCGGTATCGACTAATCAAGGAGTTAACATTATGCCTTATCAATCCATCAATCCGGCAACCTGCGAGTTAATCGCCTCTTTTCCGGAGCTATCTAATTCAGATCTGGAACTTGCCATTGCTAACGCTGATAGCACCTATAGAACCAACTGGCGTCACCGTTCAATAGACGAGCGCGCTAAGATCGTGGCAAAGGCAGCTTCTATTCTGCTGGAAAGGAAAGAAGAATACGCTCAATATTTGACACTAGAAATGGGTAAGCTCATTGGCGAAGCGTACGCAGAAGTAGACATTACCGCAGGGATACTTCAGTACTACGCCAAAAATGCGAAAGAGTATCTTGCACCGAAAGCCTTGCCTGAAGCACCGACTGCCCAAGTATCGATCGAACCGATAGGGGTGATTCTGGGCATAGAACCCTGGAATTTCCCTTATTACCAAGTTGCACGCGTTGCTGGCCCGCAATTGATGGCCGGCAACGTATTATTGCTGAAACATGCGGAAAACGTCCCGCAGTCGGCACTGGCCTTAGCCAAGCTATTCGAAGACGCCGGCGCGCCGGCCGGTGTGTGCACGAATCTATTCGCGACTATCGAACAAATCGGCCGCGTTATCGATGATCCGCGGGTGCGCGGCGTAACAATTACCGGTAGCGAAACTGCCGGTGCCGCGGTAGCGGGACGC
>CAIOHN010000250.1 GCA_903858105.1 uncultured Pseudomonadota bacterium | reverse complement strand
CAAGCGCTTGAAAATTAGTCGGATCGGCAGTGGCTACGAACAAACGATTGCCGCGTTTGAACAAAGGCAGGGCATGATGTTGACGGATCAGCTTCTCGCTGACCATTTTGATCGGTAAAAACGAAACGTCGATGGCATCCAGATCAAAAAACGGCACACCAAATTCAGCCGAGGCCAAAGATGCAACGGTTTTGCTGTCGGTGTACTTGTGCTCTACCAAATAGCTGATAAACGCTTGCTTGCGTTTTTGCGCTTCCTGCAGACAGCTTGCTGCTGACTCTTCAGTCAGTATTCCCTGCTGAATCAGGCATTTGACCAAGCCGCTAAAGTGAATGTTTGAAGGTGCTGTCGCCATTAAAAAAAGTCTGGATTGGTTTTACTGCAACTATGTGCTGCAACTATAGATGAAGTAAGGATTTTATCCAAACTCAAAAAACCCGCAGGAGACTTTTACGGGGCGACTGGAGTGGGTTGCGCGACCCTGTAGAGACTGAATTGCCATCACCGCAAAGGCTGCGGCAATGGCAAATAAGCAAAAAATCAGACTTCGTGATAAATCGCCGCGCCTTCTTCCAAAAACTGCTTGGATTTTTCTTCCATGCCTTTTTTTAGCGCTTCTTCTTCCTGCAAGCCTTTTTCTGCGGCGTATTCGCGCACATCCTGGCTGATTTTCATCGAGCAAAAATGCGGGCCGCACATTGAGCAAAAATGCGCGACTTTAGCCGACTCTTTCGGCAGCGTTTCATCGTGGAAAGACCGGGCTTTTTCCGGATCCAAAGCAATGTTGAATTGATCTTCCCAACGGAATTCAAAACGGGCTTTGGACATGGCATTGTCGCGAATCTGCGCGCCTGGGTGCCCCTTGGCCAAATCAGCAGCGTGGGCCGCGATTTTGTAGGTGACGATACCCTCGCGCACGTCTTGCTTGTTAGGCAAGCCTAAATGCTCTTTTTGGGTAACGTAACAAAGCATCGCGCAGCCGTACCAGCCGATATTAGCGGCGCCGATAGCGGAGGTAATATGGTCGTAGCCTGGTGCGATGTCGGTAGTCAAAGGCCCCAAGGTATAAAAAGGCGCTTCAAAGCAATCTTGCAACTGTTTTTCCATGTTGACTTTGATCATTTGCAGCGGCACGTGGCCAGGGCCTTCGATCATGGTTTGCACATCGTGCTTCCAGGCTACCTGGGTTAATTCACCCAAGGTTTCCAGTTCGCCAAATTGAGCTTCGTCGTTGGCATCGTAAATCGAGCCGGGACGCAAGCCGTCGCCCAAAGAAAACGACACGTCATAAGCCTTCATGATTTCGCAGATTTCTTCAAAATGCGTGTATAAAAAGCTTTCGGTATGGTGCGCCAAACACCATTTAGCCATGATCGAACCACCGCGAGACACAATGCCCGTCATGCGCTTGGCAGTCAGCGGTACATGATGCAAACGCACCCCGGCGTGAATGGTGAAGTAATCCACGCCCTGTTCGGCCTGTTCGATCAAGGTGTCGCGGAAAATTTCCCAGGTCAGTTCTTCGGCTTTGCCGTCTACCTTTTCCAGAGCTTGGTAAATCGGTACGGTACCAATAGGTACTGGCGAGTTACGCAAGATCCATTCGCGGGTTTCGTGGATGTTTTTGCCGGTTGACAAATCCATGATGGTATCGGCGCCCCAACGAATGCCCCACAGCATTTTTTCCACTTCCTCTTCAATCGAGGATGTCACTGCGGAATTACCCAGGTTACCGTTAATTTTGACCAGGAAATTGCGACCGATAATCATCGGCTCCAATTCCGGGTGATTGATGTTGGCGGGAATAATAGCCCGGCCACGCGCCACTTCGGAGCGGACAAATTCCGGGGTTATCATCGCTTGAATCGATGCGCCGTAGGAAAACCCAGGATGCTGGCCTTTGTAACTGTCACGCATTGCTTCCAGATTTTGGTTTTCGCGGATGGCGATGTACTCCATCTCCGGCGTGATGATGCCTTTACGGGCATAATGCATTTGCGAGACGTTGTGACCGGCTTTGGCACGGCGCGGCGAGCGCGTTAGTTCAAACCGCAAATGCGCCGTTTTGGGGTCATGCAGACGCTCGTGACCGTATTTGGAGGTAGGGCCGTTCAACAATTCTGTATCATCACGCTCGGCAATCCAGGTGCCGCGTATCGAGCCCAAACCGGCATGCAGATTAACGTCAACATTTGGATCAGTGTAAACGCCGGAGGTATCGTAAACATACAGTGGCGGATTTTTTTCTGCACCAAAGTGAGCAGGCGTATCAGATAAGCTAATTTTGCGCATCGGCACCTGAATGTCGGCGCGGCTACCTGGAATGTAAATTTTTTCCGAGGCGGGATAGGAATCGATTCTTACGCTACTGCCGGTATCGGTAGTAATTTCATTGCGGACAGCGCTCATGCTGATCTCCAAAATCTAAATAAATCGCAAGCGCAGGTAAGATCGGGCTTTCCTACGCCGGTGTTAACCGGTTCAGGTTCAAAGGGTTTTTCTCAGCGTTCCGGGCTTGCAACTATCGGAATGCACCCCTAGCCTTTCAGGTGACCGCTTACGTTAAATGATAATCGCCCCAATTGCAAGCCCAACGCCAAGCCGCTACGACATAAAATGCTTATAAAACAATAGGTTTTATAGGTTTTTAACGTTGCAGCAGTGCTATTGTTATCATAGCTATGCTTATCAACTCTTTGGAAAAGATATTCGCCGATGAACACCTCCCTACCATTCAATGCGCTGGATTTTGGCTTTGCTCATTTCTTAAGCGCACGCAGCCGCTTAAAGGATACGGAAAAGTCGCGTTTTGAAGCATTACTGCTGCGCTTATCATCGCAACAGTCGTCAGGCCATAGCTGCATTGGCGTCACAGCAGAGGAACGCGACCTGCTATTGGCATCTGGCCTGGCGTCCAATAACCAAGCGACCCCGCTCATAGTCGAAGCCGATCGCTTGTATTTACATCGCTACTGGCACTATGAGCAGCGCCTGGCGCAACAACTAAAATCCTTTGCCCACCAAAGCTTTAAAATTGCCGATCTGGACGCTATTTTGACCCGCTACTTTCCCAGCCAGGACACCGAAGTCGATTGGCAAAAACAAGCGGCAAAATCCGCAGCCAACCAGGCTTTGACCATCATCACCGGCGGCCCCGGCACCGGCAAAACCACCACCGTGCTTAAAATATTGGCATTGCTGCAGGAAACCGCTGAGCAAGCCTTGCACATAGCGCTGGCCGCCCCCACCGGCAAAGCCGCCATGCGCTTGCAAGAATCCATCGCCAGCAACAAAGCCGACTTATGCTGTACCCCAGCGATAAAAGCCCTTATCCCGGAAAAAGCCAGCACCCTGCATCGCTTGTTAGGCGCTAAGCCACCCTCGCCTTACTTTAAGCATCACGCTGATAATCCGCTGCCTTTCGACGTGCTGGTGGTAGACGAAACTTCTATGGTGGATCTGGCCTTGATGAGCAAACTGGTGGACGCCTTAAAACCGGGGTCTCGGCTTATTTTGCTTGGTGACAAGGATCAGTTAGCGTCTGTGGAATCCGGCGCGGTGCTGGCAGATTTGTCCACTGGTTTGCCTACACACACCGTGGAACTGCAAAAGTCGCATCGCTTTCAAGGCCGCATCAAAGCACTAGCCGACAGCGTCAACCAGCAGCAAGCCGCAGCAGCCTGGCAATTGCTGCAAGAGCCAGACAAGACGACTTATTTACTGACTGACGACCCGATAACTTTTATTGCCGATCATTATTTAAATTATCTGCAGTTGATTGCTGATGGCGCGGATTTTTTACAGATATTTACGGCCTTTAACCGTTTTCAAGTGCTATGCGCCAATCAACGCGGCCATCACTCGGTCGAGGACATCAACCAGAGTGTCGAGTTGGCGCTGATAAAACGCAACAAAATCAAAGCCGGCAATCTGTGGTACGAAGGCAGACCCATTCTAATTACCGCCAATCACGCCGGCTTGCAGTTATACAACGGCGACATTGGTATCTGCTTGCACGATACGGAAAGCGCTGGTGAACTACGGGTATTTTTTCTGCGTAGCGACGGCAGCATCAAAAAACTGCGCCCCGCCCGCTTGCCGGTGTGCGAGACTGTGTTTGCCATGACCATCCACAAAAGCCAGGGCTCGGAATTTGCAAGCGTACTGCTCGTATTGCCGGATAAGATCAATCCGGTGCTCAGCAAAGAGCTACTTTATACGGGGATTACCCGCGCCCGAGAAACTGTGGCGATAATCGCCGAGCAGCCGATTCTGACAGCAACCATTGAGCGCAAAGTCTTGCGAGACAGCGGTTTAGCCGCCAAGTTAATTGCATCAAACCAGGAACAACACCGATGACATCGATTAAAAAACGCGGCAAGCACCTGCTTAGCGAGATACAGAAATCGGCAATGCAGTTGGTTTTACTCAGCGAGGATTTAAGCTTGCTAACCGAAATCCATCAACTGGCCAGCCGAACTCAAGCCTGTGTTGAGACTTTAAACCGCCAACTGGCTGGCTTAAAAAAAGCAGAGTTCAGCGCGACGCTGGCACATTCGGAATCACTGGCGATATTGGAGGAGTTGGTAGATAACGACGCGATCAGCCAACTGGAAGAACGGTTTTTTGCGGCAAAACCCGAGCAAGACACTGGCGAAGTGGCTGTATTTCTACAACAATTGTTAGCAAAAATCGAAAATCACTATGCGTCACTGCTGGAGTCTATCCAGCAGTTAACGGCATTGTCAGATGAGGAATAAGCTGATTAGTGGCTACGCTGCACTGAAAAGCGCGCCAAAGTTTCCAGGGCTTGCTTAAATTCTGAATCAGGCAAGCATTGCAACGCGGCAATAGCCATTTCAGCGGCGCGGTCTGCGCATTGTTCGGTATATTCAATCGCGTTGGTGGCTTTGACCACTTCGTAGACTTCGTTAAATGATTCGCGCGAACCTTGCCGAATCGCATCGATCACGATTTTGGCCTGCTGCTCAGACCCGTGCTGAATGGCATAAATCAAGGGCAAGGTCGGCTTGCCCTCTGCCAAATCGTCGCCTAGATTTTTGCCTAACTCTTCGCTGCTGGCTTTGTAATCCAAGGCATCGTCGATCAGCTGAAATGCCACGCCCAACTGCTGCCCATAAACTGCCAACGCATCTTCGGTGGCTGGGTCGGTTGCCGAAATTACCGCAGCCAAACGGGTGGCGGTGCTAAATAATATGGCAGTTTTGCGCGCAATCACTTCCAGATATTTGGCTTCGCTGGTTTCCGGGTTATTGCAGTTCAATAACTGTAAAACCTCACCTTCGGCAATCGCGGTGGTGGTTTTGGACATAATATCCATCACCCGCATATTGTCGGTACGTACCATCATCTCAAAAGCGCTGGAATACAAATAATCGCCCACCAATACGCTGGCGGCGTTGCCCCATACCGCGTTGGCCGATTCTTTGCCGCGGCGCAAAGCCGATTCGTCCACCACATCGTCGTGCAACAAGGTGGCGGTATGAATAAATTCGATAACGGCAGCCAAAATAAGATGATGATCGTCAACCCTGCCCAAGGCCTTTGCGGCCAACAGCAATAGCATGGGCCGCAGCCTTTTGCCGCCATTACCTATAATGTAATGCCCAATTTGGTTAATCAGCACAACATCTGAACTTAGTTCGTTTAAAATCAACCGATCAACAGCCAAAGTTTCTGCGCTGGTTAAATTTTTGATCGAATCAAAGTCTATGGTGACTGAAACTGGCGTTGAAACTTTAGCTATCATGGATTTTTTTGAACTAGTCGCTCGAAAGCGTGTAACGAGAATAACCGATCATGCTATGAATATTAGTGAGTTGTGTCAATAGTACTCCACTAACACCTTATTCGACCCAGCTATCAAACGTAATTTAAGTTTGACTGCGTCGCGTTTTAAAAATATAATCCTCTGTTCACTTTTAACAGAATATGCTTGAT
>CAIOHN010000249.1 GCA_903858105.1 uncultured Pseudomonadota bacterium | reverse complement strand
TTTCAATGGCTGGGTCGTAACCGATCACTGGCTTCTAATCTTGTCCTGGAGAAAGCGTTTATTATCGTCTATCCGCTTTATCAATTCAGGGAAGTTGTTTTTAGCGATATCCTTAGCGAGCGTTGCCGACATGCCGGTTTGAACGTAAAAGTCATCGATATTCAGGAAACCGCTTTACGCAATCTGGCCACCTTGTTGCCTGAAAACCAGCAGGGTATTGCCCTGTTGCACTTACAAAAAGATACGGGCCACGTCATTATTCAAAAAGCTGGCGCCATTTACCTGTCACGTAAAATCGCCAGCGGTTACCAACAACTTGCAAGCGCCAGTATAAACAACGGAGCTGAGCTAGGCTTTATGGAACACGACAGTCTGGCGCTGGAAATCCAGCGCTCTTTCGATTACGTAGAAAACTTTTTTGATATTCCGCCTATTACCAGCCTGGCGGTGGTGCTAATGCCGATAGATACGCAAAAAATTATCAACTTTTTGACCATAAGCCACGGCATTACCGCCAGAGCCATGGATTTATCGGCGATTGTCGACAGCGATATTTTGCTCAACGACGCGACGCAAAACCTTTGCGCGCCGGTCATTGGCGCCAGTTTGCGCCGTGCTCTGGAAAAACGCTGATGATCCAGCAAGTCAATCTTTATCAGCTAAATGACAATAAAAACCGCCACCTGTTGTTTGATCCTTATGCCTTGACCATACTTGGTGTACTGCTGTTTTTACTGATTGCTGGCGGATTTGCGCGCCACAAACTCAACAATAGCCTGTCTGAACAAGAGCAACTACTGAGCCAATTGCAGCAAGCCCAAGCCAATTTGCAAAGCTTGCAGGCCAAATACCCTAATCAGCAGATTGATGCCTTGATTAACCAAGAAATTCAGCAATCGCAAAGCCTCTATCAAAGTTTGTCTCAGGTATTGGAACTGCTTGCAGAAGATCAATCCGATCAAACCCAAGGATTTTCAGCCTACCTTGCAGCATTGGCGGCGCAAGCGGACAGCGGCGCTTGGCTAACCGGGGTTCAAATAAATACTGCAAGCAATAATATCCGCTTGCAGGGCAGCACATTCAAACCGGAGCAGATCGCCTTGCTGTTGCAACGTTTGCAACATACCAGCCCGTTTAAGGGCCGTCACTTCGCCAAACTCAGCATCCTGCAGTCGCCGGATGTAGCAGATCAAACCGATTTTAGCGTCAGCTCCAGCACTAAAGATGACATGGAGGCCACTGATGCAAGCCAGCGTTGAACAGTTCCAACAGCGCTTCGCGTTGCTCAGCCGCCGCGAAAAACTGATGGTAGCGGGGGGCGTGGTGCTACTGTTCTGGGGTATTTGGGATAAGGCATTTTATCAAGCGATCAGCAGCCAACAGCAAGCGGTTGATGCCGAAATAGTCACCTTGCAAAAACAATTAAATGCCCAGGAACAAATCGCCCTCAGGCTTGAGGCCATGGGCCAAAAAAACCCTAACAACGACGCCCGGCTCAAGCTGAGTCAGTTGCAGCAGTCTGTCGATAATTTAAAGCAACAGCTTAGTTTGGGCGGCAAAAAGTTTGTGTCCTCGCAGCAAATGGCGGATGCCTTACGCGATATGCTGAAACAGCACGGCGGCCTTAAGCTGGTAAAACTGGAAACCTTACCGGTCAGCGGTTTTGGCAACACAGATGAACAACCCATCTGGGTATATCGTCACGGCATGGCCATTACCCTGCAGGGCGATTATTTCAGCACCTTGAGTTACCTGAAAGCCCTGGAAGCCCTGCCCTGGCGCATTCATTGGGATAGCATCGACTATCAGGTCAAGGACTACCCGACTGCAGAAACCCGCATTCAGGTTTATACCTTAAGTTTTGAACAGGACTGGCTCGGTGTTTAAACCTTACCCGCTACTGCTTGCAGCCCTATTAACGCCAGGAATAAGTCTGGCGGATTTGCGCGACCCCACATTGCCCGGCAATTTAGCGCCCCGCCCCAACATGACGGCGCAGTCGACTGGCGACAAGCTTTTGACTTTAACAGCCATCTGGATTTCCGATACCAGTAAACGCGCCACCATAAACGGTGTAACCGTCAGCAGAGGCGAAAGTTTGCCGGACGGCAGTAAAATTTTGCAGATTAAACCAGGCTATGTCCTTGTCAGACAAAACGGCCTGAATAAAAAACTTTATCTGGTCCAATCCGTTAAAAAACCGGTGAAATGATCCCAATGTCCAATACTTTTGTCTTTGTTACTGTCAGCCTGACCCTGTTGCTAGCGGCCTGTAGCGAAACTACACCCTTAAAAACACCGAACGTTGACAGAGCCTTTCCGGCAGCGGTTTCGCCGCAAATACCGCAACCCTCAGCCGCCCCGCCCAATGCGGTGACAGAGGCGCTGATACCAGATTTTAATCAGAGCTTGCTCAACGATGCCTTGAGCAACCGGCCCGCGACTTTCAATGTGTCGGTACACGAAGTCGACGCGCGCGAATTTTTTATGAGTTTGGTCGCGGACAGCCAGGAAAACATGGTGGTGCATCCTGACGTGGTCGGCCGCATCTCGCTGGAACTGAAAAACGTCAGCGTGGCTCAGGTGTTGAGCGCAGTACAAAAAGTCTATGGCTACGATTACAATAAAACCGACATCGGCTACATCATTTACCCGGCCACCCTGCAAACCAAAATATTCAAGATCGACCGCATAGACGTTTTACGTGAAGGCAGTTCCAACACCCGAGTTTCCTCTGGCCAAATCAGTAGCGGTTCGCGCCGCTCCGGCCAGAACAATCAGGCTAATCAAAGTTCAAGCCCCAACAACCCCAACAGCAACGCCCCCAATAACGCCACATCCGGCAGTTGGATTACCACCTCGTCAAAAACCGATTTTTGGGATGAATTGGGGCAATCCTTGTCAGCGGTGATTGATGTAACACCGACGGCTGGCAACACCGACGAACTGCACAATCCGCAAACCGGCACCAAAGTCGTCATCAATAAACAAACCGGCATCGTGGTAGTGCGCGCCAATCCCAGCCAAATGCGCGAAGTGGAAAAACTGATCGAAACCACCCAAGGCCAAATTGGCAGACAAGTGGTGATTGAGGCCAAGATTCTGGAAATCATCCTGGATGACAAACATCAGGACGGCGTCAACTGGGCAAACATCATGCATGACGCTAAAAATGCGTTTTTGAGCAGCGTCAATCCTTTGCCGATGGCAGCCTCGGTAACCAGCCAGGTATTTACAATTGGTGTACATTCCGGCGATTTTTATGCGTTCATAGAACTGATGGAAGGCCAGGGTAAAACCAACATTCTCTCCAGCCCAAGAATTTCGACACTTAACAATCAAAAAGCAGTAATCAAAGTCGGTCAGGACGAGTACTTTATTACCGACATCGCCTCCAACAATAGCCTGTCGGCAGCCACCAATACCGTCACACAAGACATCACCTGGACGCCGTTTTTTTCAGGGATTGCCCTGGATGTTACCCCGCAAATTGGCGACACCAATAACATAACTCTGCATATTCACCCGTCAATTACCCGGGTGGAAAATCAAACCAAACAGTTCACCATCAACGACCAGCCTAACGAAATACCAATGGCGCTTAATACTGTGCGGGAATCCGACAGCATCGTGCATGCCGAAAGCGGGCAAATCATCGTGATTGGTGGGTTAATGCAGGAAAACAGCGAAGAGAACAAACAAGGCGTATCGCTGTTGTCGCGAATTCCTTATATCGGCAACGCCTTCCGCGAAAACAAAGGCACCGGCAAAAAATCGGAGCTGGTGATTTTGCTGAAACCGACTGTCATTAAGGACAACAAAGACTGGAATGCGCCTATAGAAGACAGCCGTGAACGCATGCAGCAACTGGAACGCAAGCAGTTGTGGAAATAAAAATATTGTAGGGTCGAATTTATTCGACCCAGAGGTAAAAGCTCACCATGACCTACGATGATCTCCGCAAAGGACGCATAAGTATTCCAGGACAAATTTATTTCATCACTACCGTCACCACCGATCGCCGACCGGTGTTCCTTTGCTTTCAAACGGCGCGTTTGGTCATTTTAGAAATGCGCCGGATAGAAACCGAGAAACTGCTAACGTCGTTGGCCTGGGTGTTAATGCCTGACCATCTGCACTGGTTATTTACGTTAAATGACACCCAGCCGCTATCTCAAGCAATGAAAATATTTAAAGCGCGATCAGCCCTGAAAGTAAACCATTCTCTTGGTGAAACAGGCTCGGTTTGGCAGCGCGCATACTACGACCATGCCATGCGAGCCGAGGAAGACGTTAAATCGGTAGCTCGCTATATGATTGCCAATCCTCTTAGAGCAGGTTTAGTGGAAAACATAGGCGACTATCCGTTATGGGATGCAGTGTGGTTATAACCGGAATAAGCAAATTTCTAGGTGCGAATAAATTCGCACCTACAGGTTTCAAATCAATCTAATTTAACGAGGTGTAGTATTTACAAGGCGCCCTTTGGCCATTCGACCCTACCAGACAACACTCATGTACCTCCAACATTTCGGCCTAAGCCAGTTACCGTTCAATCTGACGCCTGACACGCAGTTTTTTTGCGATTTACCAACGCATCGAGAAGCCTTGAATGTACTGTTAATCGCCCTGCAAAGCGGTGAAGGATTCATCAAAATTACCGGCCCCGTCGGCACCGGCAAAACCATGCTGTGTCGCAAACTGTTAAACGAATTGCCCGCGCCTTTCGTCACCGCCTACATTCCCAACCCCCATTTGACGGCCGCAGCCTTACATCAAGCCATTGCCGATGAATTGGGCATCCGCTATTCCCGCAATGCCGGGCAAAGCCGGACACTGGCGCAAATCAACGACTATTTGCTCAATGCCGCTACCCTGGGACATAAAATTGTACTGATTATCGACGAAGCCCAGGCCATGCCGCTGGAGACTTTGGAAGCCTTAAGATTACTCACCAATCTGGAAACCGAGAAACAAAAATTGTTACAGATTGTGCTGTTCGGCCAAGCCGAACTCGACGAGGTATTACAGAAAAAATCGATCCGCCAACTGCGACAACGCATTAGTTTTAGTTACAACTTGCAGCCGCTGAATAAACAGCAAGTGGCAGACTATGTTTTGCATCGCTTACAAATTGCCGGCAACACCCATACCGATCTATTAGGCCCGCTAACTGTCAGCGCGCTGCATTTTTACACGCAGGGCATCCCGCGTTTAATCAACATCCTGACCCACAAATCGCTGCTGGCAGCTTACGGCAAAGGCCAAAGCAAGCTCAGCTGGCGACATGTACAATCAGCAGCACTGGATACCGACGATACCCGCACCCGGATTTTGCCCTGGGGCTTTAGACGCATTTTTGCCTGGTTATTGTTGTTGAGTTGCACGCTGTTCATCTACTTTTGGCCGCGCCTACCCTTATGAGTTTAATTAACCAAATGCTGCGTGATCTGGAGCAGCGCAACACCCAAAAGTCGGCGTCGCCGCAAGCATTGCGACCACAAACCGCACCCAGGCAAACTGGGTCTAAAGCACTATGGTTTTGGCTGATCGCCTTAGCGCCCATGCCTTTTGTGTATCTGTGGCTGGATGATAAGGCCGCAGTTCAGCCGCCAGTCGTTGCTCTGCCACAGGCCAGCAAACCACAAGCTGCTGCGATTGAAATACCCGCGGTCAATCCGGTAATAATGCCAGCCGCGGCACCTCAAGCATCGAT
>CAIOHN010000248.1 GCA_903858105.1 uncultured Pseudomonadota bacterium | reverse complement strand
GGTTTGTATTGACCGGCACCGGAAACCACACCGGCCACGCGTTTGTCGTAGGCTTGCCGACTGGGATACAAAACCCCTTCGTCGCCCAGTACCATCACCGTACCGGCTTCGACGTCCTCGGTTTCGCAAATGTCAAAATCCTCGGCGCAGTCAGCGTTTAACAAGCGAATATCGCCGGTAGTGAGAATGTTACCTACCACATGCAAAGCTTCTTCCGGGGCGTTGGTGCCAATGCCGACGTTGCCGTTAGCGTTGATACGCATGCGTTCTATGCCGCCCTGCACGTCATCGACCCTAAATACCAAGCCGTTTTGCAAATTGCCGGCGCGGACGTCGATAAAGCCGGATTGATAGGCGTCGTTGATCAGACCGCCGAACAAGCGCATCCCTACCTGCCCGGTATCAGTAGTACCGCCAAAGTACAGGTTGCCGTGTGCGCCGCCCGACGGAGCGGGCATCTGTAGATTTCCAGAGCCCAAAGTCAGGCGTTGAGTGGCATTGGTGGTGCCGATGCCGACATTGCCGCTGGCTTTGACAAAAGATAAGCCCCTGTCCCACTGCCAATTGCCGTTCGGATCATCGCCGCTGATATGCAAAAAATCGCCGCCAGCATGGGTTCTACTGTGAAGGATATAGCGAGCGCCATTTTTGTCTGTGCCGAGGACAATGTCTGCGGTGACATGCAGCTTGGCTTTGGGATCGGCTGTGCCTATGCCCAATCTGTCGTTAGATAAATTCAGCGAACTGCTATTGCCGTTCTGATCTTTTACCGCTTGAGCTGTTGCGCTTAATGTATTGTCCAAATTTAGGTTTGTAGCCATGATGTTCACCTCTGGGTTAGAAATAGTAATCTCAAGAATTTTGTAGCGTTTCAGCCTTGGGCTGTTTGCCGTTTGAGATGGCTGCCGACAGTTTCGAGTCGTCATGTACCGTATCTCGGTGCGTGGCGAGATTGATGGGAGTGTCGGTAGCGGATTGTTTAAATACAAAAGCTTGGCGGGCAGTGTGATAGTCGGCGCTGCCATAGAAGTTTTCAAACATCCGCGCCAACTCTCCCTGACGATAGCGCGCCAGCGGCTTTTCCGCTTCATCCCGGCAGCGGTGACGGGCTTTGGCTTGCAAGGCTTCCAACACTAGCAAGTCGTTGCCGATGTGGCGTTGCACCAATTGTTTTACCTGGACGGCAAACAGCGAGTGATGGCTGTCCAAAACCTGATCCACCATGCCCAGGCGCCAGGCTTGCTGAGCGCTGAGCGGCAGGCAGGCTGCAGTCAATCGTTCTGCGACCTCGTGCCCAACGCGTTTGGGCAGTAGGTAGGTCCAATATTCCGAACCATACAGTCCGCCCATATTGCGATAATGCGGATTGAACACCACGCCGCTTCGCGCCCAGACTTTATCGGCGGCCAATGCCAAAATAGCGCCGCCGGCACCCGCGTTCCCGGCCACTGCGGTGATAGTCAACTTGTCCGGGGTATCGATAATCTGCCGAATTAAGTCATCAATGGCGTTGATGTTCAGCCAGGATTCGTCGGCAGCGTTGTCAGCGGCTTGGATATGATTCAGATGAATACCGTTGGACCAGAAATCCTCGCCGCCCATCAGCACAATGGCTTTGACCTTAAGGCCTGCAACATGGCGATAGACGTTTGCCAGCAAGCGGCATTGTGCGGTGCTCATGCCGCCGTTATGAAAGGCAAAGTGCAGATAGGCCACCTCCCCCTCCAGATCGAACCAAACTTCCTGCAAAGGAAATTGCTGGCCTGGCAGGGTGTAGTCGATATCCAGGGTTTTAATACTGGCACCAAATAGCCTGGCCATTGTTTTGGGCGGCGTATGCAACAAGTCTCCCAAGGCCAGCGTGGCCGGTAATTTGATGCCTTTGCCATCAGCTAGTTTGGGTTGCAAATGGCCAATCCAGACCGCACCATCAGCGCAGGCTCGACAAATGGCTTGCTCGGCGACGGCGATGATAGTGCCGGGTTTTCCGACTAATTTTGTTTCGATTTGGGCATTGAACAGGTAAAACGGCTGACCGCACACCTCATCCAAAACCCCGGGACTGCCGTCGGCGGCGCGTATCCGTCTGACGATCTCGGCGCTGCCATGCCGTTGCCAATCGATGCTGCGATCAAGTTGCTTCATCGCTGGTCGCAATTTTCCGCTGATGGCCGGATGGGCGTAATCCAGTGGCATCGGCTTGAAACTGGGCGCCTTGGCGACGCTCAGGGCTTCCCACAGGCATTCCACGGCAGCTTGGGTGACTTCGCGATTGAACAGGCTGCTTTTGCTGGCTTGGCGCATCGGAAAAGTTCGGCTGGCCCAAATCGCGCCAGCGTCCATTTCGGCGTCTGCTTCCAGCAAGGTGACGCCCCAATCCGCTTGGTTTTCTTGTATTGCCCAGTCCAGCGATGACGGGCCGCGGTCGCCTTTTATGCCAGGGTGGACGATCAGGCATTTATAGTGACGGTAGATGTCAGCCGGAATGCGCCGAGTCAAATATGGGCAAATGATCAGATCGGGCTGAAATAGTTTTACCCCCTCCAGCAGCCTGACTGGGTCGCCCAAGTGCAATTCAACGGATACTTGGTAGCCTGCATCGACTAGTTCGGTATAAAAACGCTGGGTTAGGCCGGAAAAAGCGGTCGAGACTAGTAAGATCCGCATAATGTTCCCCTTAATTATTATGGTTTTGTTTGATGTGATGATTAAGCTGCCTGACCGCCTTCATCCGGGTCGTCCTCATCCAGCCAGGCCGTGAGGGGCAAGTTTGACGTAGCTTGCGCAGGTTTTTGGCCTTCAGCGCCAAGCCAGATTGCAAGGCAAAGCAGGATCAGGCAGATGAGCCAAACGGCGAGATTTTGTTGATTGTTGGTTTGGGTAAAGAATGATTGCATGGCTATTACTCCGCATGATTGAAACCTGAAATCCGTTGCCGACCCATTGGATCGTCGGGGGTTAAGGTAGCAATAAGACGCCAGCAATTCGCCCTCCCAGTGGAGGGTAGTTTTGATAGGCAGTAGTCTTTGCGGGGTAAATACGGCCTAATTGTGGCGAGGAAGCTATTTGCCCATCCTAAGCGGTGCGACTGGGAAAGGATATTTCAAGCACCACGCAGCCAACATCGGTATGAAACGGGCCATGTAACTCGCCGGGCGGTCGGCTGGCGTAGTGGCCGGCCTCCAGCCAAAATCCGAAAGCATGATCGTAAAGGCGACCGCTGACGATGAAGACTTCTTCCGGGTAGGTGTGGCTTTTGGCGGCATAGGCCGAGGTATCGGCTCCGGGTAGAAAGCGCATCAGCCTGGTGTATTCGCCGCTGACGGCATCGTGGCTGAGAGTCACTTGTTCCGCTATTCCCTCCAGGCCGGAGACTGGCTGCCAGACGGCGCTATGGGCAGAATCTAGTGGATTCCAGTAAGTTGCGGTGGTCTTGGGCATTTGCTGGCCTCCGGTTTGCAACAACAGTAGTGGCTTTTGCTAGATTACCGCCAAGGCTAGCGAACAGGCAATTAGCGATTGCGTCTGGCCTTAAAAAAATCGCTAAGCAAGTCCGCGCAATCGGCTTCCAAAACCCCGCCCAACCATTCCACGCGATGATTTAAAAACGGTGCGTCGCTGAGTTGCAAGGCGTGGCAGACTGCGCCGCGTTTGGGGTCGTAAGCCCCAAATACCAGGCGTGTTACGCGGGCGTGAGCGATGGCTCCCATGCACATGACGCAGGGTTCCAGAGTGACGTAGAGCGTGGTGTCGATTAAGCGATAGTTATTTAAAGCCTGGCCGGCTTTACGCAGGGCGACGATTTCGGCGTGGGCGGTCGGATCGTTAAGTTGAATCGGCTGGTTCCAGCCTTCGGCGATGCAGCGCTCGCCTTGCACTAGCAAAGCGCCGACCGGCACTTCGCCTTGCTGTTCGGCGCGTTGCGCCAAGCGAATTGCATGGCGCATCCATTCAGCGTCGCTCATTTCAAACCGTGGCTTTACTCAATCGGTCGTTAACGGCTGCCCAGGCTTCGTTATCGGGCGGCTGTTCGATCAAAATGGTGTCCAGCTCCAGTTTGTCCAGGTCGCGCAAGGCACTGTACAAGGCCGCTTCGTAAAATTCGGCTTGATTGGGTAATCTCAGCAGGTGCTTGCAAGGAATGCAGGCAATCTCCGGGCTAAACGCCAGAATACCGATGACCTTGCCTTGCGCGCATAGGTCGTCGGTCATGGAGATCAAGGTGTCGACCGGACAAAGCAGCGCCATGGTGTTGGGGGCGTAATGCACCGCCATCATGCCTGGCGCGCGGATTTTGCTTTGCGATGCCAGGCGCACCTCGGTTTGCAGCACGGCTTTAAGCTGGCTGCGGGTGATGCGGCCGGGTCTGAGAATGGCCGGAATGCCGTCGCTTAGATCGATGATGGTCGATTCCACACCCACCGAGCAAGGGCCGCCATCCAGAATGCAGCCAACGCTGTCGCCCAATTCTTCGGCGACGTGACTGGCCTGGGTCGGGCTGATTCGGCCAAAGCGATTAGCCGAAGGCGCGGCGATACCGCCACCAAAGGCTTGTAATAATTGTTGAGCGACCGGATTGGCTGGCACCCGCAAGCCGACGGTATTTTGACCGCCGGTAACCGCCATAGGTACGCTGGCTTTTTTATTCAGAATCATGGTCAGCGGGCCGGGCCAAAAATGTTCGGCTAGCCGCCAGGCGGCTTCTGGCACCGCTTCTGCCCAGTCGTTGATTTGCGCGGCGCTAGCTAAATGGACGATCAAGGGGTGATCGGCAGGTCGGCCTTTAGCGGCAAACACTTTGGCTATAGCATCTGGATTGGAAGCATCCGCGCCCAGGCCGTATACGGTTTCGGTGGGGAATGCGACCAACTGCCCTTGGTGTAATAACTCAACGGCGTGGCGGATGGATTCTTCGGTTACGGGTTTAGGGTTCAAAGTAGTCGATAAAAGTGAAAGGCTAAAGGCGTAAAAACGGCCGGCGAACTTAATTGTAGTGGCGAATTCATTTGCCCAAGCAAATTTTACAAAATAGCAGAGCCAGTTTGCTGGCTAACCGGCTATTTTACCTTTTGCCTTCCGTGTTTTGTCTTAATTTATTTCTACCAACACCTCATTGGGGTTAACCGCATCGCCTTTGGCGACATAAATCGCTTTAACGATAC
Organism: uncultured Pseudomonadota bacterium; assembly: GCA_903858105.1. Classification (GTDB taxonomy): domain Bacteria; phylum Pseudomonadota; class Gammaproteobacteria; order Methylococcales; family Methylomonadaceae; genus Methylomonas. The sequence continues at coordinate 3,316 of CAIOHN010000248.1, read as the reverse complement.
CCGCCACAGGCGCGGTAATCTCGGTTTCCATTTTCATGGCTTCAGTGACCAGCAACGATTGGCCGGCATTGACTTTTTGGCCTTCCTTGACCAGTACGTCGATGATATTGCAGGGCATGCTGGTGACCACATCGCCCGCTTCGCTAGGCCTCCGGCGTTTGCTGGCGATAGCGCTTTGCACCGCACCTTGCGCGCCGCCGTCCAGAACGATTTCGTCCAGGGTTTCGATCACAATTTCTTCCGGCATGCCGTCCACCGTAAAGTAAAAATGTCGCAGGCTTTGGTTTTTCGGGCCTGCGCCGGTGACTTTAACGTGGTACGACTCGCCATGCAGTGCCACGTTAAACTCGGTCGGGGCTTTTTTAACTTCGCCAGCGACGGGCGCACCTTCCAGTTCCAGCGGTTCGGGAACCAGATTGTCAGTCGAGCGCAGTTCCAAAAACTGCTTACCAATTTCCGGGAACATGGCAAAACTCAAAATATCTTCGTCATTTAAAGCTAGATGACCGATTTCGTTGCGTAAATGCTCATACTCCGGTTTTAGTAAATCCGCCGGCCGACATTCGATCACTTCTTCGTTACCCACCGCCTTGGCCAGCAACTGCGGATTGACCGCTGCCGGTGCCTTGCCGTAACCACCGTGTAAATAGCGCTTTACTTCATTGCTGATGGTGTCGTAGCGCTTGCCGATCAGTACATTCAGTACAGCCTGGGTGCCGACGATTTGCGAGGTTGGCGTCACCAAGGGCGGATAGCCCAAGTCTTTGCGCACTTCCGGAATCTCTTTATATACCTCGCTGATTCGATCCAGCGCATTGCGCTCTTTTAACTGGTTGGCCAGATTGGAGATCATGCCGCCAGGAACCTGGAAGATATGCACACGGGTATCGATGCCGGTATATTCGCTTTCAAAGCGCTTATATTTTTTGCGTACCTCGGCGAAATATTCATTGGCAGTCTGCAACTTGTCCAAATCCAGGCCTGTGTCGTATTGGGTGCCGCGCAAGGCAGTGACCAAGCTTTCTGTGGGCGGATGGCTGGTGCCGCCAGCCCAAGACGACAAGGCGGTATCGACGTGTTCGCAACCGGCTTCGATGGCTTTGATCTGACACATTTCCGCCAAACCGGCAGTGGCGTGGCAATGCAAATGTAAAGGCAGATCGATGCTGTCTTTTAGCGCTTTGACCAGTTCGCCAGCGATATACGGCGTCAGCAAGCCTGCCATGTCTTTAATGGCGATGGAGTCGCAGCCCAGATTGGCCAAGCCTTTGCCCAATTTGATAAAGCTGGCAATATCATGTACCGGACTGGTGGTGTAACAGATGGTGCCTTGCGCATGTTTGCCGGCTAGTTTTGTGGCTTCTATGGCGGTTTCCAGATTACGAATGTCATTTAGCGCATCAAAAATGCGAAACACGTCCATGCCGTTACGGGCGGCAGTTTCCACGAATTTTCGCACCACATCATCGGAATAATGCCGGTAGCCGAGCAGGTTTTGCCCGCGCAACAGCATTTGCAGGCGGGTATTAGGCAATGCTGTTTTTAGCTGGCTTAGGCGCTCCCACGGGTCTTCTTTCAAAAACCGTAAGCAGGCGTCGAAGGTCGCGCCGCCCCAACATTCCAAAGACCAATAGCCGATGTCGTCCAGCATGGCGCAAGCTGGCAGCATGTCCTCGGTGCGCATCCGGGTGGCGATTAGCGATTGGTGGGCATCGCGGAGGATAACGTCGGTTACGTAAACTTTATTCATTGCGGTTTCCTTAGGTTACAGGCCGGTATGCGAAGCGACCACGGCCGCCAGTACGCTGGCCAGGATTTCCGGGCGCGGCTTGTTGGAGTAGTTGATCAAATCCGGGTTGGCTTCGACAAAGCCGGTGTTGAAGCGGCCGCGTCGAAAATCTGGGTGGCTGAGAATTTTCAGGTAATACGGAATCGTGGTTTTGATGCCAAATAAGCCCATATCGCGCAAAGCCCGTTCGCCGCGATTGATCGCGTCTTCCCACGTGATGGCGCTGACGATGACTTTGGCCAGCATCGAGTCGTAAAACGGCGGCACCTCATAACCGGTATAAATCGCGGTGTCGGTGCGTACGCCTGGGCCACCGGGCGCGTAGTAGCGGGAGATATGCCCAAAACTGGGTAAAAAGTTATTTTTCGGATCTTCGGCGTTGACGCGAAATTGAATCGCATAGCCGCGACGCACAATTTCTTCCTGTTTAAAGCGCAAAGGCAGACCGGCGGCGACACGGATCTGTTCTTCGACAATATCCACGCCGGTAATGGTTTCGGTGATGGTGTGTTCGACTTGCACCCGGGTATTCATTTCCATGAAATAAAACCGGCCATTACTATCCAGCAAAAACTCCACAGTGCCGGCATTGGTATAGCCGACCGCTTTGGCTGCCATCACCGCCAGACCGCCCAGATACTGACGTTGCGCTTCTTCAAGCTGTGGCGATGGGGCGATCTCAATGAGTTTTTGATTGCGGCGCTGTACCGAACAGTCCCGTTCATAAAGATGAATCGTGTTGCCGAAATGGTCGGCCAGCACTTGCACCTCGATATGAATCGGGTTGACCACGCATTTTTCTAAAAATACATCCGCGCTGCCAAAGGCTTTGGTGGCTTCCGAAATCACCCGCTGAAAGTTTTGTCGCAGTTCGTCGGGATTGTCGCAGCGGCGAATACCGCGTCCGCCGCCACCGGATGTAGCTTTCAGCATGATGGGGTAGCCGATTTCTTCCGCGACTTGCAAGGCATGCTCAACATTGTCCAGATTACCATCCGAGCCGGGCGTGACCGGCAAGCCAGCGGCTTTCATGGCTGAGCGCGCTTCAGTTTTATCGCCCATCCGGCTGATTACTTCTGCCGTCGGGCCGATGAACACCAGGCCGCGTTCCTGGCAAGCACGGGCAAATTGGGCGTTTTCCGATAAAAAGCCATATCCGGGATGAATCGCATCGCAACCGGTACGCAGGGCCAGATCAACCAAGCCATAGATGTTCAGGTAGCCGGAGAGTGGTTCACTGCCAATGTAATGCGATTCGTCTGCCTTTTTGACGTGCAAGGCAAACCGGTCGGCTTCTGAATAAATAGCCGCAGAACGAATGCCCATTTCTGCGCAAGCACGGATGATGCGGACGGCAATTTCGCCGCGGTTAGCAATCAGTATTTTGCGTAACATGATGATTCCGAGTCGTTGATGGCGGTAACTTGCTGCCTACTCTAGCAGGTTATCGACATCTTTCAACAGTAAAACATCGGCTTGCGCTGCGCAGCGCATTGTCGGGCACTATAGGCTTAGAATTACTACTGG
>CAIOHN010000247.1 GCA_903858105.1 uncultured Pseudomonadota bacterium | reverse complement strand
CGATCTTCACACGCGGCACAATACTGAAAATATTCTGGTCGAAGAAGACAAGCTGATCAAAATGATAGACTCGGCATTGGAAGCCGCCGATACGTCTATGAAGGATCTGCTGGACGACGACCTGGATAATATCGATATTTCGTCAGGCGATGATACCAAAGCTGCCGATGAGTCGATGGGATCTGATATCGACGACGCGCCTATCGTCCGCTTTGTAAATAAAATTTTGCTGGACTCGATCAAACGCGGCGTGTCGGATATTCATTTAGAGCCGTTCGAGAAAAAATTCCGCATCCGCTTCAGAGCTGACGGTATTTTGTCGGAAGTAGCCAGTCCGCCGGTAGGCATTGCCAACCGGATTATTTCCCGGCTGAAAGTCATGTCCAGAATGGATATTGCCGAGCGTCGGGTACCGCAGGACGGCCGGATCAAAATGCAGATTTCCAAAAATCGGGCTATCGATTTTCGGGTAAATACTTGCCCGACGCTGTTTGGCGAAAAAGTGGTTATGCGGATTCTTGACCCGACCAGCGCGCAGATTGGTATCGAAAAGCTGGGTTTTGAACCGGAGCAACAAAAAAACTTCCTGGAGGCGATTCATAAACCCTACGGCATGGTGTTGGTCACCGGGCCAACCGGTAGCGGTAAAACCGTGTCCTTGTATACTGGGTTGAATATCCTTAACAGCATCGAAACCAATATTTCCACCGCTGAAGATCCGGTGGAGATTACCGTAGAAGGCATCAATCAGGTCAACGTTAATCCCAAAGCCGGTCTAACCTTTGCCGAAGCCTTGCGGGCGTTCTTGCGGCAAGATCCTGACATCATCATGGTCGGTGAGATTCGTGATCTGGAAACCGCCAGCATTGCGGTCAAGGCGGCGCAAACCGGTCACATGGTATTGTCTACCCTGCATACCAACGACGCGCCGCAAACTATCAACCGTTTGGTGCAGATGGGCATCGAGCCGTTCAATATTGTCTCGGCGGTGGTTTTGATCATGGCGCAACGCTTGGCCCGGCGCTTATGCGAACATTGCAAGCAAGAGATGGATTATCCAGAAAGCACCTTGATCTCGGCCGGATTTAAGCAGGAAGAGCTTAGTACGTTTAAGGTCTATGGGCCGGTTGGCTGCGAGCATTGCAACAACGGTTACAAAGGTCGGGTAGGTATTTATCAAGTGATGCCGATTACCGAAAAAATGCGTGCGCTGATTTTGAGCGGCGGTAACTCAATGCAAATGGCGGAGTTGTCGAAAAGCGAAGGTATTAACGATTTAAGAATGTCCGGTCTACTGAAAATCAAGCAGGGGATTACCTCGCTTCAAGAAATTGACCGCGTCACCAAGGAATAATCATGGCAAAACAAGAAGATCAAATCGACTTTAACTGGGACGGTTTTGATAGGCAAAACAAGAAAACCAAGGGCACCATCAGCGCCAAAAGCGAGGTTATCGCTCGCGCCGAATTGCGGCGCATGGGTATCCGGGTGGTGGGTATTAAAGCCAAGGCCAAGCCCTTATTTGGCGCCAAGGTACAAAAAATCACCCCCGGCGATATTGCGGTGTTTGCCCGGCAGTTGGCGACCATGCTGGCGGCGGGTGTGCCTTTGGTGCAATCGTTCGACATTATCGGCAAAGGCCATGATAATGCCAGTATGTCCGAATTACTGCTGGGGATTAAGGCTGACGTGGAAGGCGGCGATACCTTGGCGCAGGCGTTAAACAGAAAACCTTTGTATTTTGACGCCTTGTTCTGCAACCTGGTCGAGGCCGGCGAGCATGCCGGGGTTTTGGAAACCTTGCTGGACAAGATTGCCACTTACAAAGAAAAAACCGAGTCGATCAAGAAAAAAGTCAAAAAAGCCCTGACTTACCCGATTGCGGTATTGGTGGTAGCGTTCATCGTCACCGCGATTTTGCTGATTTTTGTGGTGCCGGTGTTCGAGGATTTGTTTAAAGGCTTTGGCGCGGATTTACCGGCTTTTACCCAGTTCGTCATCGAGTTATCGGCCTGGGTGCAAGAATGGTGGTGGGCGGTTGTGGGTGTAATCGCCGGTTGCGGTTATGTATTTGGTTATTTTAAAAAGCGCTCGAAGGCGTTTAATCATTTTCTGGATAAGACGCTACTGAAAATCCCGGTAGTGGGCATGATCCTAGAAAAATCAGCGATTGCCCGCTTTGCCAGAACCTTGTCAACCATGTCGGCAGCGGGTGTGCCGTTGGTGGAAGCCTTGGTGTCGGTGGCTGGGGCTTGCGGTAATATTTTATTTTACGAAGCCGTCATGCAAGTTCGTGACGACGTATCTACCGGCCAACAATTGAAATTCGCGCTGGAACAGACCGGTATGTTTCCGAATATGGTGGTGCAGATGGTCGCCATCGGCGAGGAGTCCGGCTCGATTGACGCCATGCTGGATAAGGTTGCCGACTTTTACGAAGAAGAAGTGGATAACTTGGTCGATAATTTAAGCAGCTTAATGGAACCCATCATCATGGTGATTCTGGGTATTCTGGTCGGCGGTTTGATTGTGGCGATGTATCTGCCGATCTTCAAACTGGGTGCCGCCATTTAGCGTTGGATCGTCAGCCCCTCGTCGGATTGTAAACAGTCGGCGAGGGACGTTAATCATTACTCATTTTCTCTCATGTTGCTTGCCAGTCTTGAACAATCCTCGCTATTGCTGATCAGCGTCATTCTCGTGCTCGGGCTGTTGGTAGGCAGCTTTCTGAATGTAGTGATCTACCGCTTGCCGGTGATGATGCAAGCCAGTTGGCGGCGCGATTGCCACGAGTTTTTGCAGTTGCCTTTGGCTGAAGAAACCGAAGTATTCAATCTGATGTTGCCGGGGTCGAGATGCCCGTCCTGCAAAACAGAAATCAAAGCCTATCAAAATATCCCGGTGCTAAGTTATTTGCTGCTAGGCGGTAAATGTGCGCATTGTGGGGTCACTATCGCCTGGCGCTATCCTTTGATTGAAGCATTTACCGGCCTGTGTTCTGCACTGGTGGCCTGGCATTTTGGCTATGGCTTGGCCTTGCCGTTTTCGCTGCTATTGACCTGGAGTTTGATTGCGCTGAGTTTTATCGACATCGATCAACAGTTGCTGCCGGATTCGATGACTTTGCCACTAGTCTGGCTGGGCTTGTTGCTAAGTGTGTTTGGCGTTTTTACCGATAGCCACGCCAGTATAATCGGCGCGGTTGCTGGCTATTTAAGCTTGTGGAGCGTCTATCAGCTATTTAAGCTGCTGACCGGCAAGGAAGGCATGGGCTATGGCGATTTCAAGCTGCTAGCGCTGTTTGGTGCCTGGTTGGGTTGGCAATATCTGCCGTTGATTATTTTGTTGTCGTCGCTGGTCGGTGCGGTAGTGGGGGTGGCGATGATCGTGTTTCGTAAACATGATGCCGCTAAACCGATACCTTTTGGGCCTTATCTGGCGATGGCAGGCTGGCTGGCGCTGATGTGGGGTGAGGAGATCAACGCCTTGTATTTACATGCCAGTGGTTTGTAAATAATGCTTACGATTGGTTTGACTGGCGGTATCGGCAGTGGCAAATCCACCGTTTGCCGCTTGTTTGCTGAAATGGCTATACCTGTCATCGATGCTGATATAATTGCCAGGCAACTGGTTCAGCCAGGTCAGTCGGCCTTACAGCAAATCACTGAAGCATTTGGCCCGGCTGTGTTGAATGAGGATGGCAGTTTGAATCGCGCTAAATTGCGCGATATTATTTTCTCTGCAGCCGATAAAAAGCAGCAATTGGATAACATCATGCATCCTTTGGTGTATGCGCAGATTGCCGCTGAAGTTGCTGAACTGAAAGCTCCTTACTGTTTGATTGCGGTGCCGCTGCTGTTGGAATCGAAAAATCCCTATGCCGTTGACCGGGTGCTGCTGATCGATTGCCCGCTAGAAACCCAATTACAGCGAGTGATTAGCCGGGATCAGTTATCTCGCCAGCAAGCGCAGGCCATCATCGACAGCCAGATGTCGCGCGCAGATCGGCTTGTCAAAGCGGACGATCTCATCGATAACACAGCAGGGCCTGAGCAACTTGCAGAACAGGTTAAAAGACTGCACAATTCATACATTTTATTAGCCACTGCCAGGACACAATCGGCTTGAATACACAAACTATCTACGAATTCCCGCTTAACGAACGAATTCGGGTGTTTATGCGCTTGGAGCAACTTTTTCAACAGCTCAGTCACTTTATGCTGGGCGCTTCGGTTTTTGATAAACGTGCCGCCATTTCGGTGTTACTCGACATACTGATGATCTTCAGTCGAAGCGACTTGAAATCCGAGTTGATCAAAGAACTGGATAGACACACCAAAGTACTTAATCAACTGGCGCATACGCACGGTGTTGATGCTGATAAGCTGCAGGAAATTCTCGCTGAGTTGAATCAAGCCAGCCGTAACCTGTATAGCGCCAACGGCAAAATCGGTATCAGCGTTATGGAAAGCGATTTATTCCAAAGCATCTCGCAGCGCAATTCCATTCCCGGCGGTAGCTGTTCGTTTGATTTACCGGCTTTTCATTTTTGGCTGGAGCAAAACGAAGCCGAGCAACAAAAGGATCTGGAACGCTGGACTCAGCCGTTTGTCGACATTAGAGTTGCCATTGATTTGATCTTGGGCTTTATCCGCCAAAGTAGCGTACCGACCCAGCAACTGGCCAAGGCCGGATTTTTTCAGTTGGCGCTGGATAACAAAAACCATCCGGTGCAATTGTTACGGGTAGGCATCGCGACGGATATTCAAAGTTTTGCGGAAATAAGCGGCGGCAAACATCGTTTCAGCATTCGCTTTATGAAGCCGTCCGTGGATGAAAATAGGCCAGGTCAGACGCTGGATGACATCGAGTTTTCCTTAACCTGTTGCATGATCTGATGACGAGTTTACAGACACCACCTATGGTGGCATGCCCAACTTGCCGCAAAAAAGTAGCGTGGATAGCCGCCGAACTATTCAAACCGTTCTGTTCCGAGCGCTGCAAAATGATTGATTTGGGCGATTGGGCCACGGAAGCCCATAAAATCCCCGGTCCACCGCTGATCGATCTTGACGACGAAAATCCTGATTTCAATCTGGATTAAGCACCACCAATAAAGCTAAACCTCTGGCAAAAAGGCGCTAATACCGGCTATGCCTTGGGCGCCGGCGGCTAAGGCTTTTTCAAGGTCGCATTGCCCCAAGCCACCTAATGCAAATACCGGTAAATTGACGCATTCAAGCAAACTCGCCAGCGTATCCCAGCCTAATGGCGCCACACCCGGATGCGATGTGGTAGCTTGTATCGGCGCTAACACCGCAAAGTTTGCGCCAATCGCTTCTGCGTGGCGTAATTCCTGAAGATTGTGGCAAGAGGCCGCCACCCAGCGATAAGCAGGCGGACGCTGGTCGCACGCTAGCAAGGCGCGACTGCTGAGGTGGATACCTTGGGCGCTGTCGGTTTCGATGCCCAGATCAGCGTTGATCAATAGACTTACGTTTTGTTGCTGACAGAGCTGTAAAACCTGCTCGAAAACCGATAGTAGGTCGGTAGACGGTAAGGATTTGGCGCGAAACTGCATGAGTTTGATGCCAGTTGCCAAAATTCGTCGGCAATTGCTTATTACTTCAATGGCGCTGCGGCCTTCCAGAATCGCGTAAAAATCAGGTAGTTGTGCGGCGGAAATAATCGGCTGATTGGCCGCCGGAAAAGCAAACGCGCCGAATTGTTCTGTGTCGATCCAGCGCATCGCCTGGCCTTCACAAGCGGTAGCCTGACCGGCAAAGGCGGTGACATTCCAGACATCCAACAGCACATGTCTATCACCGTAGTCGTGGTTGATTTTAATCAGCGGTGAGGCTGTCTGTACTTTAATCCCCACTTCCTCGGCCAGTTCGCGGGCTAAAGCTTGCTGCACCGCTTCGCCGGCTTCCAATTTGCCGCCGGGAAATTCCCACAAGCCACCTTGATGGGCATTTTTAGCGCGCTGGGTGATTAATATCCGGTTCTGGGCGTCGCGAATTACGCCAACGGCCACATGCAGCGGTTTATTGGTGTCAGGCATGGATGGGTTTAAGTGCGATACTCAGCGTTGATTTTGACGTAATCGTATGAAAAATCGCAGGTCAGCACTTCTTCGCTTGCGCTGCCGCGGCCCAGTCTGACTGTGACAATAATTTCTTCCTGATTCATTACCCGTTGGCCGTCTTGTTCAGTGTAAGACGGTGCTCTGCCGCCGTTTTCGACGATGCAGACCGTACCCAGATAAATTTCGATCTTATCCAGATCCATATTTTCAACACCAGCCCGGCCGACAGCGGCCAGGATTCTGCCCCAATTGGGATCGCTGGCGAAAAATGCAGTTTTTACCAAGGGCGAATGGGCAATGGTTTTAGCAACCTGCACGGCTTCAGCACTATCACGCGCTTGTTCCACCAGGATGCGCATCAGTTTGGTAGCGCCTTCGCCGTCACGGATAATCAATTCAGCCAGGCGCTTGCAGACCGTCATGACGGCTTGGGCAAACACGGCGTAATCCTCGCTGCCTGCCAGAATCTCGGGTGCCTCGCTACAGGCGCTGGCCAGCAATACGCAGGCGTCGTTGGTTGATGTGTCGCCATCGACGGTAATGCGGTTAAAGGATTTTTCTGCTGCCGCAGACAAACATTGTTGCAGCAAGCTTTGTTCAATGCGGGCGTCGGTAGCCACAAAGCCCAGCATGGTGGCCATATTGGGTTGAATCATGCCGGCACCTTTGGAAATACCGGTGATCGTCACTGGCTTGCCGCCAATCTGAACCACTACCGACGCGCCTTTGGGGAAAGTGTCTGTCGTCATGATGGCGCGGGCAGCGCTATCCCAATGTGCTTCGGCAAAGTTTGCGACTGCTGCGGGTAGTGCCGCTGTCAATTTTTCTACAGGTAGCGGTTCGCCGATCACGCCGGTTGAAAACGGCAAAACCTGTTGGGCTAACGCTTCGACTTCACCGGCCAGATTGGCGCAGCAAGCAAAGGCGTCCTGTAAGCCTTGTTTGCCGGTGCCGGCATTGGCATTGCCGGAATTAACCAAAAGCCAGCGCGGGTTTTGCGACAAATGCGATTTGGCAACATGCACGGGGGCCGCGCAAAAGGCATTTTGGGTAAATACTGCGGCGCAACTGCCGCCTTCGGCCATTTCGATAACTAAAATATCATCGCGCTGCGTTTGCTTGATCCCGGCGTTGCAGGTGCCAAGCTTGATGCCTTTGACGGCATGCATTTGAGGGAATGAGGTTTCTCCGACTGCCATTGTTTATCCTGTCTATTCAATCGTTTACGTCATTGGGGGCGATCAGCCCACTTCCAACACAATAATATACTCGCCGTTATCCACTTTGGTTTCCAACACTTTATGACCATTGATTCGACACCAGGCCGGAATATCCTGCATCACGCCCGGATCGGTACATTCCACGGTCAACACAGCACCAGTTTGCAGGGTTTTGACTTTGTCCTGGGTGCGAATCACCGGCAATGGACACAACAGGCGGCGGGCGTTAAGTGTCGTGTTACTCATACGAACCATTCCTGTGGGATTTGCTCGGCCAGCAGCGGTTTGATCACGATATTACGCTCCTTGCCTTGTTGGTCGCGGATGGTGACTTCCACTTGTTCGGCGTCACGGCCCTGGCCATAGCGCGCGGTGATTTGGGCGGCCTGGATCAAATCGTCTTCACTGGGTTCGCCGTCAATCAGTACCAGCGGGCCGCGATGACTGGCGCAGTTCAGGCTGATAAACTCTTTTTTGTAGCCGTTCATAAACTGGGCTTCGCCATCTTCGCGGGCAATAATTAACTTAAAATGCGGTTTGGGGCGGATATGCCGACCCACTTTCAACAGCATCACATCGTCCAGTTCGTATTCACGCTTGCCGCGCGACTTCCAAAGATCGACCAGTTTTAAGGAATAACTTTCGTCGGTCAAAAAGCAGCAGCCGCCAGCCGGTTGAGCATAATCGGTAAAGCCGTAATCTTTGGCCAGCGTCATTTGCGGTTTGCGCGAACGACCGCTAAAGCCAAACATTTTTTCCCGGCTGATCCAGCCTTCACGCTCTGGGAGGGTGGCAGGCAGGTTTTGTGCCGATAAGGGTCTGACCAGTAAATCGTCAGCACCGGATTGGGCGGCGACAATAGGCATGGTTTGCTTGCGCTGCGACATGGGCCGTTGCCCAACCACTTCGCCGGTGATAATAAAATCAAAACCGTTTTCCACCATCCATTGTTTGGCCTTGTTGACCATGAAAATCTTACAATCCAGGCAGGGATTCATGTTGGCGCCGTAGCCGTGTTTGGGGTTAAGCAATACCTGCTTATACTCTTCGATAACATCGATGATATGCAGCTTAATGCCTAGTTGTTCGGCGACCCACAGCGAATTATTGCGCTTGGCTTTATCGGTATCTTGCTTGCGGATGGCATGTGTGTGTCCTTCTACGCAAAACCCCGTGAAGAAGTTGATGCCTT
>CAIOHN010000246.1 GCA_903858105.1 uncultured Pseudomonadota bacterium | reverse complement strand
TCAAGATGACCACAAAACCAAGCTCAGACCTAACTACATTTGAAAATCCCAGACCGGCGCGCGATTTCACCATTCGCATCGACATCCCGGAATTTACCTGCTTATGCCCGATGACCGGCCAGCCAGATTTTGCCAAGCTGGTGTTGGAATACGTGCCTAACAAGCTGTGCGTCGAGTTAAAATCTTTAAAACTGTACATGTGGACTTTCCGCGAACGCGGTGCTTTCCATGAAGCCGTGACTAACGAGATTCTGGATCACATAGTTGCCGCGACCTCGCCCAACTTCATGCGTTTGCGCGCTGAATTTAATGTGCGCGGCGGCATTTACACGACCGTCATTGCCGAACACCGCGATCCAAACTGGCAGGCGCCGGATTTGGTCAATCTGCCTTAACACGACGTGAGCGGTAGAACCTTTTACAATAGCGACATTGCCGTCGCTTTAAAATACGACGGCAAGAATGCCCCTAAAGTCACCGCTAAAGGCGAAGGCTTTACCGCCCAGCAAATCCTCAGCCTAGCCGAACAACACGGCGTACCCCTGCAAAACGAACCCGAGCTGGCCCGGATTCTGGCGCAAGTACCTTTAGGCGAGGAAATTCCTCAACAACTGTATATTGCCGTCGCCGAAGTCATCGCCTTCGCCTATTTTATCAGCGGCAAAACCCCCGACTCTTAATCATGAATTTAAAAGAAATCTGTACCGTCCTACCGCAATACGCCTTACCGCATCACGCCTTGTCCGGCTTAATGTCCAAACTGACGCATTGCCAAAACAAAGCCTGGAAAAACCTGTTTATCAAATCCATCGTAAAGATGTATGGCGTGAATATGCAGGAAGCCAAGTTTCAGGATCTGGATCATTACCCCAGCTTCAATGATTTTTTTACCCGCGAATTAAAAGCCGGCGCCAGACAGATTGCCTCGGCAGCGGATGCCATAGCCTGCCCCGCTGACGGCGCCGTTAGTCAGGCCGGCCCTATCGAGAACGGTCGAATTTTTCAGGCCAAAGGCCACGAATACACTGCGCTGGAACTGCTGGGCGGCGATGCCGAACGCGCACAAGCCTTTGAAAATGGCTCGTTCACCACCATCTATTTATCGCCCAAGGACTACCACCGCTTGCACATGCCGCTAACCGGCCGCTTGAAAGAAATGGTGCATATCCCCGGCAGACTATTCAGCGTGAATAACACCACGGTCGGCGCGGTGCCCAATTTGTTTGCCCGTAACGAAAGGGTGGCTTGCATCTTTGATACCGAGGCCGGGCCGATGGCATTAATTCTGGTCGGGGCGATTTTTGTATCCAGCGTGGAAACCGTCTGGCACGGTGTGGTAACGCCACCATCGATTAGCGCACCCAGAACCTGGCAGTATCAGGCCGATTCGCCTGTTTTAGAAAAAGGCGCAGAAATGGGTCGTTTCAACATGGGCTCGACCATCATCGTGCTATTCGACAAAGACAAAACTGCCTGGAACCCAGATCTGGTCGCCGGCAAAGCCGTGCAACTCGGCGAATCGATCGGTCAAACACTGACTTAAAACCGGCAAATTGACGCAGGTATGCGATAAGCGCGGCTAGTGGGGCATAATGCGCGACTGTTCGCCCGGCCGAACCATTAAAACGACGATAACAATAAGAGGACTACAATGAGTTTTTTGATTTCTGACGCGTTAGCTCAAACAGCGCCCGCGGCCCAACAACCCGGTTTTGAAGGCATGTTGTTCCCATTAGGCATTCTGGTATTTTTTTACTTTCTGTTCATCCGCCCACAATCCAAGCGCACCAAGGAACAGAAACAAATGTTGGCTGCTTTGGGTAAAGGCGCAGAAGTCGTCACTACCGGCGGCATTTTGGGCAAAGTTGCCGAACTGGACGACAACTTCGTCAAAATTGAAGTATCCGATAACAGCTTTATTCAAGTACAGCGCCACGCCATCGCCAACATGATGCCAAAAGGCACTTACAAAACCTTGAATAACAAAAGATCCTAAAGAATAAGTTCGCTTTAACCCTGCGATATACCCGCTTTTATTCGCAACAGCCTGGCTGTCACTGCTTTTAATGGAATAACCATGCAAAATCATTTCCCTGTCTGGAAAAACATTCTGGTCTTGATCGTTCTGCTGATCGGTACGATTTACGCGCTACCCAATATTTACGGTAACGACCCGGCAGTGCAATTGGCGTCGTCCAACACAACGCCTT
>CAIOHN010000245.1 GCA_903858105.1 uncultured Pseudomonadota bacterium | reverse complement strand
CGAATTTATTCGCACGATGGGTGTTTTCAGGTCGAATAAATTCGACCCTACAGCAAACTGGCTGCTTAACTTAACGGCATTGGGGTTGGGGTGAGGGGGATTAAAACCAATAAACTATTGTTTTATATCCCCTCATGCCAATATGCCCCCCCCCGAGGGAGATTGAGAGTGTTTAATTTTTTGAGGTTCCCATGAATGATCCCCATCCCATTTTTACGCGCTGGCCTGAGTCACTGCCGTTTTCGCCGCTGGCGATAGTCGCTGTGATTGTCGTCTTGGTCGGCGCGACCATGTCGTTTTACACCATTCCTGCCGAGTCCGAAGGCATAGTACTGCGCTGTGGCGAATACATCGAAAAAGTGCCGTCGGGTTTGCATTTTAAAATTCCGTTTGGCGTCGATGAAGTGACTACCGTGCCCACTCAGCGGCAACAGAAATTGGAGTTTGGTTTCAACACAGCCGGTTTTACCAACCCTGATCAAATTGGCGATGAGCCGGTGCTGGAAAAATCCATGGTAACCGGCGACTTGAATGCCGCGCTAGTGGAGTGGATCGTGCAATACCGCATCACCGATCCAGAAAAATACCTGTTTGAAGTGCGCGATCCGGGGCTGACTTTGCGGGATCTTTCTGAGGCCGTGATGCGCGAAGTGGTCGGCGACCGCACCGTCGATGAAATCATCACTATCGGCCGTCAGGAAATAGAAGATACCGTGTTGGCGCGGGCCAGAGTATTGGCGGAGCGTTATCAATTGGGCGTGTCGATCAATCAAGTGCAGTTAAAAAACGTCAATCCGCCAGAGCCGGTGCAATCGTCGTTTAACGAGGTCAATCGCGCCCAGCAGGATAGAGAAAACGTGATCAATTTGGCCAACGGCGAATACAACAAAGCCGTACCCAGAGCGCGCGGCGAAGCGGATCAGAAAATCCGCGCTGCAGAAGGTTATCGCTTCAAGCGCATCAACGAAGCGGAAGGCGATGTGACAGCGTTTAATCAAGTGCTGGAACAATATTTGAAAGCGCCTGAGGTGACCCGCACCCGGATTTATCTGGAAACCTTGGGCGATGTATTACCGCAGGCCCGCCAGCAGATTATTGTTGACGATACGGTGCAACAAATCTTGCCGATGTTGCCGTTTCCGGGCAGCGCAGACGTAGCGGGGGTGGCAAAATGAATGTATCTGGAAAAACCTGGTTGATAATCGCCGCCGCGGTGTTTTTAGTGCTGCAATCGACTTACACGGTAAATCAGGCCGAACAGGTCATCATTACCCAATTTGGTAAGCCGGTGGGCGAGCCGATTACCGAGCCTGGCTTGCATTTTAAAATGCCGTTTACCCAGCAGGTGAATAGCTTTGATAAACGCTATCTGGCTTGGGATGGGCCAATGGTGGAAATGTCGACCAAGGACAAAACCTATGTGCAGGTCGATACCTTTGCCCGCTGGCGGATTACGCAACCCATGCAATATTACTTGCGCTTGCGCGACGAGCGCAGCGCCCAATCAAGGTTGGAAGATATTTTGGGCAGCGAAACCCGCACCGCCATAGCCCGCCACGAATTGATAGAAGTGGTGCGCTCGGATAAAGATCGTAAACCTTTGCAGGACGAGAGCCTGGGACCGTTGACCGGCGAAGGCACCATCGGCGTGTTGCGACCGATTAGAGTCGGGCGGGCGGCAATCGAAAAAGACGTGTTTGATGCGGCAGCGCCAAAACTGGCCGAATTTGGCGTGGAATTGCTGGATGTGCGCTTTAAACGCATCAATTACAACCATCAAGTGCTGGAGCGGATTCATCAGCGCATGATCAGCGAACGCTTGCAGATTTCGCAACGCTTTCGTTCGGAAGGCGAGGGTGAGGCAGCAAGGATAAACGGTAATAAAGAACGCGATATTAACGAGATCGAGTCCACCGCCTACAAGCGGGTGCAGGAAATTCAGGGCGAGGCCGATGCCAAAGCAACCGAGATTTATGCCAAAGCCTACGGGCAAAAATCCGAAGCCGCCGAGTTTTATAAATTTTTGAAAAGCATGGAAACTTATCGCAAGGTCATCGACGGCGATGCGACTATCGTGCTGTCGACTAATAGTGATTTATTCAGTCTGTTGAAGCGGGTGGAGCCCAAAAATCGTTGATATTAGTGTGCAGGAACGTCCAGAAAATATTCTTCTGGAGGCTGTCGTAAAAGCTGATCAGTGCCTTCTCCTTTGCGCCCTCTGGGTACTCCGGGAGAAGGTGAGAATAGGTATATAAAACAACAGTTAATTGATTAATTAATGCCGCCCCAAGGGGATTTAATCACTAGCGGCCTTTATTTCTACAATCTTTTTCAGGTTTGCCAAGCCGTCTTCAAACTGCCCACCGACCATCTTGTCGCAATTCATCAGTACGCCCATAGCCTTGCCGATAAAGTTGTTTTTACCGGTCATGCTCCAGGTTACTGTGGTTTCATCGGCTGCCTGACTAAAGCTGAATTCTGCAATATTGCTTGCCGCGAATGGCTTAAAAAATTCTAGTTTAAAGCGCACGAGTTGGTCGGGTTGACTGTCAAGAATAGTCATCCGGCCTTCACCCACCTTGCGGTTGCCAACCCAACTCATCACAGCACCCACCCCGGATGACGGCCCTGCAAAACTGTTTTTAGCGGCGGGATCAAGTTTGGCCCACGGTGACCAGGCATCCCACTGGTGTAAATCATTAACCAGCTCATACAAGGCCGACGCTGGCGCGGAAAATTTAGCCGTTCGGACAATTTGAAACTCGGCTGCTTGCCGGGCGGCGATTACGGCAAACACGCTAATCGCAATTACACTTAAGAAGAGGATAGTTTCTAGCATGGCGGGTCTCCTACGGAATTGCCGGGAAATTCGGCTTGGACACTATTCACCGTTTAGCTAAAAATAACAACCAAGGCCGCCACAAGCAGACGACTAAAGTGGACCCCGAAAACCAGACAGTAGTTTAAGCTATGCCCTGACGGAAAATAATAGGTAGGACATGAGCGAAAGCAAACGGAAGATATT
>CAIOHN010000244.1 GCA_903858105.1 uncultured Pseudomonadota bacterium | reverse complement strand
CTAGCACATTATGTAAATTTAATCTATTTAGCTTCCGGTATAAGGTGCGTTCGCTAATATTCATTTCAATAGCCATGCTTTTACGGTTACCTTTAAATTTTTTATGTAATGTGCGAATGTGATTAACTTCAATTTCCTCTATTTCGCTAAGTTTTTTGCTGGCTTTCTTTATAGGTACTGTTTCTATCGCCAATTCCGGTTCCGTCACCAATGCCCGTGCTGGCATTAAAATAATGTCAGACTCTAAAATAGTAGCGTCTTGGCATAAACCTGTCGCCAATTGCAGGCAGTTTTTAAGTTCTCGGATATTCCCCGGCCATTGATGAGCGATTAATTTATCGACTGCGTCATTGGATATGTCGTATTTAGTGCCGTGAGATTCTGCCATTTTTGCCAACAAAAAATCCATGATAATTGGAATGTCTTCGGGACGATCGCGTAGCGAAGGCAGGTTGATCGGAAATACCGACAGTCGGTAGAACAAATCTTCACGAAAACTGCCTGCTTTTACCATTGCTGCCAAATCACGGTGGGTGGCGCATATCACTCTTACCCGGGTCGATATTACGCTTGTGCTGCCTATCCGTCTGAAAGTGCCTGTTTCCAAAACACGCAATAACTTGGATTGTTGAGAAAGTGGTAACTCCCCAATTTCATCCAGAAAAATCGTGCCGTTATTGGCGACTTCAAACAAGCCTTTTTTGGCCATGGTAGCTCCCGTAAAAGCACCTTTTTCATGACCAAACAACTCGCTTTCAAATAATTCTTCGCTAAGGATGGTGCAATCGACTACGACCATCTGCGAGCGGCTATTGGCAGCGCAGTCTTGAATATATTCGGCTGCCAGTTCTTTACCTGTTCCGGTTTCCCCATAAAGTATCACTGGGGCTTCTATTCTGGCAGCTTGTTGCAGACGCTCTTTTAAGGCTTTAAATTTAAGACTTTCTCCTACCATTTTGACTGACATAGGGACGTCTTTAAATTTGGTGAGGGCGCGGATGGCTTCGCCGGCATATATAGCACTGTCCTGGTTTAATAACGGGTAGCCGCGTACCGAGTACATGCTCTGCTGCGCATCGAGTTCAATCTGCGCGCCCAGCCCTGGAAATTTGCCGGAGTACGGTGTTAGCGTCTTAAACAACTGACTGTGCCGGCAATCTCGCGTGTCCACACAGCAGGGTTGTCCCACCAGGTGCTCTCGGTTTAAGCCGAGCGATGCCTCCCAAGCCCTGTTAACCGCAACAATACGCAAATGATGGTTAACAACGGCGAAAGGGATGTCGTGTGTTTCCAGGATTGATTCCAGACTAATGTCAGGTGAGTCCATAGTGAGAGCCGGATAAGTAAATAAATTTTAGTGTGTCAGTCTTAAAACTCAGATTGCTTGCAAATAGATTAAGCAAATTCAGGTTATTGTGTTTCGATAGTTCCCGCGTGTGCGGGAACTATCATCTGGGTTTTAACCTGTTCTAAAATGCGCCAAGCGGAGCCAGTTTTTTTACTGCGCGTCCTCCTGCGCCGACAGCAGGTAGCGTGACTATCGTGTCCGCACCTTCGACTGGATTTTTAATGTTGGGCGTAACACTAAACGTGTCGCCAGGATGGCCGTTTAACAGTGGTAATGAAGGATGATCAAATGGCGCTTTCTCCCAGCGTACCCGCTCATCGGTCAAGGTTTTCAAAAACTCCACTACATCGTCAATCTCGCTGTCTTGCAGGCCCAGCGTTGGAAACTTGATTTCAGGATAAAACGGGTCTATTCCCCCCGCCAAATCCGGGCCAAGGTTGGAGGAATTGGTGCCATAACCAGAAGTGTCGCCAAAGGGTACGTCGCGTCGATCACCGCCACGATTATAAAACTCCACGGTTTGCCGCAGCGTGCCGTAGCCGCCATTGTGAAAATAGGGGCCGGTCAATTCAATGTTTCTGAGCGTTGGCGTTTTAAATGCGCCGTCGGTCGCTTCCATTTCCTCTGGCGCTATCGGCATACCCGTAGAGATCAAGAAGTTCCAGGAATCGACGACCACAGGATCCAGTTTTAAAGAAATCGGATCAGTCGCACCGTCTGCCAAGCCCAGCGCCTGGCGGATAAAAGACAAGGGATTACCAAACCCGTCTTTGCCACCAAGTCCCAAATCTTCAGCACTTGGACGTACCCCGATATTATAAAAACCGGTGTCATAGAGGGCGATATTGCCGTCATTGCGTAACATTCGTTCTACATAAGCTTCGCTGACATGACTTTTGGAGGCGGCGGTAAACTCCGCGCCGCGGTGACAGGTCATGCACATGCCTTTGCCGGCAAACACATTTAAACCGTTAACTTGCTGTGCCGTAAGCGTGTTGTTGTAAGGGTCTTCTCTAAATTTGTCGTAGGGAGTGTCGTCGGACACCAAAGTGGCCTCATACAACTGAATCGCCAATCCCCAAAATAAGGAGAAGTTATTTTCCAGTTGGCTGTAATTGTTGATTTTGGTTGTAGCAGCCCAAAATTCCGGTTGAAATGCCGCTTGCACCATCTTTGCGTAAGTTGTACCGGTTTTTAAACCGGTGGCGGTGGCAACATAGCTGCCCAGTACGCTGTCAGTTTTATCCACCGTCTGATTTTTCAGCGGCAGCAGTGGTAACAGTTTTCTTCCCAAATTGCGGAATTGTTGGCCGGCACAAGTCATCTCGCCGCTGCTCAAAGCAGGGCCCACGGCTTGCGAGGCCAAGCTGGCATCGTCGATTTGCACCTGAACCGGTTTTAATGACTTGGTCTTGGCATCATATGACATGATGTTGTCAGTTGATTTGGCGTTGAACGCGCGTCTATCGCCAAACGGATTGATGCCATTAAAGCGATTATTGGCCCGCCCATCCCAAAAATTGCGATAATTGTAAGCGGCATTAATCACAGAGGGCGCGTTTCGTCCGGTGGCTTGTCTTACGGATACCCCGGCAACGTTAAATTGGCCGACCACACTTTTACAGGTTTCCTTGCCAATACTGCTGATGGACGTCAGGTTACGTTGAAATGCTCCTTGTGAACCTACGACATCGTTGTTGTCATAAGCCACCTGAGAATTTCTGTCGTACGGATCCAGTAGGCGGTGGAAAGGAAAGTCCGCATCTTTCAGAGTGTAATTTGGCCCGGTGTTTAACACCTGATTAGGTTTTGCTGACGGTAAGCTCGATAAATCAAAATTGACCTTGCCGTTATCATCAGCCGCCCCCGGATGCACCTGGTTTTTTGCCCGATGATCCACTCCGGCATGGTAATGACAACTGGCGCAGGCCTGACCGTCGCTGCCTACCTGAGTATCCCAAAACAAGGCTTTGCCCAAGGCAATTGCCGCGGTTTTGTCTTTT
>CAIOHN010000243.1 GCA_903858105.1 uncultured Pseudomonadota bacterium | reverse complement strand
TGCCACCTCAATATCGGTAACCGACCTGGTTCGGGAGGCGTACCGTACATGCGCTGTGCTTCGGTAATTTGATCACCGTCAAAAATTTCCAGACCCAAATCGCTTTCCCGTTCGCCGCCGATGCCGGTCATTAAGTCTTTGCTGCGGAATGGCGCGTATACCCAGCCGACTATATTCGCCTGGCGTTGTTCCCGCGTGTCATGCAAGCCATTTTTTGTATAAACCGGCAAGTACATTAAAAAGCCGGCTTGCACGTCTTGTTCCGTTTCTTGCAATAGCTTTACCTTGGCGGATATGCCCAGACTGTTATTGTCGCGGGCGTAGCTCATGGCTTTATTGCGCGTTGGTTCGGAAAACATGTCGTAGCTAAAGGCCCGCAGATTGCGGCCAATGAATGGCTCTAAATAAATGATAGACGTGTAGACATCGCGTTCGCCTTGCGGGTTAATAGCGTATTCAGAAAAGCCTTGTCCCCGCATCTCAGCAATATGTTGATCTTTTGCCGCCTTGGGAACCAACAAGGAAAACCCCACGCCTTGAATGCCCGGAAAGTGTTGGTCGAGATTTAGTGAGGCTACATATTCCCGATACTCGGCACGTTCGACTATCCCTGATGCGGTAAACAAGCCACGAACCCCATACAGGACTTGTTCGTAAGTTTGCAGACGTTGTTCGATGCTGTTTACCAATTGCCGGACGCGAAATTCAAAATACAATTGCCGCTCGTGATCCAGATTCTGATCGGCAATGCGCCAGACTTGATAGCTGGTGCAAGCGGTAATGAACAGTACCGCCAAGGTCAGCCAGTGACCATAATAACGCCGTTTTTTGCTGGCGGTAGTTGGTTTAGGCGTCGCGGCGATAGGCGCGCTTGCGGGCTTATGTGGCATGTTGCTGATCGCAGGGCGGGGTTTGAGTCAGCGGGATTTCAAAGGTAAAGCACGAGCCTTGACCTTCGCCAGCCGAGTCTACCCATATCTTGCCGCCGTGATGTTCAACGATGCGGCGACATAGCGCCAAGCCCATGCCAGTGCCTTCAAAACGGCTGCGCGGGTTCAGGCGGCTAAAAAATTGGAACAGGCGGTCGAACTGCTCAGGATCGATGCCGATGCCGTTATCCCGCACACTGAGCCGCCACCTGCCATCGATAACCGCAGATGTAACCTCAATCTGCGGGTCTTGATCTGCCTGACGGTAGTGCAGGGCATTGACCAACAGGTTTTGCAGCAGGCGGCTTAATTCGTCGCGACTGGCGTAAACGGCAGGCCATTCACCCTGACAAATCAGGTTTGCATTGGTTTGTTGCACCAGCGGTTCGAGGAATTTTATAACTTCATCGCGGATGGTTTCGCTGGCAACACAGGATTTTTGTTGGGTTTTGCGACCGACTCTTGAGTACTCCAGTAACGAGACTATCATCGCATCCATGCGCTTGGCTCCATCCAGCGCAAAATGCAAATTTTGCTGTTCGTCGTCGCTTAGGGTCTTGCCGATATTGCGCTCCAGGAATTGCAAATGGCCTGCCACCATGCGCAAGGGCTGGCGCATGTCGTGAGATACGCTGTACGCAAATTGCTCAAGGTCAATATTTGAGCGCAACAAGGCATCGTGACTTTGCTGCAGTTCTTGCTCGATGAGTTTGTGTTTGCTGATATCAACATGGGTGCCGAGCATGCGCTGCGGGCTGCCTTCGGCGGTTTTTGCCACTACCATGCCTTTGGCCAGAATCCACTTGTAGCTGCCGTCTTTACAGCGCATGCGAAACTCGACCCAATACAGCGGATCTCTGTTTTCAAAATAATCGCTGAGTTTGCCGATTACCCGGTCTTTGTCGTCGGGATGCAGGTTTTCCAGCCAACTGTCCACAGTGTTGCCAAATTCGTCCGGTTGGTAGCCCAGCATGGATTTCCAGCGCGGTGAGAAAAACACTTCGCCGTTGATAATATCCCAATCCCATGCGCCTTCATCGGCACCTTCCAGGGCAAACTTCCAGCGATATTCACTGTCCTGCAAACGTGCGTTTTGTTCGCGCACCCGTTGCCGCTCGGCGGCCAGGTGGCGATTTGACCAGAATAAGCCCAAGCTGAGCATAAGCACAATCAGAATCCCGCCGCTGATGGCGACCATTTGCATGGGGTAGCGTCGCCAAACGTCGGTTAAGGTAAATTGGGGAAGGTTGTCGAACGGCGTTATGCGCAAGGTTTTGAGTAATTTTTCAACTGACTTGTAATCGGCGGGGATGGTGAAGCCATTGACTCCAGAAACAATGTCCGGCCCCATCAGCAGCAAGGTGCCAGAGACTGTTTTTGCCAAGTCACGATTTACGCCCGGCAAACTGGCAAATGGCCACTCCGGATACAGGCGCGTCGAGAGAAATTTAAAACCCGGCGACGTTTGCGGGTTGATGATTTTGATTAGCTGCAAGTTCAGTTTGCCGCGAGCCACCAAGTCCTCGATCACCCCGGTGCGTATCAGACCTATATCGGCTTCTCTGGACAGTACCGCCGCCAGCACCGCATCGTGAGGCATCCCCGTCACTAACAGTTTTGCCGACTTGGCTAGATCAAAACCGGCGAGGGCTGTTTCGTAGGCCTGCATCTGGAAACCGCCCAAGGATTCCTGGCTGGTAACGGCGATGGTTTTACCGCGCATGTCCTGCAAGCTATTAAGATCTTCCCGCTCAGCCAGGCTGAAAATCACGCCTCCGAACTCTGTGCTGGCATGTTTATTATCACGATTAATCAGGGTACCGAGCGGCGTCGAGAATCCGTGTCGATAGTTGATGTGAACATAATGCCCGGGATTGGTGAGGATAAAATCCAGTCGGCGTTCCGCCACCCCGGCTTCCAGTTCGGCGTAATTCAGTGCCTCAACTTTAAATTCATGCTCAGGGATGGCCTGATGCAGTAACTCCTCAAGCGGTCGCCATTGTTCCAGGGTTTGCGATTTGGGCCGATACGCCAAAACGCCAATACGTATCGGCGAGTAGTCGGCTAACACAGCAAAATGGCTTAGCAGCAAGCAAGCCAATATCAGCCATCGAGTCGGCAGGCGTAACGATAAACTCGGCATCAACGGCAGCCTGCTATCGAATCAAGCTGATCACAATCAGCATCGTCAGTCTGGTTTGCTGTATTGAAAGTTTTTGATTTAGCCGCCAAGCGTTTGCTCCGTTCAGTTGAATAGTCAGCCTATAATATCGCACTCAATGCCCCAAGCATTCCCGAATAGTCAGTTGTGTCGCCTTGCGCGCCGGCCAATAGGCCGCTATCCAGGCCAGTGCCAATACAATCAGCAGCCAATAGACAATCGCCCAAGCGTCAAAGCTAAAGTCCAGTTGCATGCCCAGCATGGTTTTGCCCAATTGTTCTGCCAGGGGTTGAGCGGCAAAATAGGCGAGCGGGACGCTGAACAGCCACGCCAAGCCGGCGTGGAGCAAGCCTTCCAGCAAAAACAACTTGAACACCGCCAGCGAGGAAGCGCCGATGGCGCGCAGCACCCCAATTTCGCGGGTGCGCTGCAATACGCTGATGGCTAGCGCGCCGGATAAACCAATGCCGCCCACGGCGGCTATCATGCAGGCCAAGCCCAGCAAAGTATTAAGCACCGGTTTGAATTGATTGCGGGCAAACTGGCGTTGCTCAAGCTTGGCTTGCGTGGTGTAAACATCCAACTTGATATTTTTATCCTGAAAAGCTTGTTTCAGCCGGTGCAGATAATCGGCTTCGTCACTCAGATTGTTGATCGGCGCGTCCAGCAACACAAAGGAGGCGCGGTCTTTAAGCCCACTGCTGCCGCGCACAGTTTGCAATGGCGCATACACAGGCTCGACTGCATAATTGTTACCCGCCAGCCAGCGGTAAATGCCGATGACCTGCCAGCTTTCGCCGAGCGCACCCAGTTTTATATCAACCGTGTCGCCGGTTTGGATGCCATTCAGCTCGGCGGTATCGGCGCTCAATACCAACACACGTTGGCCTGCATCGCTGGCTTGTAGCCAACGCCCTGACTCGATTAAAGGTTGATACATTTTGGATTCTGTCGGCAGCGCCAGCATTTGCAAACCCAGGCTGCCTTTTTGTTGCAAAGTTTTGCCTGATTTGAGTAGTTGCACTGGTAGTCGTTGCCATAGTTCGACTTTGTCGGTGCCGTCCACCGAATGGACAATGTCTCGCAACGTTTGCTCGGTTTGGTCGCTGCTCAAGCCCAAGCGCACGGCATAGCGGCTACGCGCCATTTCCCGGTCTAAGGTTAAATTTAAGGAAGCGATCAGGCTCATTAGCACTAAAAACATCACGCCAGCGATGATCAATACACTTTGGCTGAGCAGCAAGCGGACTTTGCGCCTGAATAGATTGCCCAAGGCGGCGGCGTAAAGCGTCGGCAAAAAGCGCGCGCCGACATATTCTATGAGCATATCGAAGCGGCTGTAGCCAAAGTCGGCGCTGACACCGTAGCTGGCTATGGCTGAACGCACGGTCATGGTCGCCCCGCGTAAAATCGGCATGAGCGCGGCCAAAAAGGGCGCGATGATGCCGCCAGCCAGCATGTAGCTGACGGCGCTGGTGGATATGGCGAATGTGCCGCAGTCGATATTGAATAAGCCCAGTAGTTTGCAGGCACTGAAATAGGCACCGGCCAGTCCGGGCGGTATTGCCAGTATTAGTGCCAGCAGCGACATTGCCAGGATCTCCAGCAGATACAATCTGGCGATGGTGCCAGTGCTGGCGCCCAGCGCTTTCATCACGCCGATCTGGTCGGTTTGCTGGGTAATATGCGCGGAAACTGTGTTTAAAATCAAAACGCACGCCAGGCCCAAAGACACCAGCGCCATGATTTGCAGCACACCATTAATGCCCGCCAGAAAGGGTCGTCCCCAGTGCTGTTGCGGGTCTTGCAACAGGGTAACGTTGACGGCGATCTGCTGTTGGCTTAACAGGCTGCGGATCTGGTCGGCAACAACGCGGGCTTGTTCAGCGCTGTAAGGCTCTGCGATTTGCACCAGCAATTGCCGAAAGCTGTGCTGAGTAACGCCAAAGCTGGCCGCATCGGAGCTGCTGGCAAAAAAATGCGGCTGGCCGCCAAATTTGGGTGGTTTGACGAACGGGTGGCGGACAATACCTTCGATACTCAAGGTTTGTGCGCCGTGCTCGGTTTGAAATTCGATGCTGTCGCCGGCGTTTAAACTGTCGTTTTGCGCGGTCAGGTTTTCTACGGCAATGCGGCCAATAGTCGGCCAATTTCCAGACGCTAAGGCGGTTTTGTCCAACTGTTGATTACTGTAGTCGGGCCGAAAGATCAGCGTCGCCAAGCGCCAATCGGTTTCGCCGGGTCTTCTGAAATTGACAGTCAACGGCGTTAGCGTATCGATGCGCGCTACCTCGGGCAGGGCTTTGATTGTTTCCAGCAGCTTTAAATCGGCGTCGCTGCGTAAAATCAGATTGATATGCGAGGGCTGCGATTGGCGATGAGCGTCATCCATTTTAGTCAGCAGCAAATCGATCATGCCGAACAAGGTGCCCACCGCAAACACGCCGATCGCGATGCTGACAATCGCCAAAGCGCTGCGGCTTTTAGACAGCCACAAATCGGCCCAGACTTTATGCCAGAGCGTGTTCATAGGGAGGTGCTTGGGCGGGTGTCGGCGTGAATCCGGCCGCAGCGGATTTCCAGTTTGCGGCTGGCGGCGTCGGCCAGGCTTTCGTTATGCGTGACCATGACCAGGGTTTTGCCTTGGTCGCGCAAATGCGCAAACAAATCAAACACCGCCTCAGCGGTGCTGGCGTCCAGGTTGCCGGTGGGTTCGTCGGCGACAATCAGGGCCGGGTCGTTCGCCAGGGCGCGGGCAATCGCAGCGCGTTGCTGTTGACCGCCCGATACTTGGCTGGGTAAGCGCATCGCGGCGTCGCCCAACCCCACTAATTCCAGCAGATGCATGGCGCGCTCCTGGCGCTGGCGTTTAGGCAGACTGCCCAGAAAATCCATCGGCAGCACGATGTTTTGCAGCAGACTCAAGGCCGGCAGCAACTGAAAAAACTGAAACACAATGCCGACGTTAGCGCCGCGCCAGGCTGTCAGCTTGGCGTTACTTAAAGTTTGCAGCGCCGCGCCATTGACGATAACCTCGCCGCGACTGGGATGGTCGATGCCGGTCAACAGGTTAAGCAAGGTCGATTTGCCGTTGCCCGAGGGGCCGACAATAGCCACGAATTCGCCAGCAAATATTTGCAGATTAATGTCGTGCAGCACGGTTTGCTGGCTGCCGGCCTGCGGGTAATCTTTACAGACCTGTTTTAGTTCAATGATCTTTTTCATAAAGGCCGACAAATTGCGGTATGTTACACGAGGCGCGGGCATCCTGGCATGCTCGTAACTTTATCCAGGGAGTGATCAATGACATCAGTACGAATTTTGTGGCTAATGCTGTGCCTGGTCTGGATAGCCGCTGAATTTGTGTTGGCGCGTAGATCGGTCGCTGACGCCGGGCAGATCCTGGTGACGGAGCGGCGCTCGCAGCGTTGGCTCTGGTTGAGTGTACTGGGCAGTTTGGGCTTGGCTTTGCTATTTAAAACCCTGGCCTGGGCGCCGATTCCCATTGCTTATCTACCCAGGCAAGTGGTAGCTATGCTGCTATTTGCCGCGGGTTTATATCTGCGTTATCAAGCGGTGAGCCGCTTGGGGCGGTTTTTTACTACCCATGTGGCGATTCATACCGAGCATCAATTAATCAAAGATGGCCCATACCGCTGGCTGCGGCATCCGGCTTACACGGGGTTGCTGGTTGCCTTATGCGGCGCGGGTTTGGCGATGGGGGATTTTATCGGCTGGCTGATGTTGATCGGCCCGATTTTTTGGGCATTTAAAGCCCGGATCGAGATTGAAGAGCGAATGCTGCACGATCAATTTGGTGATGTTTACCGCGATTTTAGTAAAACCACCTGGAAGCTGTTGCCTTGGGTTTATTGAAATGTAGGGTCGATTTTAATCGACCTATCTGATTGGAAAGGTGGCGAATAAATTCGCCCCTA
>CAIOHN010000242.1 GCA_903858105.1 uncultured Pseudomonadota bacterium | reverse complement strand
TCCTCTTCTTCCAGAATATCGTGATAATTCAAAACCAAAAAGCTGGAATTAGCCGAATCCGCCGCGCGCAACGGCGCCGCAAATAAACAGACAATGGCAAAAACTACACCGACAACAATGTGCATATTCATTAATTTAAGCGGAAAAAGATACTGGAGACAGCTGGTTCTCAGTGTGGAAAAGACCAGAATTGGACGAGGCATTTTACCCGAACATTGGGGTAGGTTGGCTTTTATTTATCCATGCCGCACTGGGCTTCAACCTTATTCAATCGCCAAATTGGCGAGCATCAGGCTATTCAAGGTATCTGACCTACAAAACTTGAAATCCCGTAGAAAAAACTGGTTATGATTAAACACCACAATCTCAACACCTAAGTCGGTAAACTTTAAAACCGCAGACCCTCATCAGCCCTGGAGAATCAATGCACAAACCCTCAATTGCCACGCGCTTGCCCCATCAAGGCTATTGGCAGCAAGACCTGACAGCCGGCTTTTTGGTGTTTTTAATCGCCTTGCCGCTAAGTTTGGGCATTGCCGTAGCGTCGGGCTTTCCACCGCTGGCCGGCATTATTTCAGCGATTGTCGGCGGTCTGCTGGTATCGCGCATCGGCGGCACCCAACTTACCATCACCGGCCCGGCGGCTGGCCTGATAGTGGTTATCCTCAGTTCGGTGCAAGTACTGGGCGAAGGCGATGCCATGGCCGGTTATCGTTATACCTTGGCGGCTATCGTGATCGCTGGCGCCTTGCAAACCGTGCTGGGCTATTTTAAAGCCGGTCGGCTGGCGGCGTTTTTTCCGGCATCGGTGGTACACGGCATGCTGGCGGCGATTGGTATCATCATCATCAGCAAACAGTTGCCGGTGATGGCCGGTGTACAAAGTCAGGGCACCAGTATTTTGTCGGGTATCGCCGCCCTACCGCACAGCTTGATTTATTTCATGCCGCAAATCGGCTTGATCGCGCTGGCGGGTATCGTGATTTTGATCGGCTGGTCGCAGATTCAACAACCGCTGCTGCGCAAAATACCGGCACCGATAATCGTCATCGCCAGCGGCATTTTGCTCGGCCACCTGTTTAAACTCGACAGCCTGCAACCCGGCGAAGCCTTTATCGTGCCTAAAGACATCCTGTTTGCTTCACATTTTTTGGTGACTATTCCTGATAGTTTACTGGATAGTTTTTACCTGCCGGATTTTGGCAAACTCAGCCAAATCGGCTTTTGGGAAAGTGTGGTGTCGATTTGTTTGGTCGGTAGCCTGGAAAGCCTGCTTAGCGCCGCAGCGGTGGACAAACTCGACCCGGAAAAGCGTTACTCCGATTTAAATCGCGAACTGGGCGCAGTCGGCATCGGCAACGTGGTGTCCGGCATGCTGGGCGGCCTGCCGATGATAGCCGAGATCGTGCGTAGCTCTGCCAACATTGACGCAGGTGGCCGCACTAGTTGGGCCAATTTTTTCCACGGCGGCTTCTTGTTGTTATTCGTGCTGCTGTTTCCGGATTTGATCTCGACCATACCGCTCGCCTCGCTGGCCGCGCTATTGGTTTATACCGGATTTAGACTGGCCTCGCCGCAAGCCTTCGCCAAAAGCATGGACCTGGGCAAGGAACAACTGGCGTTGTTTGTAATCACGATAATTGCGATTCTAGCCAGCAATATTTTGATCGGCGTGATAATCGGCATTGTTATTAAGTTGCTACTGCATATTGGCCGCGGCGTATCCTTAGGCAATCTATTGTCGCTATCTTACAAACTGCAAGCCACTGGCCCAAATAGCTGGACCATCAAAGTCAGCGGCGCGGCCTTATTCTCCAACTTTTTGGCGCTAAAAAGCCAGATCGCCACTCTGGCAGACGGTCAGACTGTAATATTTGACGTAACAGCGGCCGACATGATCGACCACACCGTGATGGAGTTTATAAGCCATTATCAGGCAGACTACATCGCCCGTGGCGGCCAATGCGAAATTCATGGCCTGAGCGATCTTGAATCCCTCGGCGACCATGCCCTGGCCGCTAGACAGCGCAGGTAAAACATTAGCTTTTGCCCACGTAGGTCAGGGTGCGCAACCGCGCTCCCTGACATTTTTTGAGTACGCCGCACACCGTTACCGCGCAAAACACCAGGAGCAAGCCCCCGCATGACCGACGCTACCATCACCTGCCCCAACTGCAATTCGGCAGTACCGCTAACCGAATCGCTGGCTGCTCCGCTGCTAGCCGCCACCCGTAAGCAGTTTGAGCAACAGTTGCAGCAAAAAGATCAAGCCATTGCGCTGCGTGAACAAGGCATTCGCGATCAGGAAAAGCACCTGCAAGACGCCAAACGTGATCTAAACGATCAAGTCGCGCAGCAAGTCGCCAAACAACTGCAAGCCGAACGCCAGCGCGTTATCGAAGAAGAAACCCGCAAAGCCAAGCAAGCCGCAGCCGCCGAACTTGATCACAAAAGCCGGGAACTGGCCGAACTGCATGATGTTTTAAAAGTCCGCGACGCCAAACTAGCCGAAGCCCAAAACGCCCAGGCCGAATTAATCAAAAAGCAAAGAGAGCTGGACGATGCCAAGCGCGAATTGGAGTTGACCATCGACAAAC
>CAIOHN010000241.1 GCA_903858105.1 uncultured Pseudomonadota bacterium | reverse complement strand
TGCTTTCACCCACTATGTTGATGGCTCCGCTAGTGCTGCTTAAGGCGCTGTTTTCGATCCTGGTGCCGATATTCAGCGTAGGCGTATTGGCAGACTGATAGATAGTACGGCCGTCGATGTCTATTTCGCCGGCCCCACTGCTGATGTTGCTATCGGTCGCCACAAATACCCCATACTGCGGAGATGCATTGAAGCCGTTGGTACGACCACCTTTGCCTCTGAGTTTTACGCTACCGCCGTCGGTGCTGATGTTTGTTTGCCGCAACTCGACACCGTGAAATGAATTGGCACCAAAATTGGAGATTGCATAGCCATCCCCGACGGTCAGCCCATTCCAGACAGTGCTGCCGCTGCCGCCGCCAGCCCAGACATGACCACCATTGGTCGTCACAGTGGTAGTCCACCGGGCATTAGGGTCACCCAGGTAGATGCTGCCACCCCCGACAGCGTCCGAGTCTGCCCACAGCACCACATTCAGTTTGCCTGCGCCTGATGCAGTGATGTCTACTGCTCCACCAGAGCCCATCCGCACGTCGCGATTAGCTTTAAGGGTTAAAGTGGCGTCGGCGCCTGCAGTTTTGCTGATGCTGCTATCGACAAAAATATCGCCGCTTTGACTGCCTGCTCCCGAGGTATCGATAATAACGCTGGTACCCGAATTGAGGGTGTTTTCGATGGTGAGGTAATTGATGGTGGAACTGTCGCCGGTGGGCGCGAATACATCCGGGTCGCAACCGCAAAAGCTGCCATTACTTTCGACAGTAGTAATCGTCACATTATAAGGATCAAACAGCCATTCGCCGCCCTTGCCTTTGGGCGCAGACGCATCGCCTTTTACCTTATCCACGATGATGCGGTGACCGGATGTTTCGATTTTGCCGCCGTTGCCGCCCTGCGCGCCACCGCGCGCCAAAATTTTGCCTTCAGCCTTGGTCACTGATTTAGCATCGCCAACCTTGCTCCATAACACGACTTTGCCGCCATCGCCGTTTTCGGTGGCGCTGGCGTCGATGACTGCGCGTTCGCTCATGCTAACGCTAGTGGCCTGATGCAAGTCGCCGGAACCTTGCCAGTCACCGCCCACCAGGACATTGCCACCACCGGTTTTGCCTTTGGCCTCCAGGCGAGTATTGTCTTGCAACTGAATATCTTTGCCCAACACCACAACATCGCCGCCTTTGCCTTGTTCATTGTTGGCTAAAAGGCTACCGTTGATTTGGGTATTGCCGACTTCGCCGCTGTCGACCAGGATTTTACCGCTATGTTCGGCGTTACCTGTGGCGATCATACTGCCAGTGTGAACTATGCTATGCTCGGCTGTGACTTGAATTTGGGCGCTGTCGGTGTTGCTGGCAGCGATGAGTTGGCCGCTGTTTTGCACATCGCCGCCGTCTAAAATAATCCGGCCATTGGCATGGTGTAAGCCTTGGGCTTCGACGACGCCTTCGTTATTAACCACGCTAGTGACCAGCTGATTGGCGGCTTTGGCCGTCATAATCACCGCGCCATCGGATTTGATCAAACCCTGGTTTTTGATTTGGCTCGCCATCTCGCTGCCGTCGACCGCCAGTTTAATCAAGCCATCGCCGTCAAAATCAAGCTCGACTTTTTTTCCGGCGGCCAACACCACGTCGCCTGTTTCGGCTGTGATGCTGCCTTGGTTATCGACCTGATCGGCGATCAGTGCCACAACGCCATTGTCGGCGTTAATTTGGCCCTGGTTTTCGATTTTTGCGTTGCTGTCACCGCCAAAGCTGAGTTTGCCGGCGTTAAAGTCGGCATCTGAAATCGCTTTGGTACTGACCACCAAGCCGCCGACGTTAACCTGGGCAGTCTTGCCGAACACCACGCCACCAGAATTAATGACATACACTTGGCCGTTGGCCGTCAGTCTACCCTGGATTTGCGAGGCATTTTGTCCAACGACCCGGTTCAGTGCCACACTGGAGGTGCTGGGCTGGATAAATTGCACCCCAGCATTTTTGCCAATATCAAAGTTCTGCCAATTGGCACTCATGCGATCAGTATTTTGTTGTACCGTCATCTGATTGCCGGTTTGATGAATGCTGCCGACGCCACTGGTTATCTGTCCGCCACCCGGCAAGGCGTTGGGGTCTAGCGCAAACGCCTGGCTGCCATACAACAAGCCGCCAAAGGCTAAAATCAAATGCTTCCGCTTAGTAGAACTGCGCTTGCCTCTGGATTTGGCAGTTTCAGGAGCCACCATCCAGGTGTTAAGGCTGTCGTTCCAAATGAGTCGGTAAACATGATTCATGGCTATATTCCTAAGACTTTAATCGTATATGCAAACAGTGTTAAAACCACACCATGGCCTGTAGCCAAAAGCGGTGGTCATCTTGTTTGCCATCGGCATCGCTATCTTGACTGCTGCGCCCCGGATTGCTGCCGATAGGCGCAGCCCAGGTGCCGCTAATTTGGTAAAGATTATGTTCGGTCAAGTTTAAACTGATGCCGCCACCGGACAGTTGATAGCTGTTTTTTCCGCTGCGGTTGGTGATGGCACCCGCCCAGACTTGATCGTGCATGGTGATGTGACCGGTATCGACAAAACCGACCAACTGCAAGTTACCTATCGGCAAGGTGTAAGGCAGATCCCAGCGTAATTCTGTGTTGATCACCCAGCCGTGATCGCCGCTGCCTTCGCCGATGGGATAGGCTCTAACGCCTGAGGGGCCGCCCAAAATAAATTTTTCTGATGAATCCAGATTGCCGCTGGCTTGTTGGCCGTTAATGCTGCCGAATAAAGACAGTTGCTGGCTTATTTTTTGTAACCTGGCCAGGCTATAGGTAAATTTGGCAAAGCCGCCTTGGGTTTTGGCATCGTGTCGGTCGGCTGCCAAATCATCTTCATCGTCGCTGCGATCCAGGTTGCCTGCCGCCAAGCCGATTTGCGCGTTATTAATGCCGCCGCCCAGCCAGTTATCCAAACTGTTAGCGCTTAAACCCAGCACCGCCTCGTCAATATGTCTGTCACTGGTAATATTTTTGGCACCCTTATCGCGTAGTCCGCGATGCTCGTAGCCGGCACTGGCGTTCAGGCTGAATTCCCGACTGCGAATAAGCGGGTAATAAAGGCTGGTACCGGCTGTGTAAGCCTCGCCTTCCAGTTGTGCGTTACTTAATTCGCGGCCGATTTGGTACTGCAGATTGCTGTAGTGCACATCCATGCTCAAACCATTGGCCATTAATGGCAAAGCATAGCGAGCACTACCGAGAAAGATGCCTTCCGAGCCGGTCATGCTCAAACGAAGCTGATCGCCAATTTTTAGCGGATCATTGATATTTAACATGCCATTACCACGCCAGGTCCCGGTGTAGCGATTACCGTAGTTATCCGTCCATAGTGCGCCGTTTAGTAATGGCCCTTCGCTGGCATTGATGGTTAGCTTTGAGGTGCCTGGTGCTTGACCGGGCGCCAGCGAGGCATGGGCTTTTATGCCCGGCAAGTCACTCATCAGCAACAGAGAGCGCTCCAGAGTGGCTTTATTAATGGCCTGACCTTTTTTTATATTTTGCTCAAGGATGTCTTGTAACTGCAATTCATTGATTCTTAAATCCTTGCCACTGATGGTTATGCCGTCCTTATCAGACAACTGACCTGCGGCGATGGTGATTCTTAAAACACCTTCTGTCACATCTTGCTTAGGCAAATAAGCCCTGGCCAATAAGTAACCAGCAGCGCGCAATTGCGTAGTCAGGTGGTCGGCAAGTTTTTGTAATTGCGCAAAAGTGAGGGATTTATCGATAGCGTTACTCACCCATTTTTGTAATTGGGTTTCGCTGCTCAAATTGTCGGCATTTTGAAATTCAATCCGTTGCACATTGACTTGGTTCGCAGCCTTTAGATCATCAAATTTCAGTTCCACTGATTCCGGTTCTACGGTATCCAGTTTAGGTTTTTGTTGTGGTTGCGTGCGCCGCTGTTCGTTTAACAGTTGTCCAGCGTCGACGCCCGCAGCCCATGATGGCGAAACGCCTTGCCCAACAAGTAAAACAATCGTGATTGGTTTTAGATATTGCCCACAACTAATGTTCATTGATTGTCCTGATTTGGTAGCCCGATTGCTTGTATATTTAATAAATGACCAGGCAAACAGCGTATTCGACCTCCCCTGGCGATAAGCCAATTTCCATTGCTTTTACATTATTCATCTTCGCTAACGCTTGACTAAAGCCCAGAGGCACTGTTTTGTTAGATTTGGACGTAAAATGCAGCAGATCGCGGAACACTAGCTAAC
>CAIOHN010000240.1 GCA_903858105.1 uncultured Pseudomonadota bacterium | reverse complement strand
CGCCTGGCCGGTTTCCATAATCAGCGAGCTATTGAAGCGCAAACCGTGTTTGACAAGGTGCTGGTTGGCGGCAGCGATCATCAGCAAAGCCGGAATCGCGGCATTGCGTCGGTCGATGTTGCAATCGCTTAAAATGATGATACCGGTATTGGCGCGCGCCGCTTGTTCGACCTGCTCACAAACCGCATTGATGGCTTGTTCCAGCAAAATTTCGTTTTGCGTGGCGTTGTCGAACGCTGGCGTGTAGAGCATGTCCAGGGTAACGGTTTTGACCTGGGGCTGTCTACGGATTTGTTCCAGTTGGGTGCGCTGCAGAATAGGCGATTCGATTAACAACTGTTTGCTGTTATGCGGGGCAAAAGTCGGTTTGGCGCCCAAGGCCACCCGCAAGGTCATGCCGTCACTTTCCCGCAAGGAATCCAGCGGCGGATTGGTGACCTGCGCAAAGCGTTGGCTAAAGTAGCGCGACATGCCGCCTTCTGCAGCACTCAAGGCGTTTGGCGTTAAGCCATAGCCCATGGCCGAGACTTTTTCCAGGCCGGTTTGCAGAATAGGATCAAGCAAGAATTTAAAGCTTTCCTGATTTAAAGAATACGCAGTATGGCGTTGATCGATGTTGAATTCGTGTTCGTTACCGATTTCAGATAGCTCGACCTTAGGCAGATCTTTAAGATGAATGCAGCTTTGCGCCAACAGGGTTTTGTAGTCTTTTTCCTTGGCCAGACGCTCCATCACTTGATGGCTGTTATAGGATTGACCGGTGCTGTGATCGAAATACAGCATGCCGCCGGCTTCAATACGACCGCGTCTTAAGACTTTTTCGGGTGGAAAGTCGATCTGGCCGGCTTCGGACATGACGGCCAGATATTCTTCGGTTTCCACCGAGCGCAGTGGTCGCAAGCCTAACCTATCAAGGCGCGCGCCGACGCGGATACCGTCGTTGAAAATCAATGCGGCCGGGCCGTCGTTTTTCTCTTCGTACAAGCTGAAGTATTCCAGCATCGCCCGCACGTCGTCTGACAGGGTGGTGTCGTTTTCCCAGGCAGGTGGCATCATCGCCAAAATAGCGGTGACGATATCCAGCTGATCTTCGTTGATGCGGCGCGTCAGGGTTTGATCAAGACGACCGGAGTCGGACTGACCGCAGGGGAAAATCACATGTTTGTTATTTTGTCTGGCGATAGCATTTTCGCTGAGACGGTTTTTCTTGTCGGTGTTCAACTCGCCGTTGTGTGCCATATACCGGAAAGGCTGAGCCATCATGGTGGCTGGCGCGGTATTGGTCGAAAAACGGGTGTGGAAAAACAGGGTGCTAATCTCGTGATCGGCGTCGTACAGATCAACAAAATAAGGAATAACCTCAAACGAATTCAGGCGACCTTTGTAGACCTGCGTACGCGAACTCATCGACAGCGGATAAAAGCCTTTTAATTCTGGACGTGTAAAACCATCTGCTTCTATGGTTAACAAGGCAGACTGAATATGCCGTTCAAAAGCCTCATGGCTGGCATCTTTAAGCGTGGCAGGGCGGCCGAAAATAACTTGCTTGATTGGCAGTTGCGCTCTGAGGGCGGCCGCATTGAGTACTGAGTCATCAACGGGCACTTCGCGCCATGTGATTATTGGTAAATCAAATTCCTGGAAATGCTCTTCAACCAGCTTTCGCGCAGTGGAATCGTAATGGGCGTGATCTTCCGGGAAAAAGAAGTTGGCGACGCCGAATTGTCCAAGTTCAAGCGCCTGATTGCCCGTCGCCTTGCGGAAAAATTTTAAAGATAAATCGATATTGACGCCCGCGCCGTCGCCTATACCTTCGGCACTCATGCCGCCGCGATGCGGGATGGTACACAAGGCTTGATGCGACTTGACCAGGAGATCATGCGTTTGTTTGCTGTCCTTGCGGGTAAT
>CAIOHN010000239.1 GCA_903858105.1 uncultured Pseudomonadota bacterium | reverse complement strand
CGCAGGTACTTTGATCAAGGCCGGGATGCCGGTATTTTTCGCCGCGCTGGCCGGGATCAGTGTTTCGGTGCTGGTCTGTATGGCACTCGGCTGGGGGCTGGAGCGTATCGCCTATCGGCCCTTGCGTAACGCACCGCGCCTGACGCCGCTGATTACCGCAATCGGGATGTCGATCATCCTGCAGAATCTGGCGATGATGATCTGGGGCAGAAACTATCTGACCTTCCCCTCACTGTTTCCAAAAATTGATTTCGAATTGGCCGGTACTAACTTTACGGCTGTGCAAGTAATGATCGTGCTGGTTTCAGCGATTACGATGGGCGGCCTGATTCTTTTGGTTTATCGGACCAAGCTCGGCATGGCAATGCGCGCCACGGCACAAAATCCAGCGGTTGCCAGCCTGATGGGGGTGAATATCAATCGAGTGATTGCAGCGGCCTTCATCATTGGTTCGGCGCTTGGTGCGCTGGCCGGGGTTATGGTCGGTTCGTATTACGAAATTGCCCACTATCAAATGGGTTTCATGCTTGGCCTGAAAGCCTTTACCGCGGCCGTACTCGGCGGTATTGGCAATCTGGCCGGGGCGATGGTCGGTGGGGTGCTGCTGGGTTTGATTGAAGCGCTTGGCGCCGGATATATCGGTGATTTGACCGGCGGTTTTCTCGGTAGTCACTATCAGGATATTTTTGCTTTCATTGTGCTGATTTGCGTTTTGATGTTCCGCCCCTCTGGACTCTTTGGTGAAAAGACGGGAGAGCGGGCATGAGCAAGTGGCTGAATCCCCGTTCCGCGTTTGGCATCGCGCTGATTACGCTGGCCCTGATTGCCTTACCTTT
The DNA here is from genome assembly GCA_903858105.1 of uncultured Pseudomonadota bacterium. Taxonomy (GTDB): domain Bacteria; phylum Pseudomonadota; class Gammaproteobacteria; order Methylococcales; family Methylomonadaceae; genus Methylomonas. The sequence continues at coordinate 1,163 of CAIOHN010000239.1, read as the reverse complement.
CGTTGCCGCAATGGGCGGTCAGGCGTGGGTGCGAATCATGAATTTCGCCATCCTTTATGTCTTTTTGGCGCTGGGCTTGAATATTGTTGTCGGCTTTGCCGGCTTGCTTGACTTGGGCTATATCGCGTTTTATGCGGTCGGTGCTTATGTCTATGCCCTGCTGGCTAGCCCGCACTTCGGGCTGCATTTGCCGTTTTGGGTGATCTTGCCGATAGGCGCTGTGGTCGCCTGTATTTTTGGCGTTTTACTTGGCTCGCCAACGCTTAAATTACGCGGCGATTATCTCGCCATTGTGACACTGGGTTTCGGCGAGATTATTCGTATCTTCCTCAATAACCTTAATGCGCCGGTCAATATTACCAATGGGCCGCAGGGTATTACGCTGATTGATCCGGTGGCGATTGGCAGCGTCAAGTTCTCCGGGGTGACGCAGGTCTTTGGCTACTCGTTAAGCGGCCCGCAGAAATACTATTTTTTGCTCGTCGCACTGGCGATTTTGATCATCATTATCAACCTGCGTTTGCAAAACTCAAGGGTGGGGCGTGCGTGGCAGGCGATTCGGGAAGATGAGGTTGCCGCCAAGGCGGTTGGAATCAATACCCGTAATCTCAAACTGCTGGCCTTCGCGATGGGGGCGAGCTTTGGTGGCGTGGCTGGCGGCATCTTTGCAGCCATGCAGGGTTTTGTTTCACCCGAGAGCTTTTCGCTGATGGAGTCGGTCACCATCCTGGCTATGGTGGTGTTGGGTGGTATGGGGCATATTCCTGGGGTTATTCTTGGGGCCATCCTGTTAAGTATTTTGCCCGAAGGGCTACGTTACGGCGTCGGGCCGGTTCAGATGGCGCTTTTTGGCAAGATGCTGATTGATCCGGAAAGGTTGCGACTCCTGATGTTCGGTCTGGCGCTGGTGCTGGTCATGCGTTTCAAGCCGGCCGGCCTGTGGCCTTCGCCGGAGCGCAAGCGTGAATTGCAGGGGGATGCTTAATGTCTGAAATCCTCCTCGAAGCCCATGCGGTGGCCAAACATTTTGGTGGCGTCAAAGCTTTGCGCGATGTTTCGCTGACCATACGGCGTGGCGAAATTTACGGTTTGATTGGCCCGAATGGTGCCGGGAAAACGACCTTTTTTAACTGCATGACAGGTTTGTATATTCCGGATGGTGG
>CAIOHN010000238.1 GCA_903858105.1 uncultured Pseudomonadota bacterium | reverse complement strand
GGCCCTTTCGGCAACCCTCGGCGAAAGCTTTGGCGCGCAGGATCAAAGCGGCATCCGGGTGGCCTTTCTTTGGGTTACTTTTCTTTGGCCAAGCAAAGAAAAGTAACTCGCCTGCCGGTGCGAGAACCGGCGCCCAAATCAGCCGTCGCGACAGCGACACTAAAACACTATAGGGCTTGGATCAGGACAATCACTCGCCACCAGACAACCTTTTTAAATCGGATTCATCACCCGCTTTCTCCCGCTCCACCACCTGAATCTCGCCTTCGCCCTTAATCACATCGGCATTGACGATGCAGCGCGCCACTTCGGGTCGCGACGGCAGATCAAACATGGTGCGGCGCAGTACGTTCTCCATAATGCCGCGTAAACCACGGGCACCAGTGTTGCGGGTAATGGCTTTTTCGGCGATTTCCACCAAAGCGTCTTTGGTAAATTCCAACTCGACATCGTCAAACGCAAACAAATGTTGATACTGTTTGACCAAAGCATTTTTCGGCTCGGTCAGCACTTGGATCAGGGCATCGACATCCAGGGGTTCCAGCGGTGCCAGCACCGGAAAGCGACCGATAAACTCCGGTATCAAACCAAAACGTTTTAAGTCGTCTGGTTGCGTGGCGTTTAGCATGGCTTCCAGGCTGGGTTTGTCGTCGGGATTGCTGACTTCCGCATGAAAACCAATCGCGGTTTGCGGCGGCAACAGGCGTTTTTCGACATGTTTTTCCAAGCCCGGAAACGCACCACCAGCGACGAACAAAATATTGCTGGTATCTATCATCACCGAGTCGTTGCCGCTGTGATCCTTGCGTCGGCCCTTGGCAGAGACTTTGACTTGCGAGCCTTCCACCAGCCGCAGCAAAGCTTGCTGTACACCTTCGCCGGAGACGTCACGAGTACCGAACGCCTGTTCCGGGCTGCGGGCTATCTTGTCGATCTCGTCGATATACACAATGCCCCACTCGGCTCTGCTGATTTGGCCGTCGGCGACATCAATCAAACGTACCAGGATATTTTCGACATCGTCGCCAACGTAACCGGCCTGCGTCAGCGTGGTGGCATCTGCCACGGCAAACGGTACGCCGACGATTTTGGCCAAGGTGCTGGCCAGCAAGGTTTTGCCGGTGCCAGATGGGCCTATCATCAAAATATTGGATTTACCGATTTCCACGCTTTGGTCGGCCTCACCCAAGCCGCCGGTTTTACTGCCGACGTGTTTCAGGCGTTTGTAGTGGTTGTAAACCGCTACCGAAAGAATCTCTTTTGCCAGATCCTGGCCGATGACATATTGATCCAGCAGCGCTTTCATCTCGGCAGGTTTGGGCAGGGGCCCTTGCATATCCGCCAGTTCTTTTTTCTTGCCCCAACTGGAAACCACCTGGCTTGCCAACATCACGCAAGCTTCGCAGATATAACCTTCCGTGCCGGCGATCATCGGCACGGCGGCTGAGGCTTCGATACCGCAAAACGAACAATGTTTGGGTTCTTTTTCCATGTTAGGCGCTCCTGTTGGCTGAGGGCAGACTGGCTAGCCAGGTACGCTGGCAATTTCTGCGGTAACGATCCTGCATGAGTTGCTGAATCTTGGGTGTGGCTTTTTTAAGCGACATGGTTTCCGCCAGGATGATTTTCAGGCACTGAATCACATGAAAACCCATCTCGGTTTCCACCACATCGCTAATGGCGTCTTCTTTCATACCAAACAGCACTGCGTCCAACTCTGGAAACAAAGTGCCTTTAACCACCGATCCAACTTCGCCACCCTGCACTGCGGTAGGACATTCAGAATATTTCAAAGCCAGTTCGGCAAATTTGTAAGGCTTGCGCTTTAAAGTGTCGGCAATTTCGTTAATGCGTTTCCAGGCTGCCTCGCGGGTGTTGTCAGGGTAGTCGGGATTTATGCTGATCAGAATATGCCGGGCCTTACGCTGCTCGGGTTTATGAAACTTTTCCGGGTGCGAGTGGTAAAAAATACCGATTTCCACTTCATTGACCTTGGGCGCGCGTGCCGCCACTCTATCCATTACCGCATCGACCTTACATTGCCGATACAAAGCGGCCTTTAGCACATCGCTATCCAGACCGTTGGCGGCCAGTGCGGTCAAAAATGCCTCTTCGTCATCGAAGCGGCCGCGCACTTCCTGATACGCTCTATCCAGTTCGGTATCGGAAATCACCACGCCGGTGGCTTCGGTAGAATTAAGCACCCGGCCTTCAATTTCGTATTCGTTTTTGGCTTGCACTTCCACCTGACGCAACTGCACTTGCTCCAGTTCGGTCGGCGCTTTCTGGAATAGGCTCAAGGCAGCCCGCAACAGGGTGTAAGGCTCTATCGACGTCTGACTCATCTTATGCCTCCGGTTCTTTAAAGGTGGCCGGGTCCGCAGGTTCCAGGACACTTTCGGGAACTTGCATGGTTTTTCCGGGAAAGCGCACGTGGTAGAGCAAAGGTACGGCATCCCGCAATACTTTCAGCACTTCGCCTTGGGTTCCCGCCGGGAAGCTGCCTTCTTGCGTCGGTATGTCGATGGTGCAGACTACCTGGTCGCGGAACTCGAAGCGACTCGGGTTCCACGGCGCATCGGCAGGGATCAATTCTTCGGCCCGACAGCCCACCATGCGGCCTTGATCGAGAAAATGCACGGTGTAAATCACTTGATCCTGCAGAAACGTGCCCACTTCGATCACATTGCCGACACAACCCCGGCGCAGCAGAAAATCGCCTACATCCATGCCAGGATAAGTGCCGTCGTTGCGGACGTTACGTGTCAATCTAACACGCTCGCCGAATTCGAAGCGCTCTTCGTCGTAACGTTCGTCTATCATGTTTTAATGTCGCCCAAGGAAACAAACACGGTTTGCGGTTCCATCATTTTGAAGACCTTAAATACTTTTTCGGTCTGCGCATCCGATTCCACAAAATCGTTATAGGCTCGCTGCAACAGCTTTTTGTAGACCGCCCGTTGCGCATCGTCGTCTTCCGGCATGTTGTCGCCGGCCTGACTCAGATAATTGTGGAAGCGCTGCAGGATATGTAACCGATTGACGTGGACGACGGTGGTATCGTATTCCAGTTCAAAATATCGCAGAAAGTCTTCCGCCGCTTCCAACTCTTCCATATCGTCTTCTAAACTCATCGGTATTACCTCATCATCAGGTGATCGAGATTGGCAGGTTGTTCCCCCAATGCATACACCACTAATAAAACCACCAGCATCACAGCTGTTTGGGCCAAAAATGGATCTGATTTTTGTTTTCTAATCATGGCGATCACCTTTAGGTTAATTGCGCGGAACGACGAACATCTCTCAACAATTTGCATCTGATTTATGGCCGATGCCTACCCGAAAACGTCTGGCATCCTGAAAATGCCCTCTGCCGCTTCCTGCCGACGCACGACCAACTCCAACAAACCGCGCGCGCCTATCCGGTCTTTGTCATCCAGTGACACCAACTTTTCAAAAATCGCCCGACTCAATTCCAGATTTTCCAAACGCATATTCAAAAAACCGATCGACTTCAGGGTAAACAGGTACAGCCTGATGCGGGTCAGCAAGTCTTTTGGTGCCTCGCTGATATGCTCTCTTTGCAACTGCTGCCAATCTTCCGGAAAATCAATGCCGGGTCTGATCAGCGTCAAGGCTCTTTCGGAAATCAACAAGGCGTCCGTCAGACGATGCTGGTAGTAATAAAACCGATTCAGCGACACCAGCACATTCAAGGACTCCGGCGCGCGCAAATAGGCTTGTAACAAAGGCAATTCCGCATCGCCGCTGGCGTAGCGCTCTGAGGCATACTGAATTAAATCTTCCACTTCCTGGCTGTCGGCTTTCTCGAAGTACAAATCCTTGGCATCGAATTGCAGCAAATCCATTTCCATCACTTACCACCTGCCGCATGCTTTAAAATCACTATTTCCTCGCCGTGGCAGACACCTTCGGCTTCGCAGCCATCGCAGGCTTCTTCGGCTACTACAAAGCGTTTTTGATTGTTTTCCAACTCGTCCAGCCTATCCACTAAACAGCTCAGGGCTTTACCGACCGGGTCCGGCACCAGATGGTGATCCAGATCAATGCCGCGTGGGTCCTGAATCTTGATGCCTTTTTGTTGGATAATCCGGCCAGGAATACCGATCACCGTGCAGCACGGCGGCACGTCTTTTATCACCACCGAGTTGGCTCCAACCCGCACGTTATCGCCCAAATTAATCGCGCCCAGTATTTTGGCGCCAGCACCGATCAACACGTTATTACCCAAGGTTGGATGGCGTTTTGCCTTGTTCCAGGTGGTGCCGCCCAACGTTACACCGTGATACATCGTCACGTCGTTACCAATCTCGGCAGTCTCACCAATCACCACGCCAGCGCCGTGATCGATAAAAAAGCGCCGACCTATGGTCGCGCCGGGGTGGATGTCAACATTGGTCAGCCAGCGGGCAAAGGCCGCCAGTAAACGCGCGGTCAATTTCAAATCCTTGTGCCACAAGCGATGAGTTACCCGGTGCAGCAACACCGCATGCACACCGGGATAAGCCAGCAACACTTCGGCCATCCCGCGTGCCGCCGGATCCCGGGCAAACACACAAGCCACATCCTCGCGCCAGTCGTTCAAAAGTCCCAAACTGATGCGGGAAGACGACGGCGAGAAGAACATCATTTCGCTAAACTCCAGGTAGTTTTGCCTGGCATAGGCACACCGGGCACCCGGAAGAAAGTACCTGGATAACGGTCGTCCTGCAGTTCTTGCTGAGCCGGATTGTGCTGTGGAGCGTCTAGTTTGGCGGTGCTGGGCACGGCTAGTTTTGGACGATTGCTACTCATCGGACACCTCGTTATAGGCTGTGTAAGAACTGGTTTAAATCGTTGGTTTGCGGTGCGCGTTTATGCAGACTGACAAACTCGCGGATCAACGGTAGCAGGCGACCGGCCTGCCAGCGGTTAATTTGAATACCCAGTTGCCGATAGGCATGCATCACGCCTTGGCTGCCTGAATGTTTGCCCAGCACTAATTGGTGGCTGCGACCGACCAAAGCCGGATCGACGCCTTGATAGTTGTTGGGATCTTTCAGCAAGCCGTCAACGTGGATGCCGGCTTCGTGACTAAACACATCGCGGCCGATCAGACTTTTGCGACTGCCGATGGTATCGCCGGACGCCGCCGCTACTTGCTGTGACAAGACTGGAAAGTTACGCAAATCCACGCCGGTTTCCAGGCCGTAAAGTTGTGTTAAACCCACCACCACTTCTTCCAGTGCCGCATTGCCAGCCCGTTCGCCCAAACCGTTGACGGTTGTATTGACATGGGTCGCCCCGGCAAAAGCCGCAGCTAGCGTGTTGGCGGTGGCCAAGCCCAGATCGTCATGGGCGTGCATTTCAATATCCATGTCGGTGACGGCGCGTAATTTACGAATCGCCTCAAACACGCCAAATGGCTCCATTACGCCCACCGTATCGGCAAAGCGAATCCGGCAGGCGCCAGCGGCTTGGGCGGCTTCGGCCATCTGCGCCAGAAAATCGCTGTCGGCGCGCGAAGCGTCCTCGGCACCGACACAGACCTGCATGCCGGCAGCGACGGCGTTTTTGACGCAACGCTCGATGGTGCTTAATACCCAGGCCCGGCTTTGTTTGAGTTTGTGCTGGATGTGTTGATCGGACGCAGAAATGGATAAATCCACAGTAGCAACACCCAAACCCAGGCAATCTTGCAAATCCTCGTCGCGCATCCGTGACCACACCAACAAGTTGCTCGGCAGTTTTAAAGCGGCGATGGCTTTAATGTCGTCACGCTCTTGCGCACCCATCGCCGGAATACCAATCTCCAGTTCCGGTACGCCTAATGCGGCCAACTGTTGGGCAATAGCCAGTTTTTCCTCCAGCGCAAACACCACACCAGCCGATTGTTCGCCGTCGCGGAGCGTGGTGTCGTCGATGATGATGCTGTGGGAGTTGCGTTTCATGGCTAAACCTTGATCTGTCGTGGGCTTGATTGCACCCTTACAGATAACAAAGCAAAACGCTTGCCAACTGCTAAAGCATCGAGAATCAGGGCTTGCAAGGCAGCATTGGCAGCTTATCGACAAGACAACAGCAGGAGGCAAAGGCTAATTGTCGCAAAGCCGACAATCGCACTATCTCAGTTTATTGTGGAAAAATTAGCGGGTTGAACAAATTTTTTGTTTTAGCTGCCAAAGTTAGAAATGCTAGATTTACAAAATACATGGCTATAATGCTGACCATATTATTGCAGAGGGTTCTACCGTGAGAACAAGCTCCATCGCTGATGCAAAAAACAACTTATCGCAGTTGATTCATCAACTTGAAACCGGCGAAGCCATTCATCTGACGCGCTACGGCAAACCTGTGGCTGTGTTAATTTCTGAACATCAATATCAAAGCAGCATCGCACCCAATAAAAGTCTGAACTCCGCCATTTTGAATTGGCGCAGTCAGCTTGGTGAGAGCACTGACATTGGCTTTACCAACAATGAACTTCAAGCCTTACGCAAAGAATCAGGCACGGGTCGTGAGTTTGCACGGGAAGAATAGTTTGTCTGTTAGACACTAATATCCTGTCTGAACCTGCCAAGAAAAATCCTGACGCTAAGGTTATGCAACGATTTGCAGAGCACGATGGTCAATTTGCAAGCTCCGCAATCGTCTGGCATGAACTCAATTACGGTTGTAACGCGCTAGCCGATTCAAAACGAAAATCAGAACTACAGTCTTATTTATCTACGCTGGCAAATAACGGTTTACTGATTTTGCCTTACGATCACGCTGCTGCTGAATGGTTCGCGCAACAAAGAGCTGCCTTAAAAGCCTGCGGTAAAACCGCCGCATACGTCGATGGGGAAATTGCCGCTGTTGCTGCGGTAAACAATTTGACCTTGGTCACCCGCAATACCAATGACTTTCAATATTTTGCAGGTTTGGTTTTAGAAAATTGGTTTGAATGACAATTTTAGGTCGGTAGGAAGGGTGGAGCCGATAGCGAAACCGATCAAGATCTCTGACCCAGCAAATTAGGATGAGTCGCTGACGCGACAGTTTTTTGTATGTCGGTTCTCGGACCGACAGCCGAGTCACTTTTCTTTGCTTGGCCAAAGAAAAGTAACCCAAAGAAAGGCCACCCGGATGCCGCTTT
>CAIOHN010000237.1 GCA_903858105.1 uncultured Pseudomonadota bacterium | reverse complement strand
TTTAATACTGCCGTGGTATTACGCGATGGCGAAACCCTGGCCGAGTATCATAAAACCGCCCTGCCCAACTACGGGGTGTTCGACGAACAGCGGTACTTTAGTGCCGGCGATCAAATCTGTCTGTTCAAAGTCAACGACCATCAATTGGCGTTGACTATTTGCGAAGACATCTGGCAGCCGGGCGTCATCGCCAATAATCACGCCGCAGGGGCCGATATTATCCTGAGTTTGAATGCCTCGCCGTTTCACGCTGGCAAAATGCAGCAGCGCGAAGACATCATTTGTTCGCAAGTCAAAAATGCCCAGATCCCGCTGGTCTACGTCAACCAGATCGGTGGTCAGGACGAGTTGATTTTTGATGGTGCGTCTTTTGTCGCCGACCGCAACGGCGAGATTGTGTTTCGCGCCACCGAATTTGCCGAACGACTCAGCATCGTTGAGTTTGTGAATAGTCAGCCACAGCCCAGTCAGGTCGCCGCGCTTTACCAGCCGGTGGCCAGCGAATACCAGGCCTTGGTCTTGGGCATTAAAGATTATGTGCGTAAAAATGGCTTTCAGGGCGCTATCTTAGGTTTATCCGGCGGCATTGATTCTGCGTTGGTACTGGCCTTGGCGGTCGATGCGCTGGGCGCAGATCAGGTTGAAGCAGTGCTGATGCCATCGCGCTATACGCACGACATGAGCAACCAGGACGCTATCTTGGAAGCCCAAGCGCTGGGCGTTAAACATCACATTATCCCTATCGAACCGGCGGTGACAGCCTTTAACGAGATGCTGACACCCTTGTTTGCCGGCACTAAAAAAGACACCACCGAAGAAAATATCCAGGCCCGTTGCCGCGGTGTGTTGCTGATGGCAATTTCCAATAAACAAGGCAAGCTATTATTAACAACGGGGAACAAAAGCGAAATGAGCGTGGGTTATGCCACGCTATACGGCGATATGGCCGGCGGCTTTGCGCCACTGAAAGACGTATCCAAATTACTGGTTTATCAACTGGCCGAATACCGCAACCGCCTGTCGCCGGTTATTCCAGAGCGGGTGATTACTCGTCCGCCTTCCGCAGAACTGGCGCCCGACCAAAAAGACGAAGATTCCTTACCGCCTTATGCGGTGTTGGATCCGATTCTGGCGCTGTATGTGGAGCAGGACAAATCGGCTACTGAGATAGTCGCGGCAGGCTTTAATACCGCCGATGTGCATCGCGCTATTACCCTGGTCGATAGAAACGAATACAAACGCCGGCAATCGCCGCCAGGTATCCGCATTACGCCGAGAGCCTTTGGCCGCGACCGGCGCTACCCTATTTCATCCGCGTATCGCGGCACGGCCGCGCTCAACCCATCAGCGCCCGACAACGTTAAGGAGTAAATCATGTCATCACTGCGAACCATTTTACTGTCCACCAGCCTGTTGCTGACGGCACAGCCCGGACTCGCTCGCGAAATCAATATTCCAGTTCCCATGGAATATGGCTTTATCAAAAATATCCTGGTAAGCCAGCTCTATACCGGCCAGGACGAATCAGTACGGGCCTGGAAAGACGGCAAACAATGCAGCTTTTTGGATCTGGATCATCCGCAAATCAGCGGCGAGCAAGGCCAGGTCAAAATCCAGAATAATGTCCAAGCCAGAATCGGCACCTCAATGGGCGGCAAATGCATGACGCTGGTCGAATGGTCTGGCGTTTTGCAAACCTTGCAACAACCGACGCTGGATTCGACTGGCAATGTGCTCAGCTTCCCGGTGACTCAACTCAACGCCTTTGATCGCAACGGCCAGCCTTTACACATTGATCAGTTGCAATCCTTAATCAAAAAAGCTGCCGAACCCAAATTGGCGTCGTTAAAAATCGACTTGAATCAATCGCGGCCAGACATCACCAAAACCTTGCTGCCTTACATTGCGGCTGAAGACAGCGAAGAATTGCACGACACCATTAACAGCCTGCGCTTCAATCAGGCCAAAGCGGACGATAAAGGCCTTTTGATCAACGTTGGTTACACCGCCAAAAATCAAAACAGCGGCGAGGTTAAAACGGCAAAAGCCCTCAACGACGCAGAATTGAAGCAGTGGCAAAGCCTCTGGCAAGGCTGGCAAGCTTCATTAGAAAAAGCGATTGATAAAGCGCCTATCACTAACGATGCCGACACCGGTCGCGCCACTTTGCGCGATGTTCTGCAAAAAGCCGGACAGGCTTTTGAGCAAGGCTTGACCAGCGAATCGGTAGTCGAAAACGACCCAGTGCGTAAGTTTTTTAACGGCTCTTGGGACAAGTTTGCGCCACTATTGCGCGATGCCTCTACCCAATTACCGGGCGGCGAGAAACTGCGCTATGTTACATTGATTGCCGCGACAGACTTGATGTACGAACTGGAATCGATAGGCTCGCCGCTGGGTTTGGAAGTGTCGTCTAATGGTTTGCGTAAGTTGGCGCGGACATTGATTGCCCGGGAAACGCCGAAGGGTAAAGCTAAGCATAAAGGTTGATTAGCGTAGGTTGCAAAAATATACGGCTATATTTATTTTGACAGCTGTAGGCCAGAATAAGCCGATAGGCGTTTCTGGCGTAGCATGATTGCCGGAAACGCTGGCGCTTATACGGCCTATACAACTCGACAGCTCGGGCGGTATTTAAGGGATTTAAACACCTGCCTTCGGCATTTTCCGCTTCGCGGCTTTGAATAGGCAAAATCAACGATTAGCCAAAAAAAAGGGGCTGCCGGTCAACAAAGCCGGCAGCCCCTTTTTAGTTCCAGCTTACACTCAGGCGCTAGCGTACGGCGCTAAAGGATCGGCTCCCAAGGTGCCAACCAGGGATTGCAAATACGCTGGGCTAGCCAACTCTGCCAGCTTTTGCTGGGCCTGACGATGCCGCTCAACCAGCCTCAGCTCGGCAATCAACGCCTCGTGACTGCTGTCATGCAAGAACCCGGCCAAATAATCGACATGCCGCTGCCACAAGGCCAGATCGCGTTGTTGCTTGATGTGCAAGCGTTCCTGATACCACGCCGAAGCCAATAAATAGTCGCGAGTAAACATGGCCCGAATCTCCGGGTGATGTGCGTCTTTGCCCTGATAATGACCATTGGCCATGATATGCAGCAAGGCATACAGTGGCGGACAGGCATCATCAACGCTGCCGTCTTCCAGATATTGCTGCGCTACCCGCTGCTGGGTTTCGACGATGTTGTTGATGCCATCGACAAACACCTCCAGATCCTGGCGTTCCGGCTGCAAAATCTCGTCGGTAAACACTGCGTACGGGTTATCGAAAATCTTGCCCATCAAACCATGCACGAAGTGACTGGTAATGCGATACCCCAGGCGGCTAGCCAAAACAAGTTGGCCGTTATGCTCGAAATCGGCCAATGGCTCCAGATAGCCATGATGCAGCAAAAACTCCGGCTGCCGCTCTTGTCGCGATAAACGCGCCCAAATCTCTGGAATCAACAAACTAACATCGTGATCGACCCGCGTATCCGGCCCGATGAATCCTGCCGAGCTAGAGAAGCCCGGATAACCGGTAAGGATGAACGACACCAAAGCGTTGTTCAAATCGACGGTGCCGCGCAAGGCGTTGAAAGGCCCTTTGGTCAATGCGCCTTCGCTACCTGCGCCGGTAGTCGACGGCGATTTGCCGGTTAAGGAACTGACAAAATCCATGAACAGTTCCGGCAATTCTTGATAATGAATCGGGTTGTAAACCGCCAACGCTCTAATGCCTGGCTCCGGCGGATTGTTACGCCGCCCGGTCAATACGGCGTCGACCGGATGACACAGCGGCTGATTCAAGGCGATTTTGCGATGCAAACGCGCGCCAATCTCGGCCACATATTTGCGCAAGGGTTTCACCACATCCACTCGGGTTTCCAGATAGCGCGGATTTTTCGACGGTTTGCCATCCACCAGGCGTGGATGCGCAGAGCACACCACATAACCTTTGCCGTCACGATAAGCCTTGTCCAGCAAGTTTTGCATCGGCGGGGTGAATTTGGAAAAAGTCATCACATCTTCGACGATAGTCGACAATTTCTCGTGGTTCAGCGGCTCAAAGTTAGCCATAAAATTATCAGCACCGGACATATTCAGTTCGGTCTGTTTATCGTAACCGGGAATCACCGCATCGTCAGGGCGCTGAAACAATCGGTATTCGCAGTTGCTGACCAATTTCAGGCTCATGTTGTAGCCATCGTCCGCCAGCCAGGGCCGCACTGCCGCCATTGGCACTACCACTGAGGCGCTGATGTCGTCTTCCATCTGCACTTTTTCGCAGGCGATATAGTCTTGTCTGACCTTAAAGGTTCGCCAGCCGCCGTCCAGGTCAAAACCCACGCGCAAATAGGTGGCGACGATCTTGCGCTGATGCAGTTTCAATTCGTGGCCTGGTGCGCCATCTATAACGTCTACCGACAAATTATCGCGCCAATTGTCGCCCCACTCAGGGCGGTAAAAACGTTTGATCAAAAATACCAGCGCCAGGATACTGGGCGGAATCGATTTCAGCCAGCTATTAAATTCCGGCAGGTAATACGGCGAAGGCGTCAGCATTTTGATCACCGAGCCCAAACTGCGCTCCGCACTCAGTACCGAGCGCACCGGATCGCGATCTTCATGCTCGTGACCGGGCAAGAAGCGGTTTAGATAATCTCTATCAAAAATCGCCTGCACCCGATCCAGATCGTGTTGCAAATCATCGACGAACAGTGGGCCGTAAATTGCCGCGTCCTCAATGGACTTGGAAATTTCCGACTTGCCGCCGCCAGACACCGTGCAAGGTTTGTGGCAAAACGTACCCTCGGCCACCGTGCCGATTAATCGCCAGGACGGCGCGCCGGGATGCTTGCACATTTCGATTTTATAACCGTTAGGCTGCACGTAAATCTTGCCGGGTTGCAAGCGTATGCTGTGGCTCTGGCCGTTTTTAAGCCAGGTGATTTTTTGCGTAGCCAGACTCATCCGTAAATCTTGCGGTACATAAATAATGTCTGGAAAGCTTCGGTCTATGGCATAGCCTTCCGGTTGCACGTCCATCAGCGCGCCGTAGTGATAGGTCATGTCGTCAAAATCGTATCCCGGCTCGCGGGTCAGGCTGCCGATACCAAACTCATCGCCATGATTGATTCTGCGAAACGCCAACGCGCCACCGGCATGCTCTTCTTCGGCCAAGCCAAACAAATTGGCGGCGTAGCTGATTTGAGTTTTGATTTCTTTCTTGCAATAGCCGTAATAGTTATCGGCCAGTAAGGTCACAATCACGCCACTACTGTCGCGGGCGGTCAGTTTGAATGCCTGGCCTTCGTTATACAGTTCGGTTGGCATTTGCCAACACATGCCATCGGCGCGTTGGCGTTCAGTGGCATCATCCCAATGCGGCAAGCCGAGTTGTTTTTTGGTGAGTTTGCTCAAATGCGGTGCCAGAATCACGCAACCGCTATGGCCAGACCAATGCTGCACGTCCAGCGCCGCATCGCACTCCGGTAAGGCCGGATTGCCGCCATTGCCAAAGATGCTTTCGACAAAATCCAGGTTGCTGACCAGATTACCCGGCGCAAAAAAGCGGATCTCCATCGATTTTTCGGCAGCAACGCCCGGAATTTCTGGACACACCACTGGCCGCAGCAGCAAGGACGCAAACATCCGCGCTGGTTGCGGTTGATGCGCGGTAAACGGCAAAATCAATAAATCAGCGGGGGGATTCAAAGCCTCAGCCAGCATCAAGGCAAAGGTCAGTTTGGGCACCTGCTTTTTGTCGCCCGGCACCGGCAAGCCGCCCTCGGCAATGTGAAACGAGCCTTGCGTTGTCCGGCGGTCACTGGCCGGGTTATGCAAGATACCTTGTTTAACCCGGAAACTGGAGACGATTTCTGAACGAAATTCATCCTCGCCCAAGGGCAAAGACAGTTCGCGCGCCACACCGTGTTTGTCCAGTTCAAAGGTCATGGTAGGCAAACTGGGGACTTTTGCCATACCCAAATCGGCACAATAGCGCTCCAGAAAATCCTGGATACGCCTGTCGGCTGGATACAAGGACGAGGAGGCCAACTGCCGGCTTTTTTCCAGATAGCTGTTCAGCAAGTCCTGCGCAGTATCCATGAATTGCGCAGAGGCATTATCGATACACGTCGGCTGACCGCAAGACGCCAGCTTAAGGTTGATGTAAAGATGCAATTGTTGCTTTACGGCTTGTTCATCCTGGCCTACCGGCCCGAGACCCAGCGCCCTTAGCTTATCCATAATCCCGCCCCATTGATTAATAATTGATGCTGCCATGATATAGCAAACCTGCTTTCAGGGGCAGTAGCGATGCGCGGGTTTGAGCCTTAGTTAACGCAGAAACATTCTAAATATTTGAGTTTTAAGACGCGCCGTACTCAGTACGCCGACAATTCATACACAGAACTTAAACATTTCCTTCCAATGCTGATTAAACGCCAGGTCGGAATTCAAAATATGCTTGGTCCATTTATCGATAAAGTTCGCCACATCCTCGGCATTCCAGTTATCTTGCTGGACTTTTTTATCCATCTCCAATAGCTTTTCCAGCATCAAATTGTGCTCTTTGACATGGCTTTTGTAATGATGAAAACCCACTTGCTGCATAAAGGCTTCTTCTTCGCCAAAATGGATTTTTACATGCTGATACAAATCAAACATGGTGTCGATCATGGCTTCTTTATTCGGAGCAGCCAATAATTTTTCTGCCAATACAAAAAAATCTTTGTGTTGGTCATCGATTTTCTCATCGCCCAAGGCATAACTTTCCTGCCAGGCAAAATGCAGCAAGCTGCCAGGTTGCGGCGCCTTTACTTCGGCCGATTGCCTATGTTTGGCGATATTGTCCGGCGTTTTTTGCAAGCCTTGTTTGTACACAAAACATTGCCTGGCCTGATGGTAAGCGTCGTTGCCATAAAAGTTGGCGTACATTTGGGTGAGTTCAAATTTACGGTAAGCAGCCAGGGGTTTAGCAGCCTCATCGACACAGCGGGTTTCGGCTTTTTGCTTCAGTAAAGCCGTTAAAGCCGCCGGATCGTTAAGGTAAGTGCTAACCAGTTGTTTGACCTGGGCCAGAAATATCGGCAGTTGCCGGTCAAGCACCCTGTCCACCAAACCTATCCGCCAGGCTTTTTTGGCGCTGATCGGCAAACGCTCTTCTGTTAATTGATTGGCCATGCCAAGCCCAACCCGTTTGGGCAGCAAATACGTCCAGTATTCCGAGCCATAAAGCTCGCCCATATTCTTGTAATGCGGATTAAAAATCACCCCTTCCCTGACAAATACCTGATCCGGCGCAATCGCCAAGATCGCCCCGCCGGCACCGGCACCGCCCGCTAAAGCGGCGATGGTTAGCTTATCCATCGTAGCAATTATTTGATGAATCAGATCGTCCATGGCATTGATGTTTTGCCAGGATTCGTCGGCGGGATTTTTTGCCGCTTCGATGTGGTTAAGATGAATGCCGTTGGACCAGCAGTTTTCGCCGCCCATTAACACAATCACTTTGACATCCAAGGTGGCCACATGCTGATAGACCGCCAACAATAACTGGCACTGTGCCGTACTCATACCGCCATTATGAAAGGCAAAGTGGATATACGCTGCGGCATCATCAAGGATGTACCACACTTCCTGGCACGGCCATTGTTTGCCGGGTTGGGTATAGTCGATGTCGATGTTTTTCACGGTTTTATTCAATAAGCCCAGCCAGCCTTTTGCCGGTGCTGGCTGCAAATCGCGCAAAGCCATTTGTGCCGGTAATTTAATAGCGTTGCCAGCGGGTAATTTTGGCTTCAAATGCCCGATCCATACCGCGCCGTCTATCGTCGCCCGGCAAATGGCTTGATTGGCAACGGCAATAATCTCACCGGGCTTACCGCTTAAAGTTGCCTCGGCTTGCGCGTTGTACAGGTAAAAAGCCTGACCGTATATTTCGTCCAAAACGCCTGGTGTGCCATCGGCAGCACGGATGCGCTGCAAAATTTGCGCGGTGGTTTGTTTTTTCCAATCGATAGCCCGATCCGCTTGTTTCATGCAAGCTTGCAAGCGGCCTTTTACATCCCGCTTGGTGTAATCCAAGGGCTCCGGTTTAAAAGCTGGGGCTTCAAAATAACTCAAAGCCTCCCACAGACAATCGACAGCAGCTTGGGTAAGCTCGCGATTGAATACGCTACTTTTGGTAGCCGCCCGCAACGGAAAACGCTTGCTGACCCAAATCGCCCCGGCATCCATTTCCTCGTCGGCCTCCAGCAAGGTGACACCCCACTCATCCAGACCGGCTTGAATGGCCCAATCCAGCGACGAGGCTCCGCGATCACCTTTTATGCCTGGATGTACAATCAGACATTTATAGTTTTGGTAAAGCGCTTTGGGTATGCGTTTGGTAAGAAACGGACAAAGAATCAGATCCGGTTTAAATAGCGCCACAGCCTCTAACAATTTGGCCTCATCACCCAAGTGTAACTCTACAGAAACCGTATAACCGGCGTCTTCAAGCTCGGTGTAATACCGTTGCGTCAAACCAGAAAATGCAGTTGAAATGAGTAAAATACGCATGTCTATCCCCTTATTAGAATTATTGTGGATAAGTCATTGCCGATTAAGCCAATGGCTGCAACCTGAAAACTGTTTGATCAGACGTGGGTGGGATTAAGCGCTAAGCGCTTTGCTAAAACGCTGTCGGTAATTTTGCGGATTGACGCCAATTTGGCGAATAAATGCCCGACGCATGCGCTCGGTATCTTTAAAGCCGGACTTGTCGGCGATGAGCTCAATCGTAAACTCACTCACCTCCAGTAAAAAACGTGCTTGATCAATCCGCGCCATTTCCACGAATTTGGCAGGTGTCATGCCGGTTTCGGCCAGAAATAGCCGGGCAAAATTACGTGGGCTCATCGCCATGCGCTCGGCCAACAGTTCGACGCGCAAATCTTCGCCGGTATGCGCCATGATCCAGGCTTGTAACTCGCGCAGGTCGGGCCGATGACTGGCCTCGCAGGTTAAATAATTACTGAATTGCGATTGCCCACCAGGACGCTTCAGAAACACCACCAAAAAGCGCGCGACAGCAAGCGCCAACTCTTGCCCCCAATCCTCTTCCACCATAGCCAATGCCAGATCGATTCCTGAGGTGATGCCGCCGGAGGTAAAAATACGCCCATCCCTTACAAAAATTTGATCGGGCTCTATGTGTATCCGCGGATAATTTTTTGCCAGAAGCTGACAATAATGCCAATGCGTGGTGGCTTTACGGTCGTCCAATAAGCCTGATTCAGCTAGCAGAAAAGCACCCGTGCAGACCGACGCTAATCGATTGACTTTGGATACCATGATCTTGATCCAATCCAGCAGCTTAACGTTGGATAATTCTGCTGTAATTTCGCCGCCGGCAATTATCAAGGTGTCGAATTCACTATCAGAGTCGCCATAAGCCTCATCAGCCACAATTTGCAGCCCGGACATGGTGGTTATAGGCCCCGGCTCGGCAGCCAGCAGTGTGATCGAATAAATTTTTTGTTCGCAGATACCTAGTTTTTGCAGCAAGGCGTTAGCAAAACTAAATACTTCAAAGGGGCCGGTAATATCCAAAATCTGCGCATTTGGAAACGCCACAATGCCGACTACCCTGTGTTTGAAGATAAAGCTATCCGGTTTGGAAAAACTGAGTGTCGTCATGGCGATACCTCGAAAACTGACTGCGACACCATCATCACTGAATTGCTGCACATACTCAATGACAAACATCCCTCGATTCCAGCCAACCAGAAAAGTGTTGCCACGCTTAAAAACAGGGGAAAACACCAAATCATAATCAGGTAAATAACATAGTTTTTTGCAAAATATCCTTGCATCCGCCCGAACAACGCTGGCCACCCCCTTAAAACCGTGGCCTGCCAATTTTTGGCACTCCGTTTGCTGGCAATGCCAATCTCACTCCAGCAAATCTCAGAGGCCTTAGTTTGCCAGCCGTAGCCGTTCATCACGATCAGATTGCCGATTTGTTCCATAGCCACAGGGACGCTATCGTCAGCTTTCTAATACAGCGGGTAAAGTGCCCAGACACCGCCCAAGATTTGAGTCAGGAAGCCTATTTGCGCCTATTGGGCAAAGACAGTCTGGCGAATACCGACAACCTCACCGGCTATCTGTTTCGCACCGCAGAACGCCTATCCATAGACTTTATCCGCAGCCACCAGCGCACAACCGCCCGCGCACAAACACTGGACGACGAATTACTCTGCCCACATCCACAACCGGAAGAATCAGCAATTCTGCGTCAGCAATGCGATGCGTTATTGCAAGCCATAGCCAGTCTGCCGGGCCAATGTCGGCATATTTTGCTGCTACGCAAAATCGATGAACTAAACTACGCAGAAATCGCTACCCAGTTGGGAATTTCCGAAAAAACCGTGCAGCGCCAATTGGTAAAAGCCATGCTGCATTGCCATCAGATGCTGTCACAGCAAAATATTTGAGCGGGTAGATGGCAAGCACACGTTCAATACAACGACAACGTATTCTCAAACAAGCCGCCGAATGGTTTGTCGAACTGCAATCCGAACAGTGTGACATACAACAACGCCAACAATTCGAGCTTTGGCTAAGCGCAGATCCTACGCATCGCCTGGCGTACAACGAACTGCAAGGCTTATGGGGAAATCTGGATACCCTTAAAACCCGAACCGTGCCCGGACTAAAAGCCGCGCGCTCTGCCCGCCCCCGCGACCGCCACGCCAAGACCATATTAAGCACTGCCTTATTGGTAGCGCTAACAGGCGGCTGGTGGCTGGATTACAGTGCGCCGCGTATCGATTATCAAACCGGCATCGGCGAACAACGCAGTGTGCATCTAAGCGACGGTTCGCAATTGCAGTTAAACACCGCGACAGCGCTGAGCGTCAAACTATCCTGGTTACGCCGCGATATAGAACTGCAACATGGTGAAGCGCTGTTTACAGTGGCTCATCAAGCCTGGCGACCGTTTCAGGTGCATGCCGATAACTTAAACATCAGCGACATTGGCACTGTATTTAATGTCCGCCGCGATAATGCCAGCACATCGGTAGCCGTATTGGAAGGCGAAGTGGAGTTGCGCCAGGGGCGCAGCTGGTTTGGCGAAAGCCTTAAAGCGGGCTTTAGCCGTCAGACAGACCAAAATGGTCGCTGGCAAGCTGTAAAACCCACCAATGCGCAAACAGCCACGGCCTGGACCAACGGCAAACTGTTATTCGATCACACCCCGCTTGCCGAGGTCGTGACGGAACTGGAGCGCTACCACGCCGTCAATTTTGTATTTGCCGACCCAAACGTCAGCAAACAGACCTTAAGCGGTAGTTTCAATGCCACCGATCTCAAGCCGTTTTTGCAAGCCGTACAAAAAATCTTGCCTGTCAAAATTCAGCGTCAAAACCAAAACATCGTGTTTTATTCGCAATAAAAAATCGGTCGATTAAAAAACTTAAAAATAATTGTCCAGTTTCATTCCCCTGATTCGTTATTAGGGATATGGCGAATAGAAAACCCCGCCGTTCCAAACTTTCAGGAGATGATTATGACTTACCGATTGAAACAAGCTGGAACCAGTGCCTTGCTGGCTGCGGTTCTGGCAGCATCCATGGACACAATGGCCGCCGACGCCAGCCAAAATTTTGATATTCCGGCTCAATCGTTGGCCGCCACTTTGGATAGTCTGGCGAAAATCGCCAATACCAAACTCATCTTCGCCGACTCAGCAGTGCAGGGTTTAAAGGCCGATGCCCTGAAAGGCAACTTTACCGTACAACAGGCCTTGGATCGGGTATTGAAACAAAACGGCTTGCAATATGAGCAGGTTGATGATGGTGTGATTGCGGTTAAAAAAGCGCCAGAACCCAAACCACGCGCCTCAACTGACGATTCGATTTTTGAATTGGGCGCGGTTACTGTCAGCGACCAGCCAGAAGGCGGCAAATTAACCAGTCGCGATATCGCTACCTCTGTTGACATTATGCGCGCCGACAAAATTGCCGACCAAAACGTCTCAACCGCGTTCGATTTGCTACACCGGATGCCTGGCGTACAAATCACCCAATATGGCCAAGGCACCACCACCGGCAAATTTTCATTTCGTGGCTTTAACGGTGAAAGTCGGGTAAACGCCGTAAAACTGTTAATCGACGGCATTCCCAGCAACAGCAACGACGGCAATATGCCGTTTATCGATGCCTTGTTTCCGCTGGACATTGAATCGATTGAAGTGGTGCGCGGCACCAATGACCCGCGTTACGGCCTGCATAATATTGCTGGCAATGCCAATATCACCACATCCACCGGCGGTAACTATGTCAAAGGTCGGGTCAGCTATGGCAGCTTTAATACTCACGAAGTCCAGTCTGGCCTTGGTTACGAAAAAGACGGCCTCTCGCAGAACTACCAAATTTCTTACCGCGCTAGCGATGGCTATCGCGAGCATAGTGATAGTGATAAAAACAGCTTTTCCGGCAAATGGTTTTACACACCCGACGATAACAAATACAAGGTAGGCTTGATCGCGCGCTGGAGCGAAGCTGGTGCCCAGGAGCCCGGTTACATGACTTTCCAGGAACAACTTGCCAATCCAGAGCAATCCTTCCCAAGAAACGCCACCGACGGCGGTAAGCGCACTGTAGGTCAAATCAGCAGCCATTTGGACGTAAATCTGACCAAAACCTTGTTTTGGTCAACCAAGGCTTACAGCAACCTTTACGACGACCAACGCTTGGTTTTATTTGACTCATGCTGCGCTCAGGTGAAACGTGATCGTGACGAAGTGCAGTACGGCGCGACTACCTCGTTGACTTATCATCCTGTGATTAACTGGCTGGAAGATTTCTCGCTGGAATCGGGGTTTGACTTTCAACAACAAGAAAACAAATACAAGCAATATCGCACCAATCTCGGCGTACCGCGCTCCCCCATCAATGCGACCAATATCCGTAACGATGAACACTGGAATTTCCTCAACTACGGCGGCTATGTGCAAGCGGTGATCAAGCCTACCAAGTGGCTGAAAATCACCCCAGGCTACCGTGCCGATGTCATCGACGGCGACTTCATGAATTATCGTCCGGGCAACGTCGGCCCATCTCGAGTCAACGATTACGGCGTCATTTCGCAACCCAAGATAGGTGCTGTAATCACGCCTATCGAAGGCTACAGCCTTTACGGCAACTGGGGACGTACGTTTCAGGTGGGCGTAGGCCAAGCGACATTCCTTGGCCGAAATCAGTCAAATATCGGGCCTTCGCTCAACGATGGTTGGGAAGTGGGTCTAAAACTAAAACCGGTCGATTGGGCCGAAGGTCGTGTTGCGTATTGGATGCAGGATGCCAGCAATGAAATCAGCCGCACCCTGGGCAGCAACGATTCAACCCTGATCGGCCCCACCAAACGGCAAGGTGTCGATATAGAAGTCAAAGTTAGTCCAATCGACCAAGTCAGCATCTGGACGGCGTATTCTCTGCAAGAAGCTAAAGCCACCAATCCGCCTAGCGTGATTCCGTCTTCGATGGAATACGTTGCTGGCAATCAAATCGTCAACACCCCCAATTATATGTTCTCCGGCGGTATTGATTATCAAATTACCCACGCGCTGCGCTCGTCGCTATGGACAACCGGCCAGGGTAATTTCTTTGCCGACCAATCCAACACTCGTGGTAAGCACGGCGAATACGCCATGCTTAATCTCGATTTAGGCTATCAGGTTACCAAGCAAGTCGAATTGCAATTTCAAGCTAAAAACCTGACTGATACTCACCGGGAATACTTGTGGTTTGATGAATCTTACGGCACAACTGGTGCTAATCCTCTGGCTCGGCCTTTGTTCTCACCCGCCGACGGCATCGCCTTTTATGGCGCAGTAAACGTCAGGTTCGACTATTAACACATGAAAAATCCGGCCAGCAAAAAACCGGCTCTGCGCCAGTTTTGGCTGGCCGTGCATTTGTATCTCGGCCTGGCGCTGGGTTTGATTATTGCGCTGGCGGGATTGACCGGCAGCCTGTTGGTGTTTTACATCGATCTGGACGAGTGGTTAAACCCGCAACTCATCATCGCTCAAACCAGCACACCACGCCAAAGTTACGAAAACGTCTTCCAGGCACTGCGCCAAGCCGAACCGAACCGGCTAAATGCCTGGCGCCTGGAAATTCCTGACCAGCCACAGCGCGCTATCACCGCCCGTTATTACAAACCGCAAGAAACCGCAGAGCATGGCTTTGCGCCCTTAATGCTGTCTGTCGATCCCTATTCAGGGCGGGTTATTGACAATCGCTTCTGGGGTGATTTCGTCATGACCTGGCTATACGACTTGCATTACACCTTGCTGCTTGGCGATGTGGGCAAAATTATCATGGCGATTATCGGCGGCTTGTTATTAGTCTCCCTGCTTAGCGGCGTCTATTTGTGGTGGCCGCCGCTACACAAACTCAATAGCGCATTGACCTTAAAGCCCAAAGCCAGTCGCGCCCGCTTAAATTATGATCTGCATAAACTAGCTGGCATCTACAGCCTGCTTGTGATGCTGGTGCTGGCCGTAACCGGCATCGCACTTGAGATTCCGCAATACGTTAATCCAGTGCTGGCTTATTTTTCGCCTTTGCATGCGGCAACCAAACCGCAGTCGGCTGCACCAAGTCCATTTCAAGCTCGAATTAGTCTGGATCAGGCTGTCGCCGTTGGTCAAGCCCAGTATCCGCAAGCCCGCCTGTGCTGGATCGAAACCCCTGACACAGCCAGCGGCAGCTACCGGATTAATCTGCGTCAAGCAGGCGAACCCAGTGTGCGCTTTCCCAAAACCAATGTCTGGGTGGATCAATATTCCGGCCAGGTGCTAGCCATCAGCGACCCCAGCGGCTTGGGCGCAGCCGACACGGTGATTAACTGGCTGCATCCTTTGCACAGCGGCGAGGCTTTTGGACTAACCGGCCAATTGTTGGTGCTAATCGCCGGACTGGCCTGCCCTGTTTTATTTGTCACCGGACTGATTCGCTGGCTGCAAAAACGTCGTGGCAAAGCCCACAACCGTCAACGGCAAGGTCTGGCGGCATCGCAAAACTCCTCAGCAAGTTGTTAGGGAAAATCCTGCTTCTGCACTAAAATTGGCAATACCAGCCAAAAAGGCCTGGCATTGCCATATTTTCAAACCTACTCAACGCCAAGCCTATGTCTCACGCCAACTCAAGCTCTGCCATTGTCTACGCCTTTGCCGCTAATTTGGGCATTGCCCTAACCAAATCCGGCGCTGCCTTCTGGACCGGCTCTGGCTCATTGTTAGCAGAAGCCATCCATTCCTTTGCCGATTGCGGCAATCAGGTGTTGTTGTTTATTGGCATGAAGCGCTCCGCTCGCAGCGCCACCCAAAAACACCCGATGGGTTTTGGCCGCGAATCGTATATTTGGTCGATGATGGTGGCGATTACCTTATTTTCAGTGGGTGGCCTGTTTTCGATCCACGAGGGCTGGCTGCGTTATCACGAACCCCAAGCCGTGGAAAATGCGGAAATGGCACTGGGGATTTTATTTATCGCCGTGATTATGGAAGGTTTTTCATTACGAGCGGCGATGAACGCCATGCAAGAAGAACGTGGCGAGCAAGGCCTTTGGCACTGGTTTAAAAACACCCACTCCAGCGAACTGATGGTGGTGATAGGTGAGGATTTGGCAGCGTTGCTGGGCTTGGTCATCGCCGCGGCTATGCTGGGCTTGACCTTGGTCACCGGCGACCCCTTGTACGATGCGATTGGCTCCATACTCATCGGCTGTCTGTTAGTGATCGTGGCTATATTGGTGGGCCGCGAAGTACATTCGCTATTGCTTGGCGAAGCAGACAGCCAGATTCGCGACCAAGTTCACAATTATTTAGAAAAGCAAGCCTGCGTCAGACAGGTGCTTAACCTGTGGGCGATTAGCCACGGCAATCAGGTGATGGTGGCTATCAAGGCTGATTTGCAACCGGATTTAAGCGTCCGTGAAGCCGTGGATTTGATCAATACCATGGAAAAACAAATCAAAATAAATCAGCCGCGCGTTAATTGGGTCTTTTTTGAAATCGATAATTCTGATTAAATAACGCAGTCAATCGCTTAGACCACATATCTGGAGCAAAGTAATAACTTGAGCACCCTACCGAAAATCCGCTTAGCCCTGGCTTCACTCACTTGCCTAATGTTGCAAAGCCCTAGTGCGGCTGCGCGCTATGCTGCGATTGTCATCGACGCCGACACAGGTCGCGTGGTGCATGAAACAGAATCGACCCAACGCTGGTATCCGGCGTCGCTGACCAAGGTCATGACCATTTATTTGACGCTGTCGGCGCTGGAATCAGGTCGTCTCCGGCTCAACGAGACCGTGTTCGCCTCCAGGCATGCCGCCTCGCAACCCCAATCCAAGCTGGGTTTACGCACCGGTCAAAGCCTGACGGTAGAACAAGCCATTATGGCGGTTACCACACGCTCCGCTAACGATGCCGCCGTGGTATTGGCGGAGCGCTTGGGTGGTTCTGAAAGCAATTTTGCGACGATGATGACCCAGCAGGCCCGTAGCCTGGGCATGTACAATAGTTCGTTCGAGAACGCCAGTGGCTTGCCGAATGACGGACAAATCAGTAGCGCTCGCGATCTGGCGCTATTATCAGCAGCACTGATTCGCGACTTTCCACAGCATTACCACTTTTTTTCGGCCACAGAATTTACCTACAAAGGCCGGGTCATGCCCAACACCAACCGCATTCTGAAAAGCTATCCGGATGCTGACGGTTTAAAAACCGGTTTTACCTGCGGCTCGGGCTATAACCTGATCGCCTCGGCCAAACGCAACGGCCATCGCTTGATCGGTGTGTTATTGGGAGCGCATAGCAGCGGCGAACGCTTTGAACAAATGGGTAATCTGCTGGATATGGGCTTTGCCAATAGCGAGCGCGGCTTGTTCGGCGAGCATATCTCGCAACTCAAAGACTACAGCGCCCTGCCGCCACCGTATCAATTGTCATCCAATCGCTGCGCAGGCAGTGCCGAGCAAATGGGGGCGGATTCTGGCAGCAGCCGTTACGAGCCGATTCATATCGACGCGCCGCACAATAGTCGCCGCGAGTTGTTAAAGCAACAAAACCAACTGGCCGCAGCCAAGCCACAACGGCATGGCAATAGCTGGACCGTAAGCATGGGCGGTAGTTATCCGCGAAAAATTGATGCCGACGTCAATCTGCAACGGGCCCGTAATGCATTGGGGCCATTGGCAAAGTCTGGTCAGGCCAGAATCGTTAAAACCAAAACCAAAGGCAGCACCGCATGGCGGGCACAATGGACGGGTTTACAGCAAGACGATAGTCAGGATTTTTGCAGACGGCTGCGCGCCAGACATATGGATTGCAGCGCATCGCCGCAAGTCAACACCGCATTGGCCACCAACCACAGCAAACCGGTGCGGCGTAATCAACGCAAATCCTGATTGTCTGTAGGTGCGAATTTATTCGCACGATGGGCGTGTTGAGGTCGAATAAATTCGACCCTACAGCAAACTCGCTACTTAACTTAACGGCATTGACCCTAGCCCTCTGCCTGAGGGAGAGGGGATTTTCAGGGATTCGTGAGCGCCTCGATTCACCCATCATCTATCTACAATCAGTAGTGCGGCGGCCTTTCATCGGCTTGCCCGGACTGGTTATCGCCAAACGCCAAACTTTTGATTTTGTCGTTTAGCAATTTACACGTCTCTTCCAGTTTGCCTATCTGTTTTTGCTGATCAGCCACCACTTGATTCAAAGCCTGAATCAAATCTTCCTGATAAGCCTGCTTAATTTCCAGCTCGATAATTCTGTGTTCGTCCACGATTGCGCCAAGTAACGGTAAAGATCATCATTCTAATCGAAAACCGTCACAGTTTTATGCCATGCACTCGCACTGCCTGTATAAACTCGCTATCATTGCTGGTGATATAAACACAGCGAGGACGTAACGATGGCAACTATTACAGACCCGGTCATAGGCCGCTGGTATAAAGATTTGGAAAGCAACCTCACCTTTAAAGTCGTCGCCATAGAAGGTAACGACGAATCGGTCGAAGTGCAGTTCGCCAATGGGGATTTGGGAGAGTACGACAACGAATCCTGGTATGGATCTACCATCGATTACATCGAAGATCCAGAAGACTGGAGCGCCCCCTTCGACGACGTAGAAACCGACGACTTGGGTTATACCGACACTGACCGGCACGTGCGACCGGACTCCGAAGACCTGGACATTAGCGACTTACTGGACTGAGACATTGTATGAAAATGACCCCGCAACAATTTTTGGACTGGGAATCCAAGAGTATTACATTGCTGGCTATGTCCGGCGCTGGCAAGACTACCTTGTCAGCCAAATTACCCAGAGATAAGTGGTTTCATTACTCCGGTGACTACCGCATCGGCACCAAATATCTGGAAGAGCCGATTCTGGACAATATCAAGCAACAAGCGATGGGGGTGCCGTTTTTGCGCGATTTGCTTAAATCCGACTCCATCTATATTTGCAGCAATATCACCGTCGAAAACCTGTCGCCAGTCTCCAGCTTTTTGGGCAAACTCGGCGACCCTGACAAGGGCGGCTTGTCGCTAAGCGAATTTAAACGTCGTCAGGCCCTACACCACCAGGCCGAAATTGCTGCCATGAACGACGTACCGGATTTTATTCATAAAGCCGAAGCCATCTATGGCTACAAGCATTTTATCAACGACGCGGGTGGCAGCGTTTGCGAACTGGACTGCCCGGAGGTTTTGGAAAATCTGGCCAAGCACACGCTGATCGTCTATATAAAAATTCCGCCAGCACTGGAACAAACCATTATCGACCGCGCCAAAAACGATCCAAAACCGCTGTATTACCGACCAGAATTTGTCGATGAAAAATTGACGATCTTCATGCGCGAGCGTAATTACAGCTCGACTGACCAGATTCCGCCCGACGAATTTGTCAGCTGGGTATTTCCAGAATTATTTAAAGCCAGGGTGCCACGCTACGAAGCGATTGCCAACCAATACGGCTACACCATTAGCGCTGATGAAACTGCAAAAGTCACCAGCGAAGATGACTTTATCCGCCTGATCGCCGAGGCCATTACCCGGCAACAATCTTGAGACCGTTCGTGAAATGCCGCTAGTTGCTCATACCGATTTACCCACTTTTCAGCGTTTGCATGATGAAGGCGAGGAAATTCTCAGCCCGGATCGCGCCACTCATCAGTCGATCAGAGAATTGCATATCGGCTTGTTGAATATCATGCCGGACGCAGCGCTGGAGGCTACCGAACGCCAGTTTTTCCGACTGGTAGGCGCCTGCAACCAAATTGCGCAATTTCATGTACATCCGTTTACGATTGATGGCCTGGAAAGGAGCCCGGAAGCTTGGGCGCATATTCATCAATACTACGAATCCTTTGAGAAAATCAAACAGGACGGCCTGGACGCCCTGATCATCAGCGGCGCTAACGTCACCCACGATCATTTGCAGGAAGAAGCGTTTTGGGCGCCGTTGACTGAGGTATTTGAATGGGCCAAGCAGAACGTTACATCCGTGCTTTGCTCTTGTCTGGCGACGCATGCCGTGATTCAACATTGCTATGGTGTAGAGCGCACACGTCTACCTGCTAAACGCTGGGGAGTGTTTTCGCACAAAGTCGTGGACAGGGATCATCCCTTGGTTGCGGAAATCAATACCCGCTTTGACGTGCCGCATTCGCGTTTTAACGAGGTGTTTCAAAGTGATATGGAAAAACACGGCCTGAAAGTGCTGGTGCGTAGCGAAACTGCAGGCGTTCATCTGGCGGTTAGCCCCGATGGCTTTCGGATCGTCTTCTTCCAGGGCCATCCAGAATACGACGACATTAGCCTGCTAAAAGAATACAAGCGCGAAGTATTACGCTATTACCGCGGCGAACGCGACGATTATCCGCCGTATCCGGAGCATTATTTCGATGCCGAGGTACAAGGTTTGCTGGCCGAATACGCGCTTCATGTCAAAGCAGCCAAACACGGTGGCAGACCGCTTAAAGCCATGCCGGAAGCACAGATTATCGAACATCTGGATATTACCTGGCGCGATTCAGCCAAAGCCGTGTTCAACAACTGGCTGGGCAAGGTCTATCAAATCACCAACGAAGATCGTCGCCTGCCGTTCATGGATGGCATCGATCCCAACAACCCACTGGGCTTATAGTGCATCAAGCATTTCTGAGACGCGCGGTTGAACTGGCCTGCGAGAATATAGAAAGTGGCGGCGGGCCGTTCGGTGCGCTTATTGTCAAAGATGGGGAAATTATTGCCGCTAGCGGCAATCGGGTTACGCCGGATCTCGATCCGACTGCTCACGCAGAAGTGTCTGCCATCCGCTTGGCTTGTCAGAAATTGGGCGATTTTCAATTAACCGAGTGTACGCTTTACACTAGCTGCGAACCTTGCCCGATGTGTCTGGGCGCGATTTATTGGGCCAGACTAAAAGCCGTGTACTTTGCCTGCAACCGTTTTGATGCAGGAAAAGCCGGCTTCGACGACAGTTTTATTTACACCGAAATCGACAAACCAACTGATCAACGCCAGATAGCCATGCGCCAACTAATATTGGACACAGCTACCCGACCTTTTGATGTGTGGCAACGTAAAATCGACAAAATCCGCTATTGAGCAGGCGCGGGCTGTTCTGCAGGCTTTGCCGCCACTGCGTCGCCCTTGATTTTAATCAACCAGCCGTCTTGCCCCAAACAACCGCTCTCCAACTTGCTCTCGGCAGATTTGGCGGAGAGGTGGATACGGACAAAACCAGGGCTTAATTGCGGCAATTTGGCGGAGACAAAGTAAAAAGTTTTTTTATCGACCACGCTTACTTTTATTTTTTCGCCGTGTATGTCTGCGGCAATGGTCAGCGGGTCGGCATTATGGGATACGTGAAAGGCGATATCCGCTCCAGCATCGACCTCGGCTTTTTGCTCGGGCACGAAATCCCTAAATTTTGGCCTTTTACACTCTTTCAATCTTTCTTCCTCATCCGGCGATAAAGCCAATGCGGCACTCGAAAAAACCATTGTGCTCAGTAATAGCGCGCTTTTCCAGCGAATTGACACTCTCATGACTAGCCTCTTGTTGTTATTGTAATGTGGGTAACGCCGGTCAAAGCGGCGCATCCTTAAAATACCAGCACTTTCAACTTTAATCAGTTTTCGTGCTTTGTTCAATGTTTGGGCATTTTGCCCGCCAGGCTGTCGGTTTTAAACTTCTACCCCATGGCCGTCGAGAACATGTAAAATCGCCGCCTTTAGCTTTTTCATTCACAGACATGACCAACTTCAGAGGCACCACTATTCTTTCAGTTCGACGCGGCAATAAAGTCGTGATCGGCGGCGATGGCCAAGTGACACTGGGCAACACTGTAATGAAAGGCAATGCCCGTAAAGTCAGGCGTTTGTATCACGACAAAGTGATCGCCGGTTTTGCTGGGGCGACGGCCGATGCCTTTACCTTGTTTGAACATTTTGAAGGCAAACTGGAAAAACATCGCGGCAATTTGACCCGCGCAGCCGTGGAAATGGCCAAAGACTGGCGCACCGACCGGGCCTTGCGCAAACTGGAAGCTTTACTGATTATTGCCGACAGCAAAACTTCGCTGGTTATTTCCGGCACCGGCGACGTCATCGAACCGGAATACGATTTTATCGCCATTGGTTCAGGTGGTGCTTTTGCGCAAAGTGCCGCGCGCGCCTTGCTGGAAAACACCGAACTCAGCGCCCGGGAAATCGTCGAGAAGTCGCTGGGTATCGCCGCAGATATTTGTATCTATACCAACCACAATTTACGCATCGAAGAATTGGACGCCGAGCCGCAATCGGCCCATCAAGAGTAAAACCATGAGTCAAATGACCCCAAGAGAAATCGTCAGTGAACTGGACAAACACATTGTCGGCCAGTCGGCCGCCAAGCGTTCGGTAGCCATTGCCCTGCGTAACCGCTGGCGCCGCAGCCAGGTTGCTGCAGAATTGCGCGACGAAATCACGCCTAAAAACATATTAATGATAGGCCCGACCGGCGTCGGTAAAACCGAAATCGCCCGCCGCCTGGCACGTTTAGCCAACGCACCCTTCATTAAAATCGAAGCCACCAAATTTACCGAGGTGGGTTATGTCGGCCGCGACGTCGAATCGATTATTCGCGACTTGATCGATAGCGCCGTCAAAATGGCCCGCATCTCAGCGATGGAACGTGTGCAAAATCGCGCCGCCGATGCCGCTGAAGACCGGGTACTGGATATTTTATTGCCTCGCGCCGAGGGCGGCATGCTGTCGGATTCAGAAGAAGCAACGCGGCAAAAAATGCGCAAAAAGCTGCGCGAAGGCGAGTTGAACGACAAGGAAATTCAGATAGACGTCAGCGCGCCGTCGGTAGGCGTAGAAATCATGGCCCCACCGGGCATGGAAGAAATGACCAACCAACTGCAGGGCATGTTTCAAAACCTGGGAAGTAACCGCACCAAAACCCGCAAGCTGAAAATCAAAGACGCCTTGAAACTATTGCAGGAAGAAGAAGCCGGCAAATTGGTCAACGAAGAAGAGATCAAACA
This sequence comes from uncultured Pseudomonadota bacterium, assembly GCA_903858105.1. GTDB lineage: Bacteria > Pseudomonadota > Gammaproteobacteria > Methylococcales > Methylomonadaceae > Methylomonas. Next base: position 13,193 of record CAIOHN010000237.1, on the reverse strand, counting down.
AGCGGCGCTGGAATCTGTCGAGCAACACGGCATCGTGTTTCTGGATGAAATCGACAAGATTTGCAAACGCGCGGAAATGGGCGGCGGCGAAGTCTCCCGCGAAGGCGTACAGCGCGATTTATTGCCGCTGGTGGAAGGCAGCACCGTCACCACCAAATACGGCATGATCAAAACCGATCATATTTTATTCATCGCTTCCGGTGCGTTTCATCTGACCAAGCCGTCTGATTTAATCCCGGAACTGCAAGGCCGTTTCCCGATCAGAGTGGAGCTAAACGCCCTGAGCGCCGACGACTTCGTGCGTATTCTGACTGAGCCTGACGCCTCGTTAACCGAGCAGTATCAAGCCTTGTTAAAAACCGAAGGTGTGGAAGTGCAATTCACCGCCGACGGCATCAAACGCATCGCCGAACTGGGCTGGCAAGTCAACGAAAAAACCGAAAACATCGGTGCCCGCCGATTGCACACCATATTGGAAAAACTGTTGGAGGATATTTCCTTCGACGCCCCAGATTTGGTCGAAAAATCCATCAACATCGATGCCGCCTACGTGGATGCGCATCTGATGGAGTTAGCGGATGACGAAGACCTTAGCCGATACATACTGTAAGCATGCGCGTCCAAATCACACCTAGCCATCGCGTTCCAACCGAAATCAAATTGCACAAGGTTTCGGCGATTTTGGAAATTCATTTTGACGATGACAGCATCTATGAGCTGCCCAGCGAATACTTGCGGGTATTTACCCAATCAGCAGAAGCCGTAGGCCACGGCCCAGGCCAGGAAACCCTGCAAATCGGCAAACAGGACGTGACCATTACCGATATTCGTCCCATCGGCAACTATGCCATTGCGCTGACTTTTAGCGACGGTCACGACAGCGGCATTTATAGCTGGGACTTGCTGTACAAACTGGGCTCGGAATTTCCTTTACTCTGGTCGAATTATCTCGAAGAACTCAAAGCAGCCGGCCTTAGCCGCCGCTCGCCCTTACCCAATTAAAGATCATTATGACAAACGACAATACTACCCATTTCGGCTTCAAACAGGTTCCCAAACAAGAAAAAGTGGCGCTGGTGCGCGGCGTTTTCGATTCGGTCGCCAGTCAATATGATGTGATGAACGACCTGATGTCGCTGGGCATCCACCGCATCTGGAAGCGCGTTGCCGTACAACTGGCCAACGTCCGCGAAGGCGATTCTGTATTGGATCTGGCTGGCGGTACTGGCGATTTGACCATGCTTTACGAAAAGCGCGTAGGCAAATCCGGACAGGTGGTACTGGCCGACATTAACGCCGCCATGTTGCGTACTGGCCGCGATCGTTTGATCGATCATGGTTTGACCGGCAATATCCGCTACGCCCAGGTCAACGCCGAATGCCTGCCGTTTGCCGACAATACTTTCGATTGCGTAACGATTGGTTTTGGCTTGCGTAACGTCACCGACAAAGACGCCGCCTTGCGTTCCATGTACCGGGTATTGAAACCGGGTGGCAGAGTTATCGTGCTCGAGTTTTCGCACCCTATCGACCCCATCACCGAAAAAGTCTACGATTTTTACTCGTTCAAATTACTGCCGAAAATCGGCGCCGTGGTGGCCAAAGACGAGGACAGCTATCGCTATCTGGCCGAATCCATCCGCATGCATCCCAAGCAGGATGAGCTGAAACAAATGATGGAAAACGCTGGCCTGGAACGCTGCGAGTATTTCAATATGACGCAAGGCATCGTCGCCGTGCATAGAGGCTATAAGTTTTAAGCGACAAAACGGTCACGAGAGGGCGAAATGGCGTTAAAACAAGCATCGCATAACATCAGCGAAGCCGACTACTTGGCTGGCGAAATAATCAGCGACGTCAAGCATGAGCTGATTGACGGTGAAGTGTATGCTATGGCCGGTGCCAGCCGGAATCACCAGCGGCTCGTCGGCAATTTTTTTACCGCACTTAGCCAACACCTGATAGTCCATCCGTGCGAGCCGTTTGCCTCGGAAATCAAGGTAAAAGTCGACCATTGTTTCTTTTATCCCGATGTATTAGTCGTCTGCGACGACGACAACGGCAACGAGTACTACACAGACAAACCGACCATCATTGTCGAAGTTTTGTCGAAAGCCACCCGCCGCACGGATAAAACCATCAAACTCCACGCCTACAAAGCCCTGCCCAGCCTGCAGGAATATGTGCTTATCGAACAAGACCACGTCGAGATAGTTGTGTATAGACGCGCGGCGAACTGGAACTCGGAGCACTACTTTTTGGGCGACAGCCTGACGCTGGAATCGATAGGTTTAAGCGTGAGCGTTGCCGATCTATACCAGCGCGTCAATAACGAAGACATGCAGGAATATCTGCAACAGTTGCAACAGGCCTTGTGATGCTCAGCACCATAAAACCGCTATTCATTTCGGCGCTGGAAGCGGCGCTAAACCAGTACCTGGCGTTGGATGCACATGTCGAAGAATATTTGACACCCATGGCCGGTAAAGTGATTGCCGTGAACATTTCCTCTGTCAGCGGCAGCCTGTATCTTTGCCCCAGTTCCCATGGCATCCAGATTCTGGAAAGCTATCCGGGCACGGTGGATGCCACGCTTAGCGGTTCTCTCTCGGCACTAGGTTTAATGGGATTAAGCGCCACGCCGATGCGTTCGCTATTCAAAGGCGAAGTGCGGATCGAAGGCGATACCCAGTTGGCCCGCCGCCTGCAACGGTTATTTGAAAAACTGGATATTAATCTGGAAAGCAAAATCGCCCGCTACACCGGCGATGCCTTTGCCCAGCGCCTGGGCAATTTTTTCCGCGGCAGCCGCGACTGGACGCGCAACAGCCTGAGCACGTTCAGGTTAAATCTGGAAGAATTTCTGCAAGAAGAAACCCGCGAGTTACCGGCCAAAACCGAAGCAGAATTGTTTTTCCAGCAGATCGATACCAGTCGCAACGATTGCGACCGGCTCACCGCGCGCCTCGAGCGTCTGAGCGCCGCACTAAACAACACCTCCGAGCCTCAATAAAAGGACAACAGCCGTGATTCGCCCGAAAATTTTGATGCGCCTCATCCACATCAACTGGGTGATGATGTTCCACGGCCTGGACGAAATTGTTTTAAAAACCCATCTATTCCGCCCCATTCGTTACATCGCGTTTTTGTCGCCCAACTATTGGACCAGCAAAGCGCGCGAACCGCGCGGCGTACGGATCCGTAAAACCCTGGAAGACCTGGGACCGATTTACGTCAAATTTGGCCAAACCCTGTCCACCCGTAAAGACTTGTTGCCGGAAGACATCGCCGAAGAACTGGTCAAATTACAGGATAAGGTGCCGCCGTTTTCGGTAGTCACCGCCCGCAAAATTATCGAGCAGCAACTGGGTCAGTCAATAGAAGAAGCCTTTGCCGAATTTGATCCGCAGCCTTTGGCCTCGGCCTCGGTAGCCCAGGTTCACACCGCCACGCTGAATAGCGGCGAAAAAGTCATCGTTAAAGTGCTGCGCCCGGATATTGAAGACAAAATCCATTCCGATGTGGGCTTGCTGTACGAACTGGCCCGTCTGGCGGAACGCTTTTGGGCCGACGCCCGCCGCTTGCGCGCGATGGAAATCGTCGCCGAATTTGAAAAAACCATTCTCGACGAACTGGACTTGGTGCGCGAAGCCTCCAACGCCAGTGCGATTCGCGCCAATTTCAAAAACTCGGAGATGCTGTACATCCCGGAAATCCACTGGCCGCTAACCCGCCGCAAAGTGCTGGTGATGGAACGCATTTACGGCGTACCGGTCGGCGACATCGACGCCTTACGCAAAGGCAATGCCGATTTTAAAAAGCTGGCAGAGCGCGGCGTGGAAATCTTTTTTACCCAGGTATTCCGCGACAACTTTTTCCATGCCGACATGCATCCCGGCAATATTTTCGTGCAGTTACCGGACAAATATCTGGCGGTGGATTTTGGTATCGTCGGCAGTCTGTCCAGTTCCGATCAGCGCTATCTGGCCGAAAATTTTCTGGCGTTTTTCAACCACGATTACCGCCGCGTTGCGCAGATGCACATCGAATCCGGCTGGGTGCCTGCCACCACGCGGGTAGAAGAATTTGAAGCGGCGATTCGCAGTGTCTGCGAGCCGATTTTCGAGAAGCCCTTAAAAGATATTTCGTTTGGTTTGCTGCTGTTAAGACTATTCCAAACCGCGCGCCGCTTCGACATGGTAGTGCAACCGCAACTGGTATTGCTGCAAAAAACCCTGCTTAACATAGAAGGCTTGGGCCGCCAACTGTATCCTGATCTGGATTTGTGGCAAACCGCCAAGCCGTTTCTGGAAAACTGGTTTAAACAGCGCCTGGGGCCGACGGCAAAAATCAAAGAACTGATGCGCAAGTTCCCGGAAATCACCGAGCAACTGCCCGAGTTTCCTGGCTTGGTATTACAAGCCGTGCAAAGCGCCGCCCAGATGCAACAACAAATGCAGCATCAGCAGCGGGAAATGACACTGCTACGCAAGCAGCTACAAAGAAATAACAAGCGCACCCTCTGGACGATTCTGACTGCGGCGGCAATGATCAGCGCTGCGGTGATTTTGCAGTCGCCGTTTCTGAATGGTTAATGCCCTGTGGGTACTCAGGTAAACGATTGGGGGTGAGGGGCTTAAAATCAATTTTTCATCCCCTCACCCTAGCCCTCTCCCTGAGGGAGAGGGGATATTTGCGGTTCCGATTAAATCATTAAAAACTATACCGCGCCGAAAACTGCACCCGCTGCAACAGACCGTCGCGACCATCGATCAACTCGCGCGTCGCGTATGTATATTCCACACCCAACATGGCCTGGCTGACCGGGCTCCACAAGAGATTGGCGTGTACTGATTGCACCTGCCTGCTCAATACCGAATTAGCATAGGCTGGATAATCGGCTTGCGAGAAGCCATAAGTGACACTGGAACGCCATTGCTTATCCCACCAATACTGATAAGACAGCATGCCGCCGTAGGTATCGACCAGATCGATTGCTCCACGGTTAGTCAGCGTGGCATCAGCAAACGTATTGTTGGTGGATACATAACGCGCATCGCCTTTTCCATAATGGGCCGTGAAACGAATATTATCCAAACCAAAGGTGCTGATCCGCCCAGCCGCATTCACACCGCCACCCCAGGCGTCCTGCCTATAACCTGTCACGCTATTGGTATAGCGCACCTGTCTGCCCATAGCCGCCAAAGACAGATTGCCCCATGACGGGTTTAGATTGAGCCGGGCCACCAGGTCTGGGTAGCGATCAGCATTGGGTGTTGTGTAGTAAGCCGCATCCAGATTGGGATCGCTGGCGCCAGCCCGGTTGGCCGCGCCGGTTTCAAGTCGATTATCCACCCACAGCCTGCTACGCGGTGCCTCCAGCGCCACTTGCAACTCCATCGGCGTATCCATCACATTAAACGGTTCACTCCAACGCGCCAGCGGCTGCCGCAAACTTAACATTGCGCCAGCCGAACCGCCGACATCCAGCGTATCCGGCAACGCCGCTACGTTAAGAAAAGTAGTCCAGGTTTGCCCCGCCAAGAAATGACCGATTGAGCCATAGGCATGTCGCAAGCGCGGCGTATAGGTGTAGGTCGCCGCGTCGCCGTAAAAATCCATTTCCATATAAGTGTTGATGTCACCCCAGTTACTGGGTGTAAAGGATTTGAACCATAACCGGCTTTCCTTGCCGTGAAAAGTAATCTGGCCACGCTCTCCAATCGCACCTATCGGTATTTGCGACAGCGCCAGTTGCTGATCACCCAGCCTGTCTCGCCCTGCACTCACGCTATTAAACAAGGTATCCATTTTTACAAATCCCCCCATACCCACGGAGGTATCAGTACCCGGAATTTTAAAAGTACCTTTGACATCGCCTACCGTCACCGCGGGCTTTTCTTTGGCCTTGTCGTTGTCCATCACAGAAGCAGTTGCAACCGATGGCGCAGCCGCTTGGCCTGTCGAATTAGTAGCCAACGTTTTGTTCCCAGCTACTTGACCCGCGCGGTATTGCTGAACCTCCTGCTCAAGCTGCTCAATCCGGGAATTGGAGCGCTCAACCTGGCTCTGCAACTGGGTAACCTGCTGGCTCAAGGCTTTCAGCAAAGTCTTGATATCCTCATCGGCGGCCAAGGTCGTCGTGCTGAACAAACAACTCAGTAAAATCAAGATGATTTTGGCTGCGGGTTTTAGCATGCTCAATTAGCCCCCAAGCTTTCTAAACAAGGCGTGGCAAGATGTACAGGTGGTATTAATCTCATGCAGGCTATCCGGTATGGCATCTATGTGATTTTGCTCGGCAAGCCGCTGCAACTCGCGAGTCTCGTCTCGCAATTTGCCTGCCAGGGCCAGAAACGCAGTTTGTTCGCTGGCGCTTAGCTGCAAACCTGGCAACTTACTGATAATGTTATCGACATTACCCGATAAATTCCGGGCGGTTTCCGCAATTTGCCGCGAATATTTGCGCCGTTCGGTGTCCACTTGCTGCTCGGTCATAAAGCGCTCCTGCATCAGGCTGTCCATGCGCGCCATCAACTCACGTAATTGCGAGTCGCGTACGGCATGCAAAGCAGGTTGACCGGTTTGACTGCGGCCACCTTCGACATGGTCGTGTTTTGTCTGCGAACTGGAACAGCCGTTCAAAATCAATACCATCGCCACTATAAATTTGGTTTTCACACCCTGCTCTCCTGCTCTATCAACTATTTAATAATAATTTGGCATAACCAACCGTCTGGCTATGGGTCGCGGAAAGTGTACCTTAATCGGCATGTGGATATTTTTTCAGTCGGCATCTAGGGTACGGCTTGCAGTTTAGGTATCATGCTGTTTCAGCCTCGCAACCAGGATATTGCTCATGTCACTTTTTGATTCGTTATCTCAGCATTCAGTGCATTTGCCGGATGAATTGCAAAGTATGGCTACGGATTTTTGTGCGCAGCTTGATGAAAAGCTTAGCTCAGAACAGCTGACAATTTTTGACAATGCCGTATTTAGCGCGTCAGCATTGAAGGTATGCGCCTGCAGTCAATTTATTACCGAAAGCTGGCTGCGAAATCCCGACCTGATTCCAGAACTGGTTACATCCAACGATCTATTCTCCCCGCTGCGCCGCGACGATTACCAAGCCGCTCTGCAACAAGCCCCAGCGGATAGCGAACCCGCTTTAGCCAAGCAATTACGCCTATTTCGTCGCCGGGAAATGCTGCGCATCGCCTGGCGCGATCTGGCCGGTTGGTCAGATCTGGACGAGACCCTGACCGACCTGACCCGCTTGGCAGAAGTTTGCATTCAAACCGCCCTGGATTTTTTATACGCTCAGGCATGCCAGCGCTGGGGTACGCCTGCACTGGCAGATGGTACGCCGTTTAACATCGTGGTGCTGGGCATGGGCAAACTTGGTGCCTGGGAATTGAATTATTCGTCCGATATAGACCTGATCTTTGCGTATGCCGAAGACGGTGTGCTAACCGAGAAAAAAGAAATCAGTTATAGCGAGTTCTTCACCCGCATCTGCCGCTCCCTGGTCAAAATGCTGGATGAAATTACCGTCGATGGCTTTGTGTTTAGAACCGACGTGCGCTTGCGGCCGTTTGGCGACAGCGGGCCCTTGATTATGAACTTTGATGGTATGGCACAATATTACCTGACGCAAGCCAGGGAATGGGAACGCTACGCCATGATCAAAGCCCGTCAGGTGGCCGGCGACTTTAATACCGGCAAGCAATTAGCCGCGCTGATCAAACCCTTTGTGTATCGCCGCTATTTGGATTACGGCGCTTTCGAGGAACTGCGTTCCTTAAAATTCCAGATTGCCCAGGAACTTAGACGCCGCGACCGAGCCGACAATGTCAAACTGGGACCGGGTGGCATCCGCGAAGTGGAATTTATCGGCCAGGCTTTTCAATTGATTCGAGGTGGTCAAGACCCGGCCTTGCAACAGCGCGAGATTCAAACCATCCTGGCGGTGCTGGAAGAATTACAATTAATGGCTGCCGAAGATGTAGCAAGCCTGACATTTGCGTATCGCTTTTTGCGGCGGGTGGAAAATCACATTCAACAATATCAAGACCGACAAACTCACGACTTACCCGGCAACCCGCTGGTGCAAGCGATTTTGGCGTACTCGCTGGATTTTGAGGATTGGCAGGCCTTCAAAACCGAATTGGATAGCGTCCGCACCCAAGTGCAGGAGATTTTTGAACAAGTATTTTCGCTTAGCGACCAGGACAATAAACAACAAAGCGCCCGTTTGATCTGGACCAGCGGTGCCGACGACGAAATGGCCCTGGAGACCTTAACCGACTACGGCTTTACCGACCCGGTAACGATTCAAAAAGCCATCCTCGATTTTAAAGAATCCCACGCCGTAAAACGCATGACCAGCAAAGGCGCGGCGGTGTTGGATAGATTGATGCCGCAACTGATCGAACAAGTACCCAGTTGCGAAAACGCCAATGTCACCTTGCTGCGCATCCTGGATTTGTTTGAAGCGGTGGCCGGTCGCAATGTTTACCTGGCCTTGCTGGCGGAAAATCCTGATGCGCTGGGGCAATTGATAAAACTGGCGGCGGCGAGCCCCTGGATTTGCGAATATCTATCCTTGTATCCGATTCTGTTCGATGAATTACTGGATACCCGCTCACTTTACGAGCCTTTACAAAAACAGGCGCTGCGCGAGGATTTACAACGCGAACTGAATAAAATTGACGCCCAGGATAGCGAACAACTGATGATCGCTTTGCGGCAGTTCAAACACCTAAACGTGTTGAGAGTGGCGGCTGCCGACATCATGGGCGCCATCCCGGTGATGATCGTCAGCGATTATCTGACCTGGACTGCGGAAGCCATTCTGGAACAAGTACTGGAGCGCGCCTGGCAAATGCTGGTCAGCAAACACGGCTTTCCACCCGGCACTGGGCCAACGCCCCAGCATTTTGCGATTGTCGCTTTTGGTAAATTCGGCGGTATCGAGTTGGGCTATGGCTCTGATCTTGATCTGGTGTTTTTATACGATTGTGCCGACGGCGATGCACAAACCAACGGCGAAAAACCCATCAGTTGCGGCCAATTTTACCTGCGTCTGGGCCAAAAGATCAGACACATTCTGGATACAAAAATGTTGTCCGGCATCCTGTACGAAGCGGATTTACGCTTACGCCCCAACGGCGACTCAGGCTTGCTGGTGACGCATATCGATCATTACGAGGCTTATCTGAAAAACGAAGCCTGGACCTGGGAGCATCAAGCCCTGGTGCGCGCCCGGTGCGTAGTGGGCGACGAAGCCTTGCAGCAAAGCTACGCAGCAATACGCGGTCGAATCCTGGGCATAGCCAGAGATCGCGACCTGCTGAAAACCGAAGTGCGGGAGATGCGCGAAAAAATGCGCGACAATCTGGCCCCCAAAGACCCGGACGTGTTCGACCTTAAACAAAGCCACGGCGGCATTGCCGACATCGAGTTTATGGTGCAATTTGGCGTACTGGCCGAAACCGCCAAGCACCCTGACCTGGCAACTTATACCGATAACGTGCGTTTGCTGGAGGGTTTGCAGCAACACGACTTTATCAGCGCTGCCGACGCGGTGTTATTAAAAAAAGCCTATTGCGCGTATCGCGATTATGGCCATCATCAGGTACTGAAAGACCACAGCGCCACCGCTCAGGGCGATGAATTTAAGGAATTGCGCGCAGAAGTCGATAGGATTTGGCAGCAATTGATGATTTAAACCACGAGGGGCGCATTAATTGGCCCTTACAGTTACTCCAACCGGAAACGTGTTATGAATATAGTGTTGTTGCTACTTTTGGCGGTTTTTACGACTGCCGCTGTCGCCAAGGGCAAGCCGGGTAAGTTTGACGGTTATGTGCTGGCTTTGTCCTGGTCGCCCAGTTTTTGCGCAGAACAGCCTAAAGATTCTGAGCAATGCGGCAAGAAACTGGATTTGGTGCTGCATGGCTTGTGGCCGCAATATAATGTCGGTTATCCCAGTTTTTGTACCCAGGAACGCTACGCGCCGAGTCAAGCACAAGCCTTTCCCAATCTATATCCCTCGGAATTTTTGTTTGAACATGAATGGGAAAAACACGGCACTTGCTCTGGACTGACTCAGACCGGCTATTTTCAATTATCCCAATCATTAAAAAGCAAAGTCGCCATTCCAGCTGACTACCAACAACCGAAACAGCCATTCCGCACCACCACTGAGGGCTTGCAAAAAGCCTTTACCGACGCAAATCCTTGGTTGGCAGACTATGCCATAGCGCCGTTTTGTGCTGGCGGCGGTCGTTTTTTTAAGGAAATGTTTATCTGCCTGGATAAAACCGGAGCAATACAGGCATGCGGTGCCGACATAGTAAAAAGTGCGGCTAAATCCTGCGGGCAAAAGAACTTTTTGGTACGAAATATCAAGTAGCCGTGGCGTCACAACATCGTGCAAATTGCCTTTACGTGCTGGCTTTGCTCAAGCTTTGCTAATGTCAGCAAATTGACATCAAGCTAATGTTGGGTTCGCACAGGTAGGCTGGGTTGAATGATAATGTAACCAGCTTCTAAGCTGCTGGGTTTCATAAGCCCCCTCTCCCCCCGGGAGAGGGCTGGGGTGAGGGGATATAAATCAGCGCTGTAACAAGTGCTGAACAGCGTAAAGCGCATCGTGGCGATTGGTGCGGTTCGTAAACTCACCACACCCTAGCCCTGCTTCGGGTTTGCTCAATCAAGCCTGCATTAGCTGACGACGACGAGCCGCACCAGCCAAGCCGATGATTCCAGAGCCAAATAGCCACACCGCAGCAGGCACCGGCACCGGCGCTGGCTTAAAACTGAAATTGTCGATGTTAAATTGAGTACCATCCCAGACATCCGGCGCTATGCCGCCGCTGGATTCGAAACGCAGACTATCAATGCCGCTGAAGTTAAACGCGAAATACTGCGCGGCATTGGTATCGACTTCGATACTGGTTTGATACAACTGCGCACCGTTTTTCCAACCAGTTGCCGTCACTTGCAACCCGTCGCGATAAGACGCGTTAAAGTAAGCGCCGTCAAAATCAAACACACTGCCAGAAGACACCTCGGCTACAGCACCCGCTTGATTGTAGGCCAGGAAATCTCCAGACACCAAACCATTTTGCCAGCCCAGCGATGGATCCAGACTAAGATCCAACTGCGGCGCAAGCACCCAAAAGTTAGACCAATTTAAACCGCCATAGCCATTGGGAATAGCCTCCCAGGTACTACCTGGATCGGTGGCGACGTCGTCAAATGTCAATACATTAGCCTGAGCGGCATTGCTGCCCAGACAAAGCCATATAAGGAATAAGGATACAAAATCTATTTTTTTCATGGAATTAGCGTTATAGCGCAAGTAAAAGATCACGATTACGACGGGGTTAAGACTTGGCTACACCACACAGTTGAGCCTACTCAAAACCCCGGCAGCCGGTTTCGGCGGTTTAAATTTCGGCTAGCGCTGAAACTTGTAGACCACCAACTTTCCGCCAGACATGACCAAGTCTGGATACTCCAGCAATTTGAATCTTTCAAATGGATTGCCTTTTACCGCAATCAAATCGGCGGGTGCGTTGGCTACCAAGGAACCCAGGCCAGGGATGCCCAGTCGCGCACCGGCTTTTGAAGTTGCAGCCGTCATCACGTTCATCACGTCGGCAAAATCGATGCTGCTACCGCTGCCCAAATGCAACATTAAATGCATTTCTTCGCCGTTGATCCCCCAAGGCACATTGTCGTGGGCCACTTCCGAGCCGTAAATAAATGGATATGCGATCTCCGGGGCATGACCTTCGACGACATGCGCAATTTCGTGCATGTTGGCGTGGATGCCGGCACAAGAGCCCAAGGTATCAACGGTGGTTACAAATGTAACAGCACCGGAATGCACGGCCTCGTGGAGTAATTCGCTGTTGATTTGCGCGCAAGGCATATGTGCCAATTCGTCAACCCCGCTATTGAACGCACGGGCAAATCCCACGTCTTCGCCAACATGTGCGATAACCCGCTTACCCAGCAAATGCGCTTGTTGCACAATCCATTGTACGTGTTGTGCGGACAGGATTGGCCAGTTGCCGGCATTGGGCGGCACTGGGGTTTCGCCATGCGCCATCATCCAGGGAGCTCCAGCTTCGCCGCCGACTTCCAGGGAAATTTTAACCGCCGTGGCGCCGCCGTTGACCAAATCCGTAACGACTTGCTTAACTTCGCTTTCGGTTGCAGTTTCGGCAATATTGACGCCGATTTTGTCGTAGCCGCCCACACCATCCGCGGAAAAAATATTTAATGGGTATCCGTCTTGGGCCTGGATAATGGGGCCGGTGCTCAACAAACGCAGCGAGCCATTGCCGCCTTGGGGCGGTAATAACGGACCGCCGGTATCTTGTACGGTGGTGATGCCATGCTCCAGCACTGCGTCTTTTCTAACATTCTGAAAGGTTACGTGCGCATGCGATTCAATGAATCCAGGCAGTATGGTGGCGTCGCCTAAATTTAACTGACTGGCACATTGTCCTTTCAATGCCGCATAGGTCCCAACCTGTTGTACTTTGTCGCCGACAATTAACACACTCATATTGGCTTGAGGTGGGTTGATACCGTCAAACACCCGCGCTGCGGTGATTAATTTGCATGGGGCAGCAGCTGCGGCATCGAAACTCACGCCTTGGCACGCCAATATGGCGATAGCCAGCGCTTTTAATTTAAACAGTCGGTTGGTGCATTGCATAAACATTCCTCGTTGTAGATAGGTTTTTATTATTTTTCAGCATGAAAAATCACTGCTCGAATCCGTTTCGTCCCCCGCACCGAATTACAGAATAAAATCAATCGGTTGCCATGAAAACTCCTTTCCATGTCAACCGGTGCATATCGTAATTCTCAATCGCCACTCAGCGCTATAGCGCGGCGTATGGCAAACGTATAGTTTGTTATTTGAAAGGTATTATTTTGGGAAATTGGCAGAAATGCGCGGACGGTTTGGCTGGTTTTTGCTACTACGCTGCGACTGTAGTATTTTTTGGGGCAAAGACTGAGTAGTGGAAGTTGGTAATTTTAGATTGGCGCTCTTAAGGTGACTACAGACTGTCGCTTCAATCAACCCGGATTGCGCTTTGTTTCATCCAGGCTACGGACCAAAATCACGACATCGCCGCCAAAAACCCCGCATTTTGTGTTAGTAA
>CAIOHN010000236.1 GCA_903858105.1 uncultured Pseudomonadota bacterium | reverse complement strand
GCATCGGTATCGTCACCCGCCAGATTGCTTTGCTCTACCCATAAAATCTGTTTGGCACCCAGATAGTTTTGCAACTCACCGACAATCGCCGCTTCCGATAAATCCGGGTTGCGATTGGGATTGAGCAGGCAGTTTTTGGTGGTCATGATAGTCCCTTGACCATCGGACTCAACGCTACCGCCTTCCAGGACCAGATCCAGCGTCGCAGTGGGGTGGCCTTTGAAAATCGGATGAGCAAACAACTTAAGATTCAAATTGTCGTCAGCGGCATGCGGGTATTTATTGCCCCAACCGTTAAACCGAAAGTTAAGTAATTGCAGCGAGGCCTTGGGATGCTGCCATTCCATGGTCAGGAATACCGTATCCCGCAACCAAATATCGTTGTAATCAGCCTGCAGCATGTGAATCTTTTCGTTGTGACCCAGGTGGGTCTGGATATGCTGTTGGTGCTCGCCATCCTTGCACAGAATCAGCAAGGGTTGAAAACGGCTAATCGTAGTGGCGACGAAGTGATAGGTGTCTTCGACAGCCGACAGATTAGTAAAATCGCCGCTATGATGCGGCCACGCGATAATGACGGCTGATTGTGTTTCCCATTCGGCTGGAAAGCGAATCATGGAGTACTCCCTGGATAATGTGTCGTTAAAATCTAATACGCTATTGTAGCAATGCTTGCCGGTTTAGGCCTATCCTGCAGACAGTTAATCTACCGTTGATGGCTAAATACGCCCTGTTTCAATAAGGCTTTGCGCGCTGGTTCCTGGGGGCTAAGCTGTTTGGCGGCATAGGATTTTAGCCGGGCCGGTTCTACCGGTTGCTATCAGGCTCTTGCGTGGTAGGGGGTTGGGGCGTCACTGACGATGCCGTGTTATTGCAACATCGGTTTGGCTACATCAATATGCTGGCGCTTGGTTTTTTGGTGTTATTTTCTATCCCCCAATTTAGGCAACCGATCCGCCAAACCCATCGCATGACGGGTGAGTAGTTGCTTGGCGAAGGGCAGGTGATCCAGCAAGGTCAAGCCAGCATTACGTACGGCTGCTAAGGGCAAATTGCTGTTGGAGAACAGTTTGACGACGTTATCGGTAAAACCGATGGTTTTGCTGTGGTCCTGCTCGCGTTGCTTGCTGTAGCTGCGCAGTGCAGCCGGATCGCCCAGGTCAGCCTGACGCAGTTGTTGTTCCAGCAGCATTTCCGCTAGTAGTGCCACATCACGGATGCCCAGATTGAAACCTTGGCCGGCCACCGGATGCAATTGATGCACGGCGTTGCCGATGATGACGGTACGACCAGACACCATGCCTTCGGCGCGAATCAAGCTTAAGGGAAACGCCCGGCGCGGTGCGGCCAGTTTTAACTCGCCCAGTCGGTAACCAAAACAATTTTGCAGCTCGGTTAAAAATTCGTGATCGTTTACGCTGAGCAAGGTTTCCGCTTGCTCGTGCGTGCGGGTCCACACCACCGCCGATTGTTTGCCGGTCACCGGCAGCATCGCCAACGGGCCAAACTCGGTGAAGCGTTCAAAGGCGGTATTGCGATGCGGTAAGGCCGATTGCACGGTAGTAACCAGCGCGGTTTGGCCGTATTCGGTGACTTGCTGCGGGATTTCTAGCAGCTTGCGCACCGTGGAGTTGCCGCCATCAGCACCTACCAATAATTGTGCGCTGACATTTAAAGAACTGCCGTCATGCTGTTTCAGGCTGACATTTACTGCATCGCGACCGGACATCAAACCGGCCACCCGGCATTGATACAAGCAGGCGGCGTCGGTTTGTTCGACTAAATCCGCCACATGCTGTTCGATGTCGCGGGCGACGATCACATAGCCAAGTGCCTCCACACCTTGGTCGGCGGCAGACAGGCGGGTTTTGCCAAAATGGCCGCGATCAGAGACGTGAATGTTTTTGATGGCGGTGGCTTTGTCGGCCACGCCACGCCAGGCTCCCAGCGCCTCCAGCAATTCCACGGTGCCAGCCGCCAGGGCCAAAGCGCGGTCGCCGGCTGGCGAGTTGCGCAGTTGCTCGCGGCTGTTGGCTTCGACCAGAGCAATGCGCAAGCCGCTGTCTTTCAGCGCCAACGCCAGACAGTTACCGGCCAGGCCGGCGCCAACGATGATCAGGTCGTAATCGTGCTGCATTGTTTAGTCCACCGCCATGATAGCTTCAATATCGGCAACCGATTTTGGCACAGCCAGGGTAAGGATTTCGTAGCCGTCTTTAGTGACCAATACGTCGTCCTCGATGCGGATGCCAATGCCGCGCCATTGTTTGTCTACGGTATCGCAATCGGCTGGTACATAAAGGCCGGGTTCTACCGTCAATACCATGCCCGGTTCCAGCAAGCGCCATTCGTCTTTAATTTTGTAATCGCCAACGTCATGCACATCCATGCCCAGCCAATGGCCGATGCGGTGCATGTAAAACTGTTTGTATTTTTCGTCTTTAATCAGTTTTTTGACTTTGCCGGTCAAAA
This sequence comes from uncultured Pseudomonadota bacterium, assembly GCA_903858105.1. Taxonomy (GTDB): domain Bacteria; phylum Pseudomonadota; class Gammaproteobacteria; order Methylococcales; family Methylomonadaceae; genus Methylomonas. Next base: position 4,202 of record CAIOHN010000236.1, on the reverse strand, counting down.
GCCCTAATTGCACCAGACCTTTGGTCAAGGTGTCCACAGAGGCTTCGTGGGCTTTATTCCAGGCGATGCCGGGGCGGATTTGCTCCAGCGCTGCGGCCTGGGCGTCCAGCACCAGTTGATATAGCTGTCTTTGCGGCTCGCTGAATTTTCCGGACACCGGAAAGGTGCGGGTAATATCGGCGGCGTAATGGTCGCATTCCACGCCAGCGTCGATTAGCAGCAAATCGCCTTTATTTAGTTTGTCTTTATTTTCGACGTAATGCAGCACACAGGCATTTTTACCACCAGCGACGATGGACGGATAGGCCACCGCCCGCAGGCCGTCCTGAATAAACTCATGGATCAGCTCGGCTTCTATCTGATATTCGTAAACGCCGGGCTTGCAGGCTTGCATGGCGCGAATATGTGCCTTGGCGGATACTTCGCCGGCACGGCGCATCAACTTAAGTTCTTCCGCGCTTTTGAACAAGCGCATTTCGTGGACGATGTGTTCCAGCGATACCAATTCGCCGGGGGCGGTTACGCCGCTGCGCGATTGCTTGCGAATGTGGTTGATCCACTCCAACAGCTTGTGATCCAGATCGCTGTCCTTGCCCATCGGGTAGAACACCTTGCCTTTATTTTCCAGCATACCGGGCAGGATGTCGTCCAGATCATCGATGGGAAACGAGTCGTCGGCGGCGTAATGTTTGGTAGCGCCTTCCAGGCCGGCATGCGCGCCTTCCCACAGGGCTTTTTTCTCGTCGAATTCGCGGCAGAACAGGATGTACTCGCCTTGTTCGCGACCGGGAATGAACACCGCCATCGATTCGGCTTCGTTGAAACCGGTCAGATAATAAAAATCGCTATCCTGCCGAAACGGGTAATGCACATCGCGGTTGCGGGTGCGCTGCGGTGCGCTGGCGATAATGGCGATGTTGCCCTTGCCGATTTGTTTCATCAGACTGGCGCGGCGTTTTTTGAATTCGCTTTGTTTCATGGTCTATCGTGGCGATTAATGGCTTTGCGATTGATTAAATTCGGCGAACTGATCCCTGACGGTAAATACCGAGGCCCGCACATATTCCCGGATTTCGACCAGGGCGTTTTCATCGTCTTCATCGCCCACATCGACGTCGATTTTGGTCAGCTCTATCATGTCGCGCATCACTTCTGCGGTTTCGCCCGGCCAGTCTGCGCCTGTCTGCGCATAACCCACGCCGAACAAAAAGCCCTGGCACCAACAGCGCAAGGCTTCGACCTGTTCGTCAAGCGGGTCGTCGTCTTCCGGCATCAATAAGTCAAACGAAAAATCGTTGTTTTGATTTTCCAGTAATTGCCGGGTTTTTTCAAACACGCCGTGCAACAGGCTTTTATCCTCGTCGATCAGTTGTTCTTCATCGGTGAATAACTCGCGCAGCCAGTTTTCAACATCGGCCCTGATTTCGACACACAACATGCCAGTGGCTATGCCATGCGCTTCCGCGGCACCGACATCGCTGTCGTGTTGTTCCAAAATGGCTTCAAATGAGCGGTAAGTCATCTGATTTGTTTCCTATTAAAACTGTTTAATAACATGGCTTATGCTAACATTCTTCGGTATCTACGATGATTATAATGTCATATCGGCCAACACTCCTGCTATGTCTCAAACAGAAAAAGACCCATCAACGGAACTCGAAGCGCTGGAAGCAAAACTGGATGCGCTGATTGCCCAATACAATCAAGTCAAAGGCGAGAATAAGTCTTTGAAAGTTAAACAGGATGCCCTGGTTAAGGAAAAAGCCAAGTTGCTGGAGAAAACCACTCTTGCCAAAACCCGAGTCGAGGCGATGATCGCCCGGTTGAAAGCCATGGAGCATGATTCGTGAGTAAAACTGTACAGCCCGTTTCGCTGAACATTCTGGATAAAGAATACAAAATCGCCTGCGCCGTTGACGAAAAAGAAGGCTTATTAAGCTCTGCCCACGAATTGGACAGACAAATGCGCAAAATTCGCGATACCGGCAAGGTCAGCAGTACCGACCGCATTGCCGTGCTGGCGGCCTTAAACCTGGCCCACGATTTGGTGGCGGCCAATAAAAATCAGTCTAGCGGCGATATTAATGAGCGTTTGGCTGATTTGCGTCACAAGATAGAAAACGTTTTGGAAAATCCGTAATTCCGGTAGACTATAAATCCAATCTCCTGCGGCGTTCGAGCAGTACTGGGTGTTTCCTGAACCTGTTTTTACCCCGGAAACTTTTTGCCATTCATGGTGTGCATGCCTGTTTATTCAGGAAGCCTGATTGACTGGATTTGGTTTCCACTTGAACCTTCGGTTCAAGGACGAAAGTATCAGACGGCGCAGGCGGGAGATCTCTTCTTTTTTCCTTATCTTCAGTCACATGCTCTTTGTTGAGTTTGCTGGCTTTTTTGATTATTAGTTTCCAATATTTGTTTCGGACTGTTCGTGTCAACAAGCGTCTGCTGTACGGTCTGCACGGGAACTTGTTTCGCTAACACAAGACTTATCTGCGCTGGCGATAACTAAGCCAATAAGGCTGATTATGGCTATCGTCTTGACGCCTTGAGGATTAAGCCTTAGTGTCAGCAGTCTAAACCCCAAACCTATACCAATACCTTGGAAAAATGACTATCGAATCCCTGATTAACTTTGCGATTCTGCTTCTCGGTGCCGTGGCAGCCGGATTTTTGGCCTACCGCTCCTTTCAGAAGCGCCGGATTCAACTGGGTGCGGAACCTACCCTGCCGCAGTATTTTATCCGTCGCAGCACCTACTGGACCGGGATTGCTCTTTACTGCGCCTTAATGGCCGTATTATTTTGTTTGCTGACCTGGCAGTGGTTGCCGTTGGAGCCGCTGGTAACGCTGGTCGTCAGCCATTTGCGCGTCGGCGAGTTTGTCAATCTGCTGTACGGTCTGGACGGCAATAAATTGTTGCCATTAATCGCCGCTGGCATCATGTTGTTTTTCGTCGGCTGGGAAAGCCCGTTTAACCCGTTGCTGATTTTACGCGATAGCATTCACGACGCCTTTGCGATACCGACTAAAGCTGTCGAAGTTTACAACGCGCTGATCAAAGCCCGGCTATCGGCGGCTGACGATAAAATAAAATCACAAATCGCCGATCGGCTTTTGGTGCAAAGCATCGATGCTGGTGATTTTGATAAATCCGGTGCCACGGTTGAATATAAATGGGCGCATAACAGCCTGTTGTTCGATCAAATCCAACATTATGCCGACCAATCTTCGTATCGGCGCCTGTTTAGCGAACCCTCGCTGAAATGGGGTGAAATCTGTATTTCCTACAATGCCATGTCGGAAAAAGTCATCATTTGGAAAGCAGCCGAGCCGCATTACACCAAAACCGTCAATTTGTTAAAAGATTTGGATCGGCTGACCGGTTTGCTGTGCCGGTTACTGGCTGCGCTGGTGGTGTTTGGCAGCCCCAACGAGGACGATATTTGGGCCACCGTTAAAAAACTCGGCGGCAATGTCCATGAAGCCCGTTTGAAGCATACTTATAAATACATACTGATATTTGCCGCCGCGACCGCTTTTGGAGTGATTTTGGGGCGCGAGGTTTCGGTGGCGTTGCACAACGTATTTCTGTTTCCAGATAAACCGCTGCCGCACTTTAGCTATACGACTTTGCGCTGGATAGCCTATTCGGTGGCGATTTACGTGTTGCCCATTTCGCTGGTCTTTGTTCTGCGAAGCATCGCCTTCAGGCACCAACAAGAACCAGCCGAGCACTATTACGGCTTTTACATGGCCATCATGTTCGTCGGCTTCGTGGTCAGTACCACTATATCGACCTTTATTCTGGAGCTGACTTTTTATCACCGGGATAACTTCAATTTTCTGGACAGTTTCCTCGACCATGCGCGCTGGGGGATTATGCCGGCCCTGATCTGCGGTTTCGTGGCGTACCGGATGGACGTGCCGACCCGCGAAACCGAAGTCTTGAGTAAAGCCATTCTGTCGGGCGTATTGCGGTTTATGGCCTGGGGCGGGATTGCGGTGATTTTTATGCTGTATGCCACCGACGATTTAGCGATTGAGAAGTTGAATTTGCGGTTTACTTTGGTGGGAACGGCGTTTTTTGTGTCGGGGTTGTTGGGGGCGGCGGCTAGGTTTAAGACGGCTAGTGATTGAGGTTGAGCGTTTGTTTAGTTTTTCGCTAGGGCTGAGTGATATTTGTGTCGCTGACGCGACGG